>NZ_CP018632.1:7422500-7783862 GCF_002215215.1 Granulosicoccus antarcticus IMCC3135 | reverse complement strand
AGAAACTCCGTCACTGCCAAATTCAGCCCGACAGTGCGAAGAGCACAAACCCTATTCAGAACTATCGGCAGGAAGGACCCCTTTACTGTAGCCAATAAAAAGCACAACACGCTGACTATCACAAACACCTTTGATACTCGGTAATGCCCCGACCTTGAGTATCGACCCCTTTTGATACGAAGATCGAAAGCCATGAGTCCCTTGCCAGAAAGACTCTATATATGACAAATACACCTGCGTGTGTTTGGTTGAAAATGATCAACTCAATAAGTGCCTGCTTGGAATAACATCCATGACCAGAACGAGTCCGAATAATTTCAAGAATCGATATAAAACAAGGTTCACATCACATTTACAAGATTCATCATTGAAAATGTTGCTCTTATTGATCGGTTCTACCGCTAAACACTTCTTATCCCACCCTCCGTAGCACCTGGTTTATGAGTATTCGTGATCATTCAAGGAATATTGTGGAATTTTTTGCGCCACTTGCCTTGACCCAGTGAGCATGACGCATTATTATCGGGGGTTCGTTAACGTCACGCGCAGCCATGTGGCTGCTATTGAGTATAGTCGTCATGAAAAGAACGTTTCAACCGAGCCGGATCAAACGTGCTCGCACCCATGGTTTCCGCGCACGTAAAGCTACACGCGGTGGCCGAGCTGTGCTTGCATCACGTCGTCGTAAGGGCAGGGCTCGCCTTAGCGCTTGAGGCGGCTGTTAGTGCCGCACCCTGACGAACTGTCAGTTTGCGGCTCTTCACTGTCGAACGATCGGGAGGCTGATGTTGAGGCCTCCCAATCTGCTACCAACTATAGCTTCACTCGATCAGCCAGACTGCTGACGGCCGGAGACTACAGTGAGGTTTTCAAGCAGAACAAACGCTACTCCGACAACTACTGGACTATCCTGGTTCGACGTGATGATTTGCGTTCACCCAGATTAGGCTTGGCTATTGCCAAGAAAAGAGCCAAGCGAGCAGTTGATCGGAACAAGATCAAGCGAGTAGCGCGAGAAGCGTTTCGCTATCAGCAGTCGACACTGGCAGGGCTGGAAATGGTGGTTATGAACCGAGATGCTGCAACAAAGGCTTCTACAGCTGATTTGCGCGCGTCCATTGATGCCCTGTTTCTGAAAATGAGAGCTGGCTTGCGAAAACAACCGCAGTCGCGCGCCCTTACAGAATCAAAAAAAGCTAGCTGATGCTTCGGCTCATCGCCTTTTATCGACGCTGGGTGAGCCCCTTATTGCCGCCTCGATGTCGATTTGTGCCTAGTTGCTCGCAATACGCTGCGGAAGCAATCGAAACTCACGGTACACTACAGGGCGGCCGGATGGCTCTGCTGCGAGTTTGTCGTTGCCATCCATTTCATCCGGGTGGTTTCGATCCGGTGCCGCAACCCAAGAATCAGCCCATGGAGCACGGTGAGAGTATTTGCACCGCGCACACCAATTCTCCCTCATTCGACCAATCTAAGAGTTAATGGAAACCCAACGACTGCTGTTGTACCTCGCATTCGGTTTTCTAAGTCTGATTATCTATCAGACGTGGATGCAGGATTACCACTCGCCGGCACCTGTGGTGCAAACCTCCACTGCTGTTCCTGGAGCAACGCCTGTGACGGGGACGCCGACAGGCGATTCCGCCAACAACGCTGCTGACATGCCGGGTGCGGTTGCAGGTGCGCCGGCGACGCAAACCGCAGCTACTGCTGCTGCCGATATCCCCGTTGTCTCTGTATCTACTGACGTATTAGACGTCAAGATCAGTGCATTGGGTGCCACCATCTCCGGTGTTGAATTGAAGGATTATCCAATATCCGTCGATTTACCAGAGTCAGCCTTCCAGCTGATGAGCGACGATCCGCTGCACTATCTGGTAGCCGAGTCCGGTTTACAGGGCAAGGCCAATGAGCCTGCGCCGACGCATCGTGAACTGATGAGTACGACTGAGTCCAGTTACGCGCTGGCAGATGGTCAAGACACGATAACTGTGCCATTTGTCTGGGAGTCCGGCAATGGCATAACCGTTACCAAAACCCTGACCTTCACTCGTGGCCTCTATGAAGTCGGTGTGGAATACGTGATTGATAATGGTTCCGGTGCAGATTGGACCGTCAACCAGTATCGACAGCTGAAGCGAAAGCCGGGTACCAAGGACGAGAAGCAACAATTCGTCAATACCTATATAGGGGCTGTCGTCAGTAATGAAGAAGATCTTTACACCAAGATCAAGTTCGGTGACATGGAAGATGAAAATCTGAGTGTTTCCGTGACCGACGGTTGGGTCGCCATGATTCAGCATTATTTCGCAACTGCCTGGATCCCCACAGTCGGTGAGCAAAATACGGCCTACAGTCGCTATCTGCCACAAGAGAACCACTACCTCATCGGTATGGTTTCCGGCAGTCAGGTCATTCCAGCAGGTGGGCAAGGCACATTCAGCTCCAAGGCTTTCATCGGTCCCAAGGTTCAGGACAAGCTGGCCGCCGCCGCTCCACACTTGGAACTGACGGTTGATTTTGGTTGGTTGACGATCATTGCAGATCCTCTGTTCTGGCTACTCAAGACCATTCATGGGCTGATTGGTAACTGGGGTTGGGCGATCATTTTCACCACCTTCATCATCAAGGCAGTGTTCTACAAACTGTCCGAAGCCAGCTATCGCTCGATGGCCAGAATGAAGTTGTTACAACCTAAACTGGCCTCCTTGAAAGAACGCCATGGCGATGACCGGACCAAGATGGGTCAGGCCACCATGGAGTTGTACAAGAAGGAAAAGGTCAATCCATTAGGCGGCTGTTTGCCCATGGTGATCCAGATTCCGGTTTTCATTGCCTTGTACTGGACATTGCTGGAGAGTGTGGAATTGCGCCAGGCGCCATTCATGCTCTGGATACAGGATCTGTCACTGCGCGATCCGTTATACATATTGCCGGTCATCATGGCGACGACTATGTATTTCCAGCAAAAGCTGAATCCTGCTCCGGTTGATCCGATCCAGGCCAAGGTGTTCCAGTTCTTGCCATTGATTTTCGGTGTCTTCTTTGCCTTCTTCCCAGCGGGTCTCGTGCTCTATTGGGTAGTCAATAACAGTCTGTCCATTTCCCAGCAGTACTACATTACTCGACATGTACTGGGTGAGAAGAACAACAAGGGCGGCAAGGGTAAGAAGGGTGGCAAGGGCGACAAAGCCGCTGCCAACGATGAAGACGTCAAGCAGTTGGATGTTGATGGTGACAAGGACGCTGGTGTTGATTTAGGCAAGGACGAAAAGTAGGTCGTCTTCGTTCAGTTAACCATGAAGGTCGTTTTATCTCGTGAATGATAGTGGCGATACCATAACGGCCGTTGCCAGTGGCGCAGGGCGCGCTGGTATCGGCATTATCAGGATCAGTGGGCCATTGGCCCCGCAGATAGCCCAGGCTATTTGTCAGCAGGCTTTGCCAGTGCGCGAAGCCTGCTATCTCCCTTTTATTGCCGATGACAGTTCGGTACTTGATCGTGGGATAGCGCTGCTCTTCGAAGCACCGCATTCATTTACCGGTGAGCATGTGCTGGAACTGCAAGGTCATGGTGGCCCGGTGGTACTGGATATGGTCATGCAGCGAGTTCTGCAGTTGGGCGCACGAATCGCCCGGCCTGGCGAATTTTCAGAAAGAGCCTTTCTCAACGACAAACTCGACTTGGCGCAAGCCGAGGCTATCAGCGACCTGATAGACAGCAGCAGTGTTGCGGCGGCGAAAGCTGCCGTGCGCTCGATGAGTGGTGAGTTCTCCGCACACGTTGGTGCAATTCAGGAAGAGCTGATTGCCGTGCGCGTCTGGCTGGAAGCAGCGCTGGACTTCAGCGAAGAAGATATCGACTTTCTGGCCGAACCCGCTCTGCAACAGCGAGCCGTGAATCTTGTCAGCGAGTTTGATAATTTGCTGGCACGTGCCGAACAAGGTCAACGCTTGCGTGATGGATTGACGATTGTCATTGCTGGCGTGACCAATGCAGGAAAGTCCAGTCTTTTGAATGCACTGGCTGGTGCCGATACCGCCATTGTTACCGATATTGAAGGAACGACTCGAGATGTATTGCGAGAGGAGATCAATATTGATGGTGTGCCCTTGCATGTGGTGGACACCGCGGGTCTGAGAGCAACCGACGATCAAGTAGAGCTTGAAGGCATCAGGCGCGCTCGGGCTCAAATGGACAACGCCGATCACGTATTGGTGATTATCGATGCAACACGGCCAGCACTACCGGATATCGAACTCCCCGAGTCGGTCAGGCGCACTGTGATTATCAACAAGAGCGATCAGGTAGATGAGACAACGCTTGCTTCGCTGACGCAGCAATTCGACGCAAGCTTTTGCATTTCTGCCAAGGTAGGTGACGGGCTGGATGCACTAAAAGCCTATTTGTTATCACTGGCCGGTCACGACAGCGCAGTTGAAGGTGTTTACAGTGCACGCCGTCGTCATCTGGATGCTCTCTATCATGCTCGTGAAGCTACCGATGCTGCTCTGTATCGCTTGCGTGAATCAAGCATGCCGGAGCTTGCTGCTGAAGAGCTACGACTGGCGCAGCGCTCACTGGATCAGATAAGCGGAGTCTTTGACAGCGAGGATTTACTGGGGCGAATATTTTCAGATTTCTGCATCGGCAAATAGATATTTCATTAGATACCATTTGAAAGCTGATTATTCATGGATTAGAGATCGCGACGAATGAGGGTAGAGCTTAAAGCCTAAAGCCAAGAGCCAGGAAAGCCGATAGTAGGTGGTATTAAACGTCCATAGTCTTGATATACCAACCCTGCTCACAAAATCCAAAATGACCGATGCCCCAAGACTAGGATTGCAAAGCAAACTGGCCATCTGGCTGTTGGTGGTGCTCATCCCTGTTGTGGTTGCCGGTACTGCCTGTTTGTATACGATCAATCTGCGACTTTCACAAAGAATCGAAGCTGATCTGATGAATACTCGTCGGCTTGAGGCTGCGCGTATCACCGAGGCTTTGGCGAACTACAAAAGTGATGTTGAGTCCCTGGTTGCCGGTAGGGATGTTGTTGCTCTGGTTTCCAGAATAGACAAGGCACAACGTGATCCATCAGTATCTGGCATCACTATTGATCGATATAACGGGTTTGACACTATTGATCCGCTCAGCGATAAGCCGTTACAACAGCTAGTAGACGGGCTCGACGAAAAGGCGCGTTCGGTTGGTTCCGAAGTAGTTGAACTGAAGCTCTCGGATATGCAAGGCAAAGTGTTAGGTTCGACTGCTGGCTTTGCCTGGGAGCCCTATGATCGGGCTATTGTTGCGAAGGCCATTGCTCAGCAGAAAACACTTTTTGGTAACGCATTCAGAGCGAATAGTGGTGAGCATAGGATGGGCATGGTGTCTCCGGTCTATGATCTGAGGCGTGAAATTATTGGAGTCTTGCAGGTAGAGATGCGTCTTGAGCCGATCGTTGGCCTGGTCGTTGCGCACGAGGGCTTTGGCGAAACCAGTGAGGCGCATATTGCACAGCCCACTGTAGATGGTGATGCGGAGTTTATTACCTTGTTGCGTTTCAAACGAAAAGCAGCTTTCAATAAAATCGTGCCCAAATCCAAGAACTTGCCTATCAACTGGTCGCTGGAGTCTCCTGGAGGTCAGCTTGTGCACTCACCGGATTACCGTTCGATCGATTCCATACTGGCCATTGAAACGCTGCCAGAGACTGGCTGGGGCTTAGTGGTGAAAATTGATGCCGTTGAAGCATTCCAACCCGTTGCTGAGGTCCAGAGAATCGTATTGATAGCAACAATTGCGCTGATGATGGGCGTTGTACTTGGCTGGATACTGTTTTTGCGACCGTTGGGACAACGCATGCAGAGGCTTTCAAAAGCTGCAGATCGAATTGCCAGTGGTGATCTGCATTCTGCCATTGGTGATTCGTCGGTGGATGAAATCGGTATGACATCGCGTAGTATCGACAAACTGGCGAAGGATCTACTTGAAGATATCAACCGACGGGCGCACGCTGAGCAACAGCTTTTGTATCGAGCTCATCACGACGAGTTGACCGGGCTTTTTAATAGGATGAGAGGCAATGAGCTCATCGAACTGCTGGATCAGAAGCGATCAAAAATCAAGGATCGCGCAATACTGTTTCTGGATTTGAACGGCTTTAAGGCGATCAATGATCAGTTTGGCCACGATGTGGGAGATCAGATACTGGTAGCGGTTGCCAAGCGACTCAAGGAAATTATTGGTGGTAATTCGGCATTGATTCGCTGGGGTGGCGATGAATTTGTCATCGTGGCTCTGGGAGCGGATGCAAGGAATGTACACGATATAATAGAACGCCTTAACAAGATGTTTTCTGAAGCATTCTTCCTGCCCTCTGGCGCTCACAACGTTGGCTGCAGTATCGGACTGAGTGCCGCCAATGACAGAAGCTGCAAGCTTGACACTCTTTTGATAGAGGCGGACGCGCGAATGTATGAAGACAAGCAGTTGCGCAAGGCTTCCTGAGGTTTCATGCACTAGTTCAAAAGTAGCGCGTGGTATGGGCGATTGAAATGGATAGCTGATTTTACAAGCTCTGAGTACTGTTTGCATGTCGCCCTTTGCTCACAGAATGATTCAGAATGAATTGTTGCTATACTCGTCTTAGTTGTTGCTAATGATTCTCATTTGTATTAATATCTCATTCATCAACTAGCGCTGGTGTTCCACCTTCTGAGTGGGGCGCGCAGCCGAATGTCAGCCAGCCGGTTTTTTCATACCAGCAAGCCAGCAAATACACTCGGATTTTCACATGCACAAGCTGTGGTTCGGGATGCCACTGCTTGGTCTGTCACTGGCGTTTCCCACCTCGTATGCCAATACCGATGACATGGTATTGGATACCCTGGTTATAACGGGCACTCGTACAGAGCGTAAGCTTCTGGACGTGCCCGTACGCACGGAAGTAATCAGCCGAGAGAGTATCGAGCAGTCCCATGCGCGTGATCTGTCTGAAGCGCTACGCCTTCATCCTGGCGTATTGCTGAAAGACATTCATGGCAAGAACGGCACTGAAGTTTGGATACAAGGTTTGAATTCTGACCGAGTACTGGTACTGCTCAATGGTCGCCCGATAAGTGCTTCAACCGGTTCAACCGTCGATCTGACTCAAATTGCAACTGCAGACGTTGAGCGTATCGAAATCGTCAAAGGCGCATTGTCTGCGCTTTATGGGAGTTCCGCGATGGGGGGAGTGGTGAATGTCATCACTCGTGAGCCTCAAGGGCCTGCCAGTTACGAGCTGCAGATTGATACCGGTTCTTTTGGTGACAAAAAACTGGAAGGTGATGGCGTATTGGGCCGGCGGCATGTGAATGCCTCTGCAAGCAGAGTTGGGAGCCATTACAAAGCCTCCCTTATGGCCGATATACGTGATTCCGACGGCTACGATCTTGATCCGGATACCTACTCTTTTGATGGTGGCCGTGGCAGCAAACTGAACGTTGTTGCCGAAATATCATACCTGCCAACTGACAGGAGCACCTTCACATACAGCACATCCTGGTATGACGAAGATACGGACCGTAACTTCAGTACCTTTGCTCCGGGACAAGGTGATATCGAGAAGCTGGATATCGAGCAGGCAACTCGATTCAATCAGACTTTGTCATGGGAGCATCAATTTGGTGAGGGCAAAAATCTGAAGGGTTTTATTCTGAGTGAAAAATTCTCGGATATTACCGAGCAGGATGTTGTCCTCACGCCTGTCGTTGATCAACGACGCATCGCCGAGATTGATACTCTCCAGGCAGAATTGCAATTTGACTGGCCAATATCAGAGAGTCAGATGTTGACGATGGGTGCTGTTGGTATCAAGAGACAACTTGAGCAACGACAGGAGCGTTCAGCTGCTAGTGAAATCATACAGATCGATGAAATAACGCCCGGTGCCGAACAGGACAATATCGAATTGTTTTTCCAGAACGATATATTCGTTGGGGATCGGTGGGAGTTGGTGCCTGGCTTGCGATATCAGAATGATAGTGATTTTGGAAGCCATCTGGCTCCCAAGATCAACGTTCTGTATACACCGGTCTTTGCTCCGAAACTCAATCCACGAGTACGGTTTGGAATTGGTAGTGGCTACAGAGTACCTAATCTGAAAGAGCGGTTCTACTTGTTTGATCATAGCTCTAATGGCTATGTTGTTCTTGGTAATACGTCTTTGAAACCCGAAAGCTCAGAGAGCATTCAAGCAAGTTTCGAGATGTCTCTGAACGAATCCACGCGAGCAGAGATAGCGCTCTTCCACAATCGTTTCGAGGATCTGATATCCACCAGCCTTGATGCTGAATCCAGTGATAGTCAGCAATTGCAGGTATATCGATACGACAATATTTCATCCGCACGCACACAGGGTTTTGATGTGAGTGTTGTACACAAGCTGGGTGAGCAATGGAAACTTGATGCAGCCTATACGCTACTTGATGCTGAAGATCTTGAAACGGGTCTGTCTCTGACTCAGCGCCCCGAGCATCAGATAAACCTGGGTGTCGAGAGAAAATTCAGTGACCTTGGCTCGTCGTTGAATTTAAAGGCAGGTTGGCAAAGCGAACAATTTGTCGATCAGGAAAATGAAACCAGATCACCTGCGTATACCGTGGTGGATATCAAATATACCCAACCAGCAGGGAAGCACCTGACTTGGTTTGCAGGTATCGAAAACCTGCTTGATGAACATCTGGAGCCCTCATCGGGTGGTAGTGATTTGCGGCCCAAGGAGGGGCGCTTTGTTTATGCCGGTCTGCGCTACAAGCATTAGTTTTTCAGCTATCTCGTTTTAACTCTCAACGGACTTCACTCATGAATTACAAATACAACCGCTATTCGCTGATCACGGCGTTGACACTCAGCCTGACTCTTCTGGGAGGTTGTAGTTCAGACAGTAATGACAATACCGATACGCCTGCAGCCGATGAAGGTGCGGGTGCGGGTGTTGGAGGAAACGTTCCTGCTGATGAAGACGTGAGTGGAAACGATACGACTGATGAAGGCGGTGATTTGCCAGTACAGTCAGAGATCAGAACTATTGACATCGATGCGACTGCCGGTGGTTATGGAACGGATCCTGATGATCCTGCGAACAAATGGACCTATTTCAATCTTGATACTGCTCAGGTTATGGAGCTCAGTGACGAGGAAGCCGAGCATTCAACGCAATGGCATATGGCATTCAAGCGTGTCGGTGTCAAAGTCAATGGAGGAGCCTCGGGGCCAGGTACATCTGAAGCCGCTGTAATTGATGCGCAATTGGGTTTTTATGATGATCAGGGTGAGCCTGACGTGACTGTATTCACGGCAGCTTCAGCAGAATCAGAAATATCGGCATTGGAGAGAGCTGTAGATAGTAGTACGCTTGCATTCTCTTCAGATAGTCACACAGCTGCATTAGGCAGTGATGGTCTGGACCAGTCAGCTAATTGGTGGTTGTATGACCCATCCGTTCACAGTGTCAATGCGAACACCGAAGCCTGGTACATAGTAAGAAGCTCATCAGGTGAAAGTTATGCGAAGTTGCATGTGACTGACATTGTGATGGCAGAGAAACAAATCAGTGTGGAGATGTTCGTTCAGGCACAAGGCGAGAGTACATTCAGTGCAGCGCCGGTGGTTTGGACAGCTGTTATTGGTAGTGATGATGGTTCAGTTTGCTATGATTTTGATCAACTCATGCAAGTTGCTTGTGAAGATTCTGCAGATACCTGGGACATACAGTTCGAGGTGACAGGTGGCGGACGAAGCTGGAATGCCTGGGTCAATGGTGGTGATATACGGGGTGCTGGAATAGAGGGTGCTGTTTTTGGACCATTAACAACAGTCGCACAGGAAGAGTTTGACACAGCATCTGCAGTGCCAACCTGGTTTACGGATGAGTCTGGTGGTGTCTTTGAGGAAAGTAGTTGGTATGCCTATAGCCTGGAAGGAAATAACCGCATCTGGCCTAATTACCGTGTATACGGTGTTGATACCGGAGAGACAAAGTACAAGCTCCAGATTCTCAGTTACTACGATGCGGCAGGCACGAGTGGTGCGTTGACGTTTCGCTATGCTCCTATGGATTGATCTCTACAGGCAATGGGGAGAAATATCATGAGCTACCTGGAATCAGAGCATACAGAGGCACAAACCTGCATGTCGGGAGTGGATAATATCTGCTCTGACTCTACCGGGAGGCATGTTGCGTTCAATACGAACGTTGAATCGGCGGTGAGCGATTCAACGTTCGCTGTCCTGGACGATGATTTTTTTCTTTACCTGGGACGATCAGGTTGTGAGCATGACAGTTTGTCTATTCCAGTTATGAGCAATCTGATGTTCATTGAAGACGAGTTAGCTTCACCGACCGTATTTTCGACAGTGAATAAAGCGGATAGTCGTTTGAATATGTCAATTCAGAGTGCCGTGACAGAATTGTATTGTTTTCAGAGTTTGCGAGGTATTCAAAGGTGGTGCCGTGCTGTCTTGCATAGATGCTTGTGCGTGGCAGCTTCGAGGCGGCGCAACAAACAGTTCATGGATTCAACCGTGGCAAGGCCAAAATAATGACTTACAAGAGAGTTTTCCACGCAACGCGCGTTGTTCTGACCCCGTGCTTTTTTATCTTTTTTGGAACGCTGTCGATTAGTCATGCAGAGCAACCGCAGCGAATCGTTTCTGCGGCTGGCTCATTGACAGAAATAATCTATGCGTTGAATCTTGAAGAGAGGCTGGTCGGTGTGGATACCACTAGTCAATGGCCGGTAGAAGCTTTGGAAATTGCGCAAGTCGGGTATCAAAGAGCACTGTCAGCAGAAGGTATTCTGGCATTGGCCCCTGATGTCGTGTTGCTCACCGCAGATGCGGGTCCACCTGAAGTCTTGCAACAGCTGCAAGACTCTGGTTTGAGAATGGAGTCATTTCCACGTGATTACTCACTGGAAGGTGTCTATGCCCGAATCGAAGGTGTTGGGAATCTGCTCGGTAAGATGGATGCGGCAAACAAACTGATTACAACCATGAAATCTGACGCTGCGAAACTTCAGGCCAGTATCGCCGGACGCCAGTCCCCTGGTGTGGCGTTTTTGCTGGGAACCGATGTGGGTTCATCCATGGCGGCGGGCAATGATACTTCCGCGCACGCGATGATCACTCTGTCAGGAGCTCGCAACGCTCTGGGCGACTACCAGGGATATAAACCCGTTAATGCTGAAGCATTGATTGAGGCAGCACCTGAATTCCTGATTGTGGTTAATCATGGTGACGATAATGATACTGCTGATATCGTCAATGCGACGTTAGCTTTACCAGGGGTTGCATTGACTCCTGCTGGCGAGAATCTCCGTATCATTGTCATGGATGCTCTACAGTTTCTGGGCTTTGGACCTCGCACAGTCGAGGCTATGGAGCTGCTGGCGCATAAACTATTCGAAGCAGATTTTCAGCAACAGAATGAGTAGTCATTCAGGCACCTTGTTGCATCGACTACTGCTACCGGTACTGGTACTGACATTGCTGGTAGTGGTGGTGCTTGCGCTGGCGGTCGGTGCAGTGCCTGTACCCATGCACAAGGTTGTAGGGGTCTTGCTCAGTGGCGCCGGACTGCCGCTTGATATGGAATTCACATCAACCGAAGCAGCGGTTGTACAAAATATTCGACTGCCAAGAGTCTTGATGGGATTGCTGGTAGGTGGCAGCCTTGCCGTCTGTGGTGCAGCTCTGCAGGGTTTGTTTCGCAACCCGCTCGCGGATCCTGCGCTGGTGGGAGTTTCCAGTGGGGCGGCATTGGGCGCAGTGTCCGTCATTGTGCTGAGTCAGGGCATTCTCCAACCACTGGCGCAATTGCTGGGCCTCTATTTGTTGCCATTGGCAGCCTTTATAGGCGGTGTAGTAACAACGTTGATTGTTTATCGATTGGCCCAATCTGAAAGAGGTGTGCCTGTTGCAACCTTGCTATTGGCAGGCATTGCGATAGGTGCACTAAGTGGTGCAGGCACCGGCTTGCTGACTTACTTGTCAGATGATTTTCAATTACGTACATTGACTTTCTGGACGATGGGTAGCCTTGGTGGAGCGACATGGTCCAAGCTGGGTGTGGCTGCCGTTCTCATGCTGTTGTCCATCATGTTGATTCCGACTCAGGCGCGTGCGCTCAATGCCATATTGTTGGGGGAGTCCGAAGCGATGCATCTGGGTTTTGATCTGGAAAGAGTAAAGCGCCGTCTGATAGTGCTGGTTGCCCTTGGTGTCGGAGCTGCGGTATCCGTATCGGGTATTATCGGTTTTCTAGGCTTGGTGACGCCTCATCTGATACGCCTGCTCGTTGGGCCTGATCATCGCCAGCTTCTGCCAGCCTCGGCTCTGGCAGGAGCGATCCTGTTGTTGCTGGCAGATTTATTTGCCCGCACTGTGGTTGCGCCCAGTGAGCTGCCAATCGGAATTGTTACGGCACTGGTCGGTGGGCCATTTTTTCTCTGGCTTTTAATCAGGTTTCGCAATCAAGGCAGTGTGGCAGCATGATCAATGCTGAGCAGATGTTTCTTCGGGGCCGGGTGATACCACGTGTGAACAAGGTTTCTCTGACTCTGCATCCAGGTGAGGTTCTGGCTGTACTGGGGCCCAATGGGGCAGGCAAGTCGTCGGTATTGAAGTTGTTGACGGGTGAGTTACAGTGCCATGAGGGACGAGTTCTGATTGGAAATACCGATATTCGAGATATGGATGTCGGTACGCTTGCCTTGCATCGTGCGGTTCTACCGCAAGAAAGCATGCTGGCCTTCAACTTCAGGGTGAGTGATGTTGTGATGATGGGACGTAGTCCGCATCGCGGCTGTAGTGAGAGTTTCAATCAAGAGCTTGTTGCATGGGCCATGCAAATTGTCGGCGTAGATTTACTGGCCAATCAACATTATATGGATCTGTCAGGCGGGGAGCGTCAACGAGTGCATCTGGCACGTGTGCTGGCGCAGATTGGCAGGACACCTCCAACAGATTGTTATCTACTGCTCGATGAACCTACGGCGGCTCTGGACATCACTCACCAACATCTGGTGTTGACGCTTGCCAGGCAGCTGGCGAGAACGTTACGTATCGGGGTGCTGGCCATACTGCATGATTTGAATCTGGCAGCACTCTACGCTGATCGAATTGCCTTGCTCAAGGATGGCTGTTTAGAGGCAATTGGTCTGCCTGAAGACATTCTGACCGCTGCCCACCTCAGATCCGTGTTTGATGTGGAAGCCAGCGTACTGGCTCATCCGCATCGCTCGGAGAGATTGATGGTTGTAACGGGCTGAGTGTGATGTATTGAAACGTGAAGACGGGTATTTTGCCATCAAATCTTAATGAGAATCATTATTGTTTGTAGTAAGATGAATCCAGAGCCATCAGGCAGTTTTCCCGGAGTGGGCTTCGCAATCTGTTTTCAGCCTTGTGTGAAACCAGAGGATCTTAGCAAGTCCAGAAGCGATGAGAGTTAATGTGATCAGCAAACTATCCAGATCCAGCGTCGGTCAAATCGTTCCCGCAATCGAGGAGCCTGGCGACGGGCAGAGCCTGTCTGTCAACGACAGTATCAAGGCTGTCGACTTGTTAGGTGGGAGGCGTACTTTGCGAATCAAGCATCAGGGAGCGGAATACGTATTGCGTATCACGCGTAATGAAAAGCTCATCTTGACCAAATAGGCTGAAATTCAGAGCTTTTTCATCGGCTCGGAGCTACATTGCTCCAAGTCGATTCCACGATTCTTTAGCTAAGCCGTGCTTTCAGCGCGGCTTGATGCCTGCACGACTTCAAATCCCTCAAACTGCGGATGCTCTAAATAGACATCTCCATGGCTACCAGCACCTTTATGAGCTTTTTTGAATGCCTCGGAATGTGTCCAGGCATCGAAACTTTCCTTCGAACGCCAGACGGTGTGTGAGGAATAGAGTGTGTAGTCTTCAGCTTCGGGGCCGCGCAACAAATGAAACTCCTTAAACCCCGGAACTTCATTCAGGTGAGAATCCCGAGATTCCCAAATGGCTTCAAAGGCTTTTTCACTACCGGGACGAATCTTGAACCGATTCATGGCTATGAACATGATGATGAGTCTCTATTAGGTGGTATCAGCACTGTGACACTCAAATGCTAATGATTATCATTATGATTCATTGGATTCAAAAACTCAAGAAACTGCAGTCAATTCACGATCAAGCTGGCTTCTGACATTCCTGAGAGTTGTTTCTTTGCTTGCCTCATCGTCGAAGGCGGCAACCGTAGCGGTAGACCGGGCGATTCTGGCATCAGTCAATCAGTGTCAGCATGGCGAATTGGCGACCCTCACGGCTTCGACGGCAGGGTGAAATTCTGCTGCATTGAATTGCATGGATGCAAGCTTTGCGTACAGGCCATTGCCGGCCAGCAATTCCTGATGATTGCCGGACTCGATGATCCGGCCTTCGTCCATGACCAGAATTCGATCAGCATTGACGATCGTGGCTAGTCGGTGCGCGATAACCAGTGTGGTGCGACCACTCATGGCACGCTCCAATGCCATTTGAACCTTGCGTTCACTTTCAGCATCCAGGGCACTGGTTGCCTCATCCAATAGCAGCAGTGGCGGATTCTTGAGCAAGGCTCGGGCAATGGACAAGCGTTGGCGTTGCCCGCCAGACAGACGCACGCCTTTTTCACCCAGGTAGGTGTTGAACCCATCGGGCAGACGTTCGATGAAATCCAGAGCCTGAGCATCACTGGCAGCCTGGCGAACTTCCTCATCGGTGGCGTCCGGCTTGCCGTAGCGCAGATTGGCATAGACATCGTCCGAGAACACGACGCTGTCCTGGGAGACGAAGCCGATGGCTTCGCGTAGTTCGTTCAACTTCAAAGAGTCGATGGCACTATTGTCGAGCGAGATGCTGCCAGAGCGCGGATCATAAAATCGCAATAACAATTGCAGGACCGTCGTTTTGCCAGCGCCTGATGGTCCAACCAAGGCAACGGTCTGCCCAGGTTCGATCGTGAAGCTCAGTTCTTCCAGGGCCTGCTCGCCAGGGCGACTGGGGTAGCTGAAATTGACGTTGTTGAAGTCCACTCGCGCACCAAGGCCTGCCACATCAGCCGTGCTGCTTGCGACAAGAGATTGCTTGCCCGAGGCAATGGCAGGTTGCGCATGCAGTAGTTCCAGCAGTCGTTCGGTGGCACCAGCGGCACGTTGAACATCGCCCAGAACTTCAGCCAGTGCGCCGGTAGAGCCTGCTACCAAAGCGGCATAGAGCATGAATTGAGTCAGCAAACCGGGTGACATACGGCCATCAATAACTGCCTGCGCACCGAGCCACAGCACGAATACGATAATGCCAAAGATCAGCGTAATCGCCAGGGCTGTCAGATAGGAGCGATTACGGTTACGACGAATGGCGCTATCAAAGGCGGCATTGGTGGCCTGAGAATAGCGATCACTTTCCATGTTTTCACGGACATAGCTTTGTACCGTGGACATGGCATTGAGGGTTTCATTGGCAAGTGCACCGGTATCGGCCAGCTTATCCTGACTGTCTTTGGAGAGTTTGCGTACACGGCGTCCGAAAACCATGATGGGGACGACCACCAGGACCAGCAGTCCGACGATGATGCTGGCCAGATGCGGGCTGGTCCAGATCATCAAACCCAGAGCGCCGACAAAGAGTAAGGAATTACGCAGGCCCAGTGAAATGCTGGAGCCGATCAGGGACTGGATCAGTGTCGTGTCGCTGGACAGTCGTGATTGCACCTCACCGGTACGCAGTGTTTCAAAGAACACCGGGTCTTGTCGAAGTACCTGGGAGTAAACGGCCTGTCGCAAATCTGCTGTGATGCGATCACCCAGCCAGGAGACGCAGTAATAGCGAAGGGCCGTTGCCAGTGCGAGTATCAATGCAACCGCGAACAAACCCAGAAAAACACTGTTCACTTGCCCTGCCGCAATTCCCGAGTCTGCCATTGCAGTGGCGCTTGCAGAGGCATCCGTGGCCACGTTTGCCGGTAGGCTGAAGCCACGATCAATCAGAAATCTGAAAGCTGTCGGTATGGTGAGCGTTGCCGCTGCGGCCACCAGCAGTGCCGAACCTGCCAGGATGACTCGGCCTCGGTAAGGTGCCATGAATGGCAACAAGCCAGAAAGCGTTTTCCAGGCAGATTTTTCTGCAGGTGCAGTTGTCTGGGTTTCAGGATTTTCTGTGGAGTTGGACACGGTAGCTGGAAGCTCGGTAATGTCAGTGCTGGGAAGGCAGTGTAGGGTCACAATTGGCTGTCCGGTGGGCTGGCAGCGAGGTTTGAGTCTACATAGTCGGTTGATGGCACTGAAAGTAGGGGTCAATGCGACCTGTGGCAAGGTTCTATCCACGCCCGACACTTTCAATCAGTGCCCATAGCTCTATAATGGCATGCTGTAGCGAGCGAGTATCAACATGCAGTACCCAACAGTCTTTGACGTGATCGTGGTCGGTGGTGGTCATGCCGGCACAGAGGCCGCATTGGCGGCAGCGCGGACCGGTGCCAGCACATTGCTGCTGACTCATAATATAGACACCCTGGGTCAGATGAGCTGTAACCCGGCAATCGGTGGTATCGGCAAAGGGCATCTGGTTCGGGAAATCGATGCACTGGGTGGTGCCATGGGTATGGCTGCAGATCAGGCCGGTATCCATTTTCGCACGCTCAATTCGCGTAAGGGCCCCGCTGTACGGGCGACCCGTGCGCAGGCTGATCGGCAGCTGTATCGGGTAGCAATTCGCAAAACTCTGGAAAATCAACCCAATCTGACTTTGTTCCAGCAAGCGGTCGATGATCTTATTCTGACGCCCGTTTCTGGTGCAGGCTCTGCAGAGGTGCAGGTCACGGGTGTCATTACTCAGCTGGGTGTGCATTTCCACGCAAGAAGCGTTGTCATGACTGTGGGTACTTTCCTGGCCGGCAAGATCCATGTCGGTGAAGCTAATCATGCCGGTGGGCGTGCGGGTGATCCACCTGCCATGACGCTGGCGCACCGATTGCGAGAAATGCCATTCGAGACTGGGCGCCTCAAGACAGGGACGCCGCCACGTATTGACGGTCGTACTATTGATTACAGCACCCTGCAGGCTCAGCCCGGTGATACTCCGCGACCGGTGTTTTCCTATCTTGGCAGCGTGGATGATCACCCCGAGCAGGTTCACTGTCATATAACCGAGACCAATCAGCGTACACACGACATCATTCAGAACAATCTGCACCGATCACCCTTGTTTTCGGGTGACATCGAAGGTGTCGGTCCGCGGTACTGCCCGTCCATCGAGGACAAGGTTGTACGCTTCGCCGATAAGGACTCACATCAGGTCTTCATCGAGCCAGAAGGGCTGAACACCCATGAGGTCTATCCCAATGGCATTTCAACCAGTCTGCCATTTGATGTACAGATCGAATATGTGCAATCTATGCGTGGCTTTGAAAAAGCGCATATCACCCGCCCGGGCTATGCCATCGAATACGATTTCTTCGATCCACGTGGTTTGCGAGCCTCGCTTGAGACCAAAACCGTGGCTGGTTTGTATTTCGCTGGGCAGATAAATGGCACTACCGGCTACGAAGAAGCGGCCGCACAGGGATTGATTGCCGGACTCAATGCCGCCCGTCAGGTCAAGGGTCTGGATGCCTGGACGCCGCGTCGCGACGAAGCCTATATTGGTGTTCTGATTGATGACCTTATTACGCGTGGTACGCGTGAGCCGTATCGCATGTTTACCAGTCGTGCTGAATATCGTCTGAAGCTGCGTGAAGACAATGCCGACTTGCGGCTGACTGAGTTGGGTCGCCATATGGGTCTGGTCAATGATTCGCGTTGGCAGGCTTTCAGTGAGAAGGCCGAGGCAGTGGAATCCTTGAAAGCAACTCTGCAGGGTTTGTGGGTGCGCAAGGACACGCCAGAAGCTGCTGCCTTGAATGAACACACCGGTTTGAGCCTGTCACGTGAGAGGCGATTGACTGATTTACTGAAGATGCCGGAAGTCAGACTGGCTCAGTTACTGGAAATCGTGTCACCTGATTTGGCTAGCTTGCCTGCGCAAGTCATCGATCAGGTTGAGATTCAGGGCAAGTACGCCGGGTATCTGGATCGCCAGCAGGCCGACATCGACAAGACCCTGACGCAACAAGATATCGTTCTGTCAGACTCGCTCGATTACGCAACGGTTGGTGGTTTATCCAATGAGGTGCGACAGAAGTTTACCGAGCATCGCCCGGGCACCATCGGCCAGGCCTCACGCATTTCGGGTGTAACACCGGCAGCTATCTCTTTGCTGCTGGTACATCTTAAAAAACAATCACTGAAAAAAAGTGCCTGAAACCTTCCTGACGAATTGCCTGTGATTGCTGAAAGTGAATTGAACGAAGCTCTGGAGCGTGGTCTGCAGCAGCTGGCAGGCTTTGGTGTGCCAGAGATACCGGCCAGTCAGCGCTTGCAGCTGGTGTCGCTGGTTGCCTTGTTGTCGAAATGGAACAAGGTGTACAACCTGACGGCGGTTCGTGATCCGTTGACCATGGTAGATCGACATTTGCTGGATAGTCTGATCATGAGTCGCTGGCTGCCAGCGAGCAGCGCTGCCGACGATTCGCAGTACGACGTCATGGATATCGGTACTGGGGCGGGGTTGCCGGTATTGCCGTTGGCGCTGGTGCGACCGGATCTTCGGTTTTTGTCGATCGAGTCCAATGGCAAAAAAATACGGTTTCAGCAACAGGCATTAATGGAACTTGGCGTGCGTAACGTCACCGTTTTGCATGATCGTGTAGAAAACGTGACAGATTCTGCTCATATGGTCTTGTCCAGAGCCTTCACGGCGCCTGTCGACTTTCTGAAAGTGGCCGAGCCTTTATGTGCACCAGATGGCCTTGTCGCAGTAATGCTGGGTCATGCCGAACGTTTACCAGTGTCCCTGGGCTCCGCTTATACCTTGTCAGAACTTGTTCAGGTTGACGTTCCCGGCACAGATTCGGCAAGACATGTCGCACTGTGCCGACGACAGCACGGATAATGGATTACACTGCGCCAATGAGCCGAATTATCGCCGTAGCCAACCAGAAAGGCGGAGTTGGAAAAACCACCACGACTGTTAATCTGTCTGCTGCACTTGCCAGCATGCAGAAACGGGTCTTGTTGATTGATCTGGATCCTCAGGGAAATGCAACCATGGGTTGCGGTATCGACAAGTATGAAGTCGAAGCCGGAATATTCGAGGTGCTGGTCGACGGAATGTCGGTCAAGGAGGCAGCACAGAAGTCTCCTGAAAATGGCTGTGATGTGTTGCCGGCCAATTCGGATCTGACAGCGGCTGAGGTGGAGCTGATGAACATGGAGCAGCGTGAACAGCGTCTGCACCAGGCTCTGGAAGTCGTCAGAGATGACTATGACTTCATTCTCATTGATTGCCCACCTTCGCTCAACATCCTTACACTGAATGCATTTGTCGCATCGGACAGCGTGTTGGTCCCTGTTCAGTGCGAATATTATGCGCTGGAAGGTTTGTCAGCCTTGCTTGAGACCATTGAAGGAGTACGTGAAAGCGTTAATCCGGATCTGGCTATCGAAGGTTTGCTACGCACCATGTACGACGGTCGCAACCGTCTGGGTATCGAGGTGTCTGCACAGTTGATTCAGCATTTTGGCGATCAGGTTTTTCGCACGGTCGTGCCACGTAACGTGCGGCTGGCCGAGGCGCCGAGCCACGGTATTTCCATCATGCAGTACGACCGTACCTCGCGTGGCGCTCTGGCCTACCTGGCGCTGGCTGGTGAAATACTGCGCCAGTTAAGTCGGGCAGCGAAGGCTGCCGCTGCTGAGCCTGTTGCGGCAGCAGTTGTAGATCCAGCGGAAGTACTGGAAGCATCAGAAGCATCAGAAGGCGAGCCGGTTGTTGACTCCGCCGCGGAATTGCCTGCTGCTGAGCACCAGGAGTCGCCTCAGAAGCCGGTCGATGGTGATGTTGTTGAAGCACCGCTTGCTGACGCCGAGCATCTGGATATCGGCATGCCCGATCAGTCCGGGAATGCAGGCGAGCAGGACGAAAAACACAAAGACTCTGTGCAATCGGCCAACATTCCACCGACTGTGACACCTGATACCGAATCTGCCGATGGCTAAACGACCCCGCATGGGCCGCAATCTGGATGCCTTGTTAGGTGGTTCCAGTCGCGAAAGAGCCAGCAAGCCCACAGAGTCGCCGGCAAATCAGTCAGAACCTGCACAAAAGCCGGTCGCACCTGTTGATGAGCCGACTCAGAAGACGGTTGAGGCAGCTCAGTCGCCAGCAGCTGCGCAAGGCCCGGCACAGGACATCAACTCCGATGCAGTCAAGCAGTCTGAAAGCGTAAACACTGCAGGAAGCAAAGCTCAGTCGGGACAATCACAACCTACCGTTGATATGTTTTCGGCTCCGGAATCGAACGCTAAGGCATCTGTGCCAGCGACCGAAAAGTCGGAAGTTGCGGCAACACAGCCTGATGTCACGGTTGCAGGTACCAGTGATCGCTTCCGTATGGTCGGCGTTGATCAGATTCGGCGTGGTAGTTACCAGCCAAGACGTCTGTTCGACCAGGAGTTGTTGCAGGAACTGGCAGACTCCATCAAGGCAGAAGGGTTGATTCAGCCAATTATCGTGCGACCCTTTGCGGGCGCTTTTGAGCTTGTGGCTGGCGAGCGTCGCTGGAGAGCGGCTCAGTTGGCCGGTATGGCCGAAATCCCCGCCATTATTCGTGACATGCCTGATAAATCTGTAGCTGCGGTGTCTGTCATCGAAAACATACAACGCAAAGATCTCAACCCGCTGGAAGAGGCCGCTGCCTTCGAACGGTTGTGTGATGAATTCGGTATGACGCACAAGGCTGTCGCCGAATCCGTGGGGCGTTCACGTGCTTCGGTCACCAACCTCATGCGACTCCTGGAGTTACATGATGAAGTCAAGGTGCTGGTTGACAAGGGCGAGCTGGAAATGGGCCATGCACGGGCCATACTCGGTGCGCCGCGTGATCGACAGCATGCGCTAGCCAAGGAGGTGATCAAGAACGGGCTCACTGTGCGAGCTGTGGAAAAAATGGTTCGAGAGATCGCAGAGGAGGGTAGTGAGGCTCCGACTCGCAAGTCTGCAGCCATTGCCGATCCGGATATTGAAAGATTAAGCAAGAAGCTGGGTGAGAAGCTGGGTGCAAAAGTACGCATTCAGCACAAGTCGACCGGCCGAGGCAAGCTTGAGATCAATTACGCTTCGGTGGCGGAGCTGCAGGGCATACTTGCACATATAAAGTGAGTGTTTTGATCGCCTGACCAGTAAACGGGTTATCTGCCCTTCACTTGAATGATGTACATGCCGTTATCGACAAACAGTTAATAACTCCCTGCCGATTGTCGAAGTACAAGCTACCAGATGCATCATGGAGCACTATAGGTGCTGAGCTGGTTAGTATTGGTAAAATCTATAATAAACAATCGAATGGATAACGGTCTTACAGAGAAAAAACGCTGGTATACTGCCGCTGTTCAAAGTTGGACGAGCAGCTGAATGCAGCCATCGTTCATAGCAGAAACCCCGGGACTGAGTCATGCGACAGGTTGAACAACGGTTGCGTGTTATCAGACTTATATTGATCTGGCAGCTTGTTGGGGCCGTTTCGGTAGGGTTAGCAGGTTTTTTTTGGAATAAGGATGTAGCTTTGGCTGCTTTCCTTGGCGGGATGACAGTCGTTCTGCCGAATTCATATTTTGCTTTTCGTGCCTTCAGGTATCGGGTAGCAAGGGCAGCACAACTGATCGTGCGGTCGTTTTATGCAGGTGCTGCTGGTAAAATGTTGCTAACAGCTGGTATGTTCACGTTGGTCTTTATCAACTTGAAACCCTTGAACGCTCCAGCGGTGTTCATTGGCTTTGCTTTGGTGCAGACTTGCAATTGGATCGTGCCACTTGTAGTCGGTAGGCAAGAAGCCGCCGGAGCTAAATAAGTTTTTCAGTAAATTAAGTTGCAGTTATAGAATTCAGTAGCCGTTATAGACTCCAGTCCAGACTCAAGCATTGAAACCATGGCCAACAGCGCACCTACATCGTCAGAGTATATCCAGCACCATTTGCAGAACCTGGTGCTTGGTTTTCACCCTGAGAAGGGTTTAGGCATTGCCCACAGTGGCAAAGAAGCGGCAGAGATGGGCTTTTGGGCCATCAACCTGGACTCCATGTTTTTCTCTATCGTCCTGGGTGCATTTTTCATCTGGTTGTTCAAGAAAGCTGCAGATAGTTTTACCTCCGGTGTGCCTGGCTTGTTGCAAGCCTCCGTTGAGGTAGTTGTTGAATTTGTCGACACTAACGTACGCGACACCTTCCACGCTAAAAACCCCATGATTGCGCCACTGGCGCTGACAGTTTTCGTCTGGATTTTTCTGATGAACTTCATGGATCTGATACCGGTTGACTTCGTACCGCGTCTCGGTGAGGCCGTAGGTATTCCTTATATGAAGATTGTCCCAAGTACTGACGTCAACGTCACGATGGGTCTGTCTCTTTCAGTCTTTGCACTGATGATCTACTTCAGCATCAAAGTCAAAGGACCCATGGGTTTCGTCAAAGAACTCACGCTAATGCCATTTGGCAGCAGCAATCCTGTTGTTCAGGCGATTCTCATACCGGTCAATCTCTTGTTGGAAGGGGTTAGTTTGATCTCAAAGCCCATCTCTCTGGCACTGCGACTGTTCGGTAACATGTATGCCGGTGAGCTCATCTTCATCCTGATTGCGTTGCTGCCGTTCTGGGCCCAATGGATGTTGTCAGTGCCTTGGGCGATTTTCCATATTCTCGTAATCACCCTGCAAGCGTTCATATTCATGATGTTGACCATCGTTTATATGGCTATGGCGCACGAAAATCATTAATCGTAGTTTTTAGTTCACCAGTACCACTCTTACTTTTTAACCCTTTAAATATCTTGGAGTTCTCATGGAAACTGTCGTAGCCTCTACTGCCATCGCTGTTGCGATCATGATCGGCCTTGCTGCTCTTGGCACTGCTATCGGCTTTGCGCTGCTTGGTGGTCGCTTTCTCGAAGGTGCAGCTCGTCAACCAGAAATGGTGCCTATGCTGCAGGTCAAAATGTTCATCGTTGCCGGCCTGCTTGATGCGATCCCTATGATCGGTGTTGGTATCGCACTGTTCTTCGTATTTGCCAACCCCTTCGTCGGCCAGATCGCAGGCTGATTAGAGAAATCAACTAACGAGAGGCAAGGCATATGAACCTGAACCTGACATTGCTCGGCCAGGCTATTTCCTTTGCCGTGTTCGTTCTCTTCTGCATGAAGTATGTCTGGCCACCTATTATCAACGGACTGCGAGAAAGGCAGGCGATGATAGCGGGCGGGCTGGCTGATGCTGAGAAAGGCTCCCAGAAGCGCGAAGAAGCAGAAGCTGAAATCGCTGTACTGCTTCAGGATGCCAAGGCGCAAGCAGCAGAGATAGTGGCTCAAGCACACAAACGCGGTAGTGAGATGGTCGAAACATCCAAGGATGCAGCACGCTCCGAAGGTGAGAGACTTAAGCAAAGTGCCCAGACAGAAATCGACTTGGAAGTAGTCAGTGTTAAAGAAGGTCTGCGTAAGCAGGTCGGCTTGCTGGCTGTTGAAGGAGCAAGACGAATTCTTGGGAGTGAAGTCGATCAGAACAAGCACAACGCGGTCATCGACGACCTCGTTAAGCAGATCTAGATCAGCTGATATAACAGCGCAGGCACTAAAGAATCGCGACTCGGGGAGTTTGATTGAAAAACCGGGTAGCACAAAATAGCGTCACAGAACAGCGGCAACGATAGGCAGGTACGAAACATGGCATCCGAATCGACAACAGCAAGACCTTATGCGCGAGCCATTTTCGAGCTGGCTTCAGAGCGTGGTGGCTACGACCAATGGTCTGGCCGCCTCGGCTACTGGGCCTCGGTTGTTCAAGACGAGGCTATACGTACAAGACTGGCTGAGCCTGGCATTACTGCTCAGGCAAAAGCTGATCTTATTGCGTCGGTGTCTGATGGACTTGACAGCGACAGCCTCAGTTTGCTGAAGCTGCTTGCAGAAAATGATCGACTGGCTTCATTGCCGGATATGTTTAAACAATTCGAGCAGCTCCGGCGCGAAGCCCAGGGTGAAGAGGAAGCTCATGTAGTAAGTGCTTATGCACTTACCGAAGAGCAGTCCTCTAGCATTGTGGAAGCGCTGGGCAAAAGGCTCTCATGTAAAGTCAAGATAACCAGCGAGGTTGACCCAGATCTGATTGGCGGTGCGATTATACGTACTGGCGACCTGGTCATCGACGGATCCATTCGCGGCCGTCTAGCAGCACTGGAACAATCCGTCGCCAGCTGAATGCACTCTGGCCGGGGAGACCGGCTAGAAGCGTTTACTGACCCGACCCTGCAGATTTCAAGAGATTAAATAGACCCATGCAACAACTGAATCCATCCGAGATCAGTGACCTGATCCGGGAGAAAATCGGTACTACCGATACAGCTGCCAACGTACGAACTGAAGGCACAATCGTCAGTTTGAATGACGGTATTGTACGAATACACGGCCTTACGGATGCACTGTCTGGCGAAATGATTGCTTTCGACGACGGCCTCTTCGGACTGGCGTTGAACCTCGAGCGCGACTCTGTCGGTGCGGTTGTTTTAGGTAACTACGAAAATCTGACAGAAGGCGACAAGGTTCGTTGTACTGGAAAGGTACTTGAAGTGCCGATCGGAACAGAACTGCTTGGACGTGTTGTAAATGCACTGGGTGAGCCAATTGATGGCAAAGGCCCGATCAACGCTACACAAACGTCACCTATTGAAAAAATCGCTCCTGGTGTAATCGAACGTCAATCTGTTGATGAGCCGGTACAAACTGGTTTGAAAGCGATTGATGCGATGGTGCCAGTAGGTCGTGGTCAGCGCGAACTGATCATCGGTGACCGTCAGACAGGTAAGACTGCTGTTGCAATCGATGCCATCATTAACCAGAAAGGCACAGGCATCAAATGTGTCTACGTGGCTATCGGACAGAAGCAATCCACGATTGCCAATGTTGTTGCAAAACTTGAAGAGCACGGTGCTCTCGAGAATACAATCATTGTTGCGGCCGGCGCTGCCGACTCTGCAGCCATGCAGTTCATCGCGCCATATGCTGGTTGCACCATGGGTGAATACTTCCGCGATCGCGGCGAAGATGCACTGATCGTATATGACGATCTGACCAAGCAAGCCTGGGCCTACCGTCAGGTATCCCTGTTGTTGCGTCGTCCGCCAGGTCGTGAAGCTTATCCTGGTGATGTTTTCTACCTGCATTCTCGTCTGCTGGAACGTGCATCACGAGTTAACGCTGAATATGTAGAGAAGTTCACCAACGGTGCAGTCAAAGGCAAGACAGGTTCACTGACGGCTCTGCCGATCATCGAAACTCAAGCCGGTGACGTATCTGCTTTCGTACCGACAAACGTTATTTCAATCACCGATGGTCAGATCTTCCTCGAAACGGATCTGTTCAACGCGGGTATTCGTCCAGCGATCAACGCTGGTCTGTCAGTATCACGAGTTGGTGGTGCAGCGCAGACCAAGATCATCAAGAAACTGGGTGGTGGTGTTCGTCTGGCACTTGCGCAATACCGTGAATTGGCGGCATTCGCACAGTTCGCATCAGATCTTGATGAAACTACACGTAAGCAGATCGAGCGTGGACAGCGAGTAACCGAGCTGATGAAGCAGAAGCAATATGCGCCTCTGTCTATCGGTGAGATGGGTGTTTCATTGTTTGCTGCAAACGAAGGCTATCTTGATGATGTTCCAGTCAACAAGATCGTTGATTTCGAAGAAGCCATGCATGATAACTTCCGTTCGAACCTTAAGGATCTCCTTGACCAGGTGAATGAGTCTGGCGACTGGAATGATGATATCCAGGCAGCTTTCAGAAAAGGTCTGGACGCTTTCAAGGCTAACGGAAGCTGGTAAGCACTCATGGCTTCCGGTAAAGAGATACGCACGCAGATCAAGAGTATTCAAAATACTCAGAAGATCACAAAAGCCATGGAAATGGTTGCTGCGTCAAAAATGCGCAAGGCCCAGGATCGCATGCGTGCGAACCGGCCTTACTCGTTAAAGCTCAGGACAGTTGTCGGTCATATTGCGTCAGCGAACGTCGAGTACAAGCACCCGTACTTGACAGAACGTCCTGAGCCAAAGCGAGTTGGTTATATTATTGTTTCTACCGACCGCGGATTGTGCGGCGGTTTGAACACCAATATATTCAAGGCTGCTGTGAATTCCATGAATGAGTGGAACGAACAAGACATAGGAATCGACATTTGCACCATTGGCAAAAAAGCACAGAGCTTTTTTCGCAACATTGGCGGCAATATTGTCGGCAGCACCATCGATTTGGGTGATGCACCTGAACTGAAGACTTTGCTCGGTGCCATACGCATCATGCTGGACAAGTACGATGCGGGTGAAATCGACAGACTGTTCATAGTGGAAAACGAATTTGTTAACACCATGACTCAGTCACCGTCAGTAACTCAGCTTTTACCTGCGGTCGCTACGATGGAAAGCAACGCAAACTACGGCTGGGATTATATCTATGAGCCCGATGCAAACGAAGTGTTGGATCACGTGATGGAGCGTTATATGGAATCACTGGTCTATCAAGCGGTTGTTGAAAACGTAGCCTGTGAAATGGCAGCTCGTATGATCGCCATGAAGAGTGCTTCGGATAATGCTGGTGAGTTGATAGACGACTTGCAACTTGTCTACAACAAGGCTCGTCAGGCTGCTATTACTCAAGAGATTTCCGAGATCGTCGGCGGCGCTGCGGCTGTCTAGATCCGACTACAGAACAAATTACAGGCGGGACACAAGCATGAGTACAGGAAAAATTGTGGAAATCATCGGCGCGGTTATCGACGTCGAATTTCCGCGTAATGCCGTACCGAAAATCTATGATGCACTTGAAGTTGCCAACAACGCGACCGTACTGGAAGTACAGGGTCAGTTGGGCGACGGCATTGTGCGAACGATTGCAATGGGTACATCGGATGGTCTCAAGCGAGGCTTGGTAGTCAGCAACACTGGCGCACCTATCTCCGTGCCAGTTGGCGAAGCTACACTGGGTCGCATCATGAATGTTCTTGGACAGCCGATCGACGAAGCTGGCCCAATTGCAACTGAGGACCGCATGCCTATCCACAGAGAGCCGCCTACTTATGCGGAACAATCTGGATCTACTGAATTGCTGGAAACAGGCATCAAGGTTATCGACCTGCTATGCCCGTTCGCCAAAGGCGGTAAGGTTGGCTTGTTTGGTGGTGCGGGTGTAGGCAAGACCGTAAACATGATGGAGCTGATTCGTAACATCGCTGCCGAGCACTCTGGATTCTCAGTGTTTGCCGGTGTAGGTGAGCGAACTCGTGAAGGTAATGACTTCTACCACGAGATGAAGGATTCCAACGTACTGGACAAGGTATCACTGGTATACGGTCAGATGAACGAGCCTCCGGGCAACCGTCTGCGCGTTGCTTTGACAGGTTTGACCATGGCTGAATTCTTCCGTGACGAAGGTCGTGACGTACTGATGTTTATCGATAACATCTACCGTTACACACTGGCTGGAACAGAAGTATCAGCACTGTTGGGTCGTATGCCTTCTGCGGTAGGTTATCAGCCAACACTTGCGCAAGAAATGGGTGCATTGCAGGAACGCATCACTTCTACCAAGACTGGTTCAATCACTTCAATCCAGGCGGTATACGTACCTGCAGATGATTTGACCGATCCATCGCCAGCAACAACCTTTGCTCACCTTGATGCAACAGTTGTACTGTCTCGAAACATTGCTGAGCTGGGTATTTATCCGGCGGTGGATCCATTGGATTCCACGTCTCGTCAGCTGGATCCTCTGGTCGTTGGTGAAGAACACTACAACTGTGCTCGTAGCGTTCAGAACACTTTGCAGCGTTATAAGGAACTGCGTGACATCATCGCAATTCTGGGAATGGACGAGCTGTCTGAAGAAGACAAGCTGGTTGTTTCTCGTGCACGTAAAGTGCAGCGCTACCTGTCTCAGCCATTCTTCGTGGCAGAAGTATTTACAGGTTCACCAGGCAAGTATGTATCTTTGAAAGATACGATTCGTGCTTTCAACGGCATCGTTGCCGGCGAATACGATCACTTGCCAGAGCAGGCGTTCTACATGCAGGGCACGATCGAAGAAGTTCTTGAGAAATTCAACAGCAAGGCTGCAGCATAATCGTGGCCTCCTCTCTCAAAGTTGAGATTGTCAGTGCTGAGAAAGAGATCTGGAGTGGCGAAGCCAAACTGGTCAGCGCCTCGGCGCAGATGGGTGAGGTTGGTATTGCGCCCGGTCATGCACCGTTTATCACTCGTATCAAACCGGGTGAAATTCGGGTAAAGCCTGTTGATGACGGTGAAGAGCTGGATATCTATGTTTCTGGCGGCATCATGGAAGTACAGCCACATATCGTAACGATCATGGCTGATACTGCTTTGCGTGCTGAGGAGCTGGATGAGGCATCTGCATTGAAAGCCAAGGAAGAAGCTGAAGCTGCACTAGCTGGCGCCCAACCTGGTGAAATTGACTTCCAGGCTGTTCAGGCCAAGTTGGCTGAAGCATCTGCCCAGCTGCAGTTCATCAAGAAGCTGCGTCGCTAGATTAGATTTAGCGATTCGGTTAGCTAAAAGCCCGGCCACCTTCTACAGGTGTCCGGGCTTTTTTGTGTCCGCCTCTATTGCAACTCAGATCACTAGATCAGAGGCCATTGCCAGCCAGTTTTTCTATGATGGGACAACCGGGACGTTCATCGCCATTGCAGGTGTCCACCAGGTGACTGAGCGTATCTCGCATGCCACTCAGATCCTTTATTTTTGCATCGATAAGGCTCAAGTGCCCTCGAGCAATTTCTTTCACATCAGCACTGGCTCGTGAATGGTCTTCCCAGAGTCCCAGGAGGCCACGACAATCTTCGATAGTGAAGCCCAGAGCCCGAGCACGCCCTAAAAAGTTGAGCTTGTGGACATCCTGTTCGTTAAAATCACGATAACCATTGGTGTCTCTGAGTGGTTTGATAAGCCCGACATCTTCATAGTAGCGAATGGTTTTAGATGGTATCGACGACTGTTTTGATGCGCTTCCAATATTCATCGTGTGATCCTCCTAATGAGCTGTTTGTAGTGTGATGGCAGGTTCAGAATGATCCTGAGGCTCCTGCATGGGCGGTTTAACCCAGCGTAAACGCAGGGCATTGGCAAGGACGAAGACACTGGACAGTGTCATTGCAATAGCTGCCAACATCGGTGACAGCGTCATCTGGTTGATCGGATACAGCGCTCCTGCCGCAACCGGGATCAGCAAGACGTTGTAGCCGAAGGCCCAGACAAGATTCTGGCGAATGTTTGTCATGGTGCGCTGACTCAGATCGATAGCATTGATTACTCCTCGCAGATCTCCAGACATCAGCACAACATCAGCACTTTCGATGGCGACATCAGTACCGGTGCCAATGGCCAGGCCTATATCTGCAGCGGCGAGGGCTGGTGCGTCATTGATGCCGTCACCAACAAAGGCCACTTTGCCATGTGCTGCTGAGAGTGCTTCGATAGCCTTCACTTTACCGGCGGGCAATACTTCGGCAACCACCTCATCGATACCAAGCTGGGCCGCTATGCCTTTGGCGGTAACTTGATTGTCACCCGTGATCATCGCAACTTTCAAACCCATGGCATGCAGCGCGTTGATGGCTGCAGGTGTACTGCTCTTGATTGGATCCGAGACTGCCAATACCGCTTTGATCTGGCCATCGAAAGCAACAAACAAAGGAGATTTACCTTGCTCTGCAAAGCGCTTGCCCGCTATTTCAAGATCCCCAAGTTCAACGGTCGATTCAATCATGAAGCGATCGGCACCGACGATTATGGTTTGTCCTGATACCTGAGCAGTCACACCCATACCGGTCACAGAATCAAATGTATCGACTGTCGGAAGCTCTAGTTTGCGTTGCTGAGCAGCTCTGACAATAGCCTGGGCAATCGGGTGTTCGGAGCGTGCTTCAATGGCGGCAATGGTACTCAATAACGAACTCTCATCGACTCCTTCAACCACGTGCAGGTCGGTCAGTTCCGGTCTGCCCTGGGTCAGGGTTCCTGTTTTATCGAGTGCTACGATGGTTGCACCTTGTAGTGTCTGCAGGGCACTTCCCTTGCGGAACAGAACGCCCATTTCCGCAGCTCGGCCGGTCGCCACCATGATGGAGGTTGGAACAGCCAGGCCCATGGCGCAGGGGCAGGCAATGATCAAAACAGAGACACCAGCGATCAGCGCATGAGTCAATGACGGTTCAGGACCGACAAACAACCAGACCAGAGTTGTCAGCAAAGCTATCGTGAGCACCGCAGGAACAAACCAGCCGGTAATTCTATTAACCAGATCCTGAATAGGCAGCTTTGCCCCCTGGGCTTGTTCGACCATACGAACTATCTGGGAAAGCATGGTGTCGGCACCCACCTTACTGGCTGTGAGAACCAGTGCGCCTGTGCCATTCACAGTACCGCCCACCACATCGGTTCCGGAGGATTTTTCGACGGGTATTGGCTCGCCGGTAATCATGCTTTCATCCACGTAGCTTTGGCCACTGGACACCTTGCCGTCGGTCGGTATCTTCTCACCGGGACGAACATGAATGATGTCACCCTCGATGATGTCGTCGATGGAGATCTCGCTGACGAGGCCATCGCGTTCCACATGAGCTGACTTGGCTTGCAGTCCGAGCAGAGCCTGTATGGCTTGACCGGTACGCCCCTTGGCTCGTGCTTCCAGAAAGCGGCCCAACAGTATCAGCGTCACGATAACGGCTGCTGCCTCAAAATAGACGGCTCTGGATTCTGCTGGCAACAGGCTGGGCAAAAAGGTGGCAACTACCGAATAACTCCAGGCCGCCAGACTGCCCAATGCCACCAGACTGTTCATGTCCGGGGACCTCTTGAGCAAGGCTGGAATGCCCTTCATGTAGAAACGCCGACCGGGCCAGGCCATGACAAGGGTCGTTAATACAAACTGCAGGATCCAGCTTGTCTGGGTACCGACGTTTGTGGCGACCCACTGATGAAACGCCGGTAGCAGGTGGCCGCCCATCTCGATGACAAACACGGGCAGCGTCAAGACCGCTGCGATAAGCGTCATGTGTTTAAGCTGTTGAGCCTCTAACTCTTTGAGCTTGCCTCGATCCTGATGGTCCGAGCCTTTGAGCGTGGCAGGGTAGCCCAGCGCGGTTGGAACGGCTGTCAGCTCGCTGAGACTGGAGATGCCCGGCAAGAATGTCACAGATGCGCTTTCTGTTGCCAGATTGACAGAAGCCTCGAGTACGCCGGGCAAGGCCTTCACAGCCTTTTCCACACGACCGACACACGAGGCGCAGTTCATGCTGCCAATGGCCAGCTCCACCGTCTCAGAGCGGGCAGGGTAGCCCACCTCGTCCAGTGCCTTGAGCAGGTCTGTGATATCAGCGTTGCCCGAGACCACGACGTTCTCAGCTGAGAGGTTGACTACCGCCTCTTCAACGCCCGGCACGGCCTTGATAGCCTTTTCCACACGATTCACGCAGGATGCGCAACTCATGCCTTCAATGTCGATTAAATACGATTTGTTCGAGTCCATACTGGCCGCCCACTATTCAATGTGTGGCCAGCTTAGACCTTCCGGTTACTGGAAGGTCAAGCGTCTATTTTCTATCCGTGGGGACAGGTTGGCTCTACGCGCAATGATCGGAGAGCGGGTAATTGGGCAAGCTGCTCTGACAGGTGGCAGGATATACGATCAAGCTTCAATGCAATTTGATGATGGCGGGCCATCAAGGGTAGCTCCATACTTACATCTTCACTGGCAACAATCGAGAGCGACCACTGTGGGTCTTCCCACTGCCAGGCGAAGTGCTTGCCGAGGGGCTGAATATCCGCGATACGAGTCTGGAACAAACCTTCGACAGGCTGGCCATTGGCGGAGGCTAGTTTGTACAAGGCTTCATGTAATGTATAGGCCTTGTAGAAGCTGCGTTGAGGATCGCCGGATTGTCTGATTTGCTGCTGTATGGCAGGCTCGGGTAATAACTCGATCAGATCATTCAGACGGGTCGTATGCCGAGCTTGCCAGAATTCCAGATCGATGCCGATCGGACAATTAGCCAGGGCTGCTACAACTCGTCCCTGTCGGTGGCTGATGCTGGCGTGCCAGCCGGCAGGCATATCGGGGTGTTGTGGTCTTCCGGTGCCGCGTTTTGACCAGTTTGCAGGTTCGAGAAAAATTCCTGCGCTGGTCGATAACTGGCTCAGTAACTGGCGAGACTTGAATGAGGCAGTAGCGGCATCCTGACCGCCGGGTAGTTGCTGCATGGCCAGTCGTAACTGGCCATGCGGTGTACTTTCAGAAATCAGACGTTTGCCAGAAATCAGGGTAATTTGACGATATCGCCACGCAGAGCTACGCCTGCCATGACATTGCCTGCATGGCATTCATATTCAGTAGCCGATGCCATGACAACTTTCTTGTAGTAACTTTCAATGTTGACTACCGCGTTGCCGCCTTCTGATCGAGCCCGGTCCTGAAGTGCAATCAGGGCTGACAACATGACCCAGTCGCAAGCTTCAGAGTCACTCTTGTTGAAAGCGTTTGTCTTTTTGTTGGTGACGAAGTTGCCGTATTTTCTTGTGGGTTCTGGATAAGATTGGCCAGCGAAAAGCAGGCGTATTTCAGGGTCAAGCTTGTCCTGTGTCTGACCCTTTGCCATTAGATCGGCAATGGGTACCATCAGCTTGTTGTCACGTGCCTGGCTATTGCCGGCAGCTAGCAAGATACTGGTGGCGATGGTTAGTGTTACCAGAAATTTTCGCATTAAGTCTCTCCTTGAGTTGCTTGGCTTGAGTAGCTTGAGCTTAGCAGTGATTGGCGATTACGAACCCGGACTGGCAGTGCATGGGTTTCATATGAGGCATTACATGCTTCTGACTTACGCAATGATTTGATGTTGAACTGCATTCATTGCGTATTTATAAATCCCGACATCATGCATTCCAGCGTTTGAATATCAGCGATGTATTGATTCCACCAAAGGCGAAATTATTGGTCATTATATACTCGCAATCCAGCGACCGGCCTTCGTCGCGAATATGGTCCAGTGGAGCACATTTGGGATCAATGTTGTTGAGATTGGCTGTTGCATGAAACCAATTATTGTTCATCATCTCCAAGGCTACCCAGGCTTCCAGTCCCCCACAGGCGCCCAGACTATGCCCCATGAAGCTCTTCAGAGCGCTGATGGGCGTCTGCTCGCCAAAGACAGCATGTGTTGCCAGGCTTTCTGCAATATCGCCTCGATCGGTGGCAGAGCCATGAGCACTGATGTAACCAATCTGTTCGGCTTCTATTCCCGCATCCAGTAAAGCCATGCGTATCGCTTTTTCCATGGTCTCGGGGCGTGGCTGAGTGACATGTTTGCCGTCACTGTTGCTGGCAAATCCGACCAGTTCGGCATGAATGGTGGCGCCTCGTTCGAGTGCCTTTTCCAGTTCTTCCAGAATCAAAGTGCCGGCGCCTTCTCCGATCACCAGTCCATCACGATCCCGGTCGAACGGGCTAGGTGACAGTTCTGGCGTGTCGTTCTTGGTGCTGGTGGCGAACAATGTGTCGAATACGGCAGCCTGAGTAGCTGTCAGTTCTTCGCAGCCCCCTGCTACCATGGTGTTCTGGCGGCCAAACCGGATGGCCTCGTACGCATAGCCGATACCCTGACTACCCGATGTGCAGGCGCTGGATGTGGTGTAGATTCGTCCGGTGATACCAAAAAATACGCCGATATTGACCGGCGATGTATGCGACATCATGCGTATATAAGAGTTGGCGCTAAGCCCTTCTGTCGAATTGTTGAAGATCATCTTGCCAAAATCGGCGATGGCGTCCGACTCGCCGGCTGAGGCGCCGTAGGCAATGCCAGTCATTCCATCCTTCAGACTGGGGTCGCCTAACAGACCTGCATCCTCCAGTGCGCGTTCCGTGGCGGTTGTGGCCATGCAGGCAGCACGACCCATGCTGCGAAGGTTGCGGCGCGTGTAGTGGGCAGGGACTTCATAGTCGGGCACTGGTGCTGCCAGTGCCGTGTTGAGACCTTCGATGACTTCCCATTCCGGCATCTTGCGTACCCCATTCTGCAGGGCTTCAAGACGCTCGCGAATGCTGGGCCAATCCTGACCGATCGGGGAGATCCCGGCCATTCCAGTGACCACGACCCGGCGTCCACCGTCCGCACGACGCATTGCAGGAAAATTCAACACATACCTCCATTTACCGATAGAATTTGACGAGTAATATAAGCCGCATCTGACGAACACAGAAAACTTACTGAGCCAGCTACCTCGTCCGCAGTACCGATTCGCTTCATGGGAATCATTGGCATGGCTCGTTCAATGATATCCGGATCCAGCAAATCCGTTTCAATCAGGCCGGGTGCTACAGCATTGACCGTAATCCGGCGACCAGCCAGTTCCATGGCCAGCGCACGAACAGCACCGTGCAGACCCGACTTGGCTGCACTGTAATTCACCTGCCCACGATTACCCATGATACCCGAGACCGACGTGACCGCCACTATCCTGCCGGCCTTGCGACGTCGAATCATGGGCATTATTGCGGGTTTGACCACATTGTAGAAGCTGTTCAGGTTGGTGTTGATGACCCCATGCCAGTCATCGCTGGTCAATGCGGGGAATGCAGCATCGGCCGTCATGCCTGCATTGCACACAATGCCGTAGTAGGCGCCGTGCGATTCAATATCCTGTTCGATAACCGCATTGACCGCCTCGGTATCACCGATGTCAAACTGCAATACTCGAGCATCGCCACCTGAATCCTTGATCTGGCTGGCGACGCTATCGGCATCAGTCCGGCGCTCACGGCAGTGAACAACCACCGTAAACCCGTCAGCGGCCAACCGCAGTGCGATGGCCTTGCCGATGCCTCGACTTGATCCGGTCACCAGTATGCTGTTTGTCATCGGAATCCTCGTGCCTGAATTTGTTGCAAGTTGTCATCGGGTCCAGGCTGGAACACATTGACCTGTGCACTGGCTATCTGATTCGAACGGCTGTCGTAGATATTGCAGATAAATGATCCCAGGCCGTTATCAGCCTGAAAATCCTGTTCAACGCGAATCCGGAAATGTTCGCCGAGTGTCAGCCACGGTTGCTTGCAGTCGTAGTGACGTGTTCCCAGCAGAAATCCAATGGCAGGCGCTCTGCCTGCAGCACGAGCCTGTACGCCTGACCAGGCCGCGATGGCCTGTGCCATCCACTCAAGACCGATCCAGCCCGGGACTCCCTGATCCGTGGCAAACTGACTTTGCAGGGTGGGTACGACGCCGGCTTCAAGAACTTCGCCATTTGTCTTCAACAAAGTGTCGAGCAAGCACATTCTGCCCGAGTGCGGCACGTAGGGCTTGATGCAGCAAGGCATCTTGATAGTGGCGCTAGAATCGATGATTGTCATGAGCTGCGTTTTATCAGCAATGCGATGTTATTGCCGCCGAAGGCATATGAATTGCTCATGGCGGTATCCCCTTCCCACTTGCCACCTCGGGTCAGATTCAGGGACGGCAGCTTGGGATCTATCTTGTAGTCTGCCTGTTGTGCGGGTAGCTGCCCGCTCTCCAGTGCCAACCAGCAAAAAGCGGCCTCCAGAGCACCACAGGCACCCAGGGTATGCCCGGTCAGTGTTTTGGTTGAACTGCAGAGCACTGACGAGCCGAAGATACGCTGCATGGCCGTTGCTTCCATGGAGTCGTTCAAACGAGTGGCCGTACCGTGCAAATTGACATAGCCGACATCTTCGGGCTTGAGACCTGCCATGTCTATGGCTGCCTGCATGGCTGCACTGGCGCCGTGTCCATCGGGTGCAGGGGCACTGATGTGATGTGCATCACTGCTTTCGCCATAACCGAGAAGTTGCATGCCACCTGGTTCAGCGGTCATCAGAAACAGCACAGCGGCCTCACCCAGGTTGATGCCGTTGCGATCCTGACCGAAAGGGCGGCACTGGCTGTCACTGACGGCCTCGAGCGATCTGAACCCCTGAATGGTCAAGCCACACAAGCTGTCTGCACCGCCGGTTATGACGGCATCGCACAAATTGGCCTGTAACAGCCGCTGCGCACTGGCCAGGGCTCTGGCACTGGAGGTACAGGCCGTACTGATCGTGTAGGCAGGACCCTGTAGATTTGCGCGCTTCTTGATGAAGAGGGCCGGAGCTCCCAGTTCCTGATTGGAATAATGAAACTCTTCAGGCCAGTCACCGTTCTTGTCCAGCTGATTGATTGCTTGTTCGGCTTCTCCGATGCCTGAGGTACTGGTACCCATGACCACGGCAATTCGTGCCTCCGGGTGACTATCCCGGTATTGGTCTATCTGCGGCATCAATCGGTCCAGTGCCAGGGACAGTAAAGCATTGTTGCGGGAGCGTTCGTGGACGGGCCAGAGCGTGATATCAGGCAGGGCTGAATCCACATAGCCCAGCATTTGCGGCATGTCAGGAGTGAAACGATCACTCTGCTGCAAACCATCTCGACCTGAAAACAAGGCATCTCTGATCTGCGGCAGCTCGCTACCCAGCGGGCAGACAATAGCTGGCGGATGCAGGCGACAGAAGGAGGGTGCTGGCACGCTCATAGGGGGGCACAGGGTTTGCTTGAATCGAGCGGAGATATGGACATACTGACCTTCATCTGGAAATCTTCTATCACTGTGCACGCATCTGATAGCAGAATGCTAGCTTGTATCCTGTGACGAAATAATACTTCTCGTCGATTTGCCACGCTGTGCAGACTCCATGGGGTGTTGGCAAATGCCGATTCCAGAGATTCTTTCGGCCACAGTGCCCACCCCAGGCGGCTGGCTAACCAAGGCGCCGTCACCGGTGGAGAGATCGTGCTGTCGGGCAGATATCGCGTTCCATCGTGATCATGCAACAAGGTAAATAATCGCTGTCCATTGGGACTCAGAACAGCCAGTTGCAGTCGATCGTGGGTATGCGCAAGTACGGCTGTGAGTTGAAACTCAGACTCTGCAGAGAAAATTTGCAGACGTTGGACTCTGGGAGCCGTGGGTGCCAGTTCAGTCAACCGGGGGATCGGTGGCGCTGATGGGGTAATGGCGCAAGAGCTCAGTGCGAATGCCAGTAATCCGCTCAAAAACGTCATACGCCCACGGATCATGCCCTGCACAATTCTGCCAGCTTGGTAAGACGGCGCTCAGATGCACTGACCAGAGGATTGGTGCTGTCCCAGGCATAGCCTGCCAGTACTGCACTGATCATCTGACGGATTCGGACCGAATCCTGATCGGAGAAGATGATGTCTGGCAGCTCGTTCGTATACCAGGCGTTGACAAAGGCCTTGAAGGTATTGACGCCAGCGCGTAAAGGTTGCTCGAACTCCGATGGCCAGTCGATAGTCTCTCCCTGTAGTTGTCTGTGTACCAAGGGGGCTGCAAGTACGGCAGATTTGAGTGCAATGGTCACACCGGAAGAGAAAACCGGATCCAGAAACTCGCCAGCATTGCCCAATAATGCATAACCGGGCCCATGCAATGCCGAAACATCCGCCGAATAGCCTGCCAGCTTGCTGGTATCACGCAGGGAGGTTGCCCCCTTGAGGTATTTGGCAAGGCGAGGCTCATCAAGCAAGGTGTTTTGCAAACGCTGCGTATCGTCGTCGCCGAACAAGGCCAGCTGATCAGGTGTGCCGACCACACCCACTGAAAATCGGTTTTCTGGAAAAGGGATAAACCAGTACCAGATGCCTTTGATGCTCGGATGTATGCAAATCAGTATTTTTTTGCGGTCATAGTTCTCATCATCCACAACACTACGCATGTGTGTAAACAGGGCGCAGCGACTTTCCAGTCTGGAGGCTTTTTCCAGGTTGCATAATCTGGCCAATACTCGTCCGTAACCACTGGCATCCAGAACGAACCGGCTTTTCAGTGCATAGGCATCACCGTTTTCTGGCTGGACCTGTAGTACCGGCTCAGTGGCATCAGGTTCAAAACCGACAACCTGACTGCCAAATTCAACATCAACACCGGATGCCTGAGCACCACGAATCAGCTGATGATCAAACTCCGAGCGCTCTACTTGCCAGGTTGTAGCCGGACCGGGAGAGAACTTGTCGCTGAAATCAATATCGCGATATTGTTCACCCCAGCTAAAGGCAGCACCGTTCTTCCGTTGGAAGTTACCGGTTGTTGCCGTTTCCAGCAAACCACAAAAATCCAGATACTCCATGCACTGCGGCAGGAGGCTTTCGCCAATGGAAAAACGGGGGAAGTGACTTCTTTCCAGGACCTTGACCTGCAACCCTTGCTGCGCCAGCCAGTTAGCGGCGGCTGCACCTGAGGGGCCAGCTCCGATTATCGCTACATCTGTTTGTTCGAATTCAGCTTGCATTCTATAAGGAGTCCGTTCGCATTCAGGTTTGACTGAGCCTCAGCAAAGAGGAGAGTGAAGGTATGCTTCTGGCCCGTGCGAAGGGTACCAGTAGCCAGGTGCAGATCAAGCCAAACAGGCAAGTCGTTCCCAGTATGGACAAGGCAGGCGTACTGCTCAATGCCAACAAGCCAAATGCCAGCAAGCTGGTGAGGCAAGACAGGCTTGAAGCCAGCCAGGCTCCGTGACTGTCCTGATGCTCGGCACTGAATATGCCGGCATCCAGACCGATCCCGATAACCAGCAACAGAGCTAGCAGGTGAAACAGGGTAATGGCGGTGCCCGCAGCGCTGATCAACGCCAATGTCAGCACTATAGCTCCAATTGACGGTAGCAGAGCCCGCCAGAAATTCTGTCGGTATCGCAGGGTAAGAATCACAGATAATATTACGATTGCAACCAGCATCCAGATTGCTATCTGCTTGCGCAAGGCTGACAGAGCGTTTGAGATAATGTTGACGCGATCGATATATTGAATGTCGGATGCCTTGGCGAGTTGCTGCAACGTGGTCTCAGCCTGTGCATCCATCTCTCCAAGCAAGACCAGAGCGGCAGGTCCATGTGCACTATTGGATTCTATCCACAGGGCTGTGGATGGATGGTTATGGGCCATCGTGAGCCATTCTTGAGGAGTGAGAGCTGGTGCCAGGCTTTGTTCCTGTTCCTGTTCCTGTTCCTGTTCCTGTTCCTGCTCCTGCTCCTGCTCCTGCTCAGACAAATTCTTGCCGTGGTTAACAGGCTTGCGTTCACCGTTAGTAAAGCGCGCCAGCATACTGGATGGGAGTCCAGCTTGTTGCAACGCTTTGGGCAAGGCGCTGCGATAGGCCTCATCGACAATCGCTGCATTTAGTTGCTGGCGTTGCGCCGAAGGTACCCAACTGGCCAGATGTTCAAACGCTTGCAGATGAGCCGCCTGCTGCAGGGCTGATAGCTGCGTCTGCAGACCCTCCAGGCGCTGTAGAAGTTGTTCATCGTCAGCGGCGTTCACCAGCAGGAAGCGGTTGCTGCTGGCACTGGAAAACAGTGACTGTACCTGCCGTTGTTCAGCCATCAGTGATTCGCTGGCAGGGTTGATCTGCCGCAAGTCATCGTTACTGTGCATTCGTAGCGCTATGGTCAGTAAGCTGGATGCCATCACTAGAATCAGCAAAAGCCAGGGCCAGCGACGCCCGTCGGGTATGCTGAATCGAGACAAAGTACTGGCCGCTTGTGCCGTGAAGGGGTGGGGCTTGACCGGCATATAGGGCAGCCAGAGACAGACGCTAAGCCAGGCGCCAATCAATCCCAATGAGGTAAAAGTGGCCATTTGACGCAAGCCGGGCAAGGGCGTTGCCAGCTGCACCAGATAGGCTGCCAGACTGGAGATCAGAGCCAGTATCAAGGCTGGCCAGATAAGGCGAAGATTTCGTTCGGGGTGCAGTAGTCGAAAACATTGCAAGTGCAGGGCGTAGTCAACTGATAGTCCGACCAGGCTGGCACCAAAGGTGAGCGTTAGCAGATTGATACTGCCGTATATCCACATGCTGCCTGAGAGCGCGAACAACAGTCCGCAGGCAACGGGTAGTAACAGGCTGAGCAGTACCTGCAGACGCCGAAAGATCAGATAAGCAATGAGTATAACGCCCAGCAGAGAGCCCAGACCGATGGTGCTTACTTCAAACTGTGCTTGCTGGGTAGCTGCTGCGGCATGAAATACAACCCCGCTACGCAACAGCTGCGCCTCCGGGTGGCTATCATGGAAGTCTTGCAGCGCCTTGACGATGGTTGTCTGCTGCTGCATATCGAAGGGGCTTTTTTCAAGCTGTCCGGAAAGCAGGGCCCAGGTCTTTGTTTCTGTCTTGATCATCGGCACACCGTTCTGAAGTGTGATCGAGGTATCAATGGAATTCAGTAGCCAGGTGTCGAGCAGGGCGAACGGATCGTTGGCAAAATCCGATTGCATACCGGGCGTAAAGAGACCTTGCAAGGCACGTTGCTGCCATTGCTCTTGCGTCAGGGCACGAAGCTGTGGGCTCAGTAACGAGTTCCTGAACGGTAGCAGCTGCCGTTTGAGTTCACTGAATGCATCGGCATTTGTAAATGCAACTCCTGCACTTGTTTGTAGCTCTGCTTGCAAATCGCTGACAAGTGCTGCGGGTGAATCCCCGGCCACGAGCAAGAGCACGCTCTGCTGTACCCGCTCATCCAGCAAGGCCAGACTTTCATCCAGCAATTCACTCTGATGCGTTTGCGGCAACAGGGCAGTAATGCGGGTTTCGATGGGTGCATCACCGCTCGCCAGCAATCTGACTGTCGTGACCAGACATGTCAGAATCACCAGCAGCCAGGCAATGGCTGCAATGGCAGAGAGCTGGGTAGTGAAATGCCGTGACGTCATGCCTGATGATCAACCCATAAGATACTGATCACTAGCGACTTGCCTCAAGGCTTGCACACTCCACGATCTGTAGCTGGATAGCCAGATGATCCTGGTTGGCGAAATACAATTCGATCTTGTCCACCGCTTCGTCGCCGCTGAGCAGGAGCGAATTCAAATGCTCGGCAAGAGACTCCTGGCGCGGTTGCAATGTTGCCTGCCATGCCCCTTCTGCACTGTTTAGCTCAATGGCAAAGAACTGTTCCAGTTGTTGCCAATCGCCTGATAGCAAACTGCGCAGCAACGGTGCCATGGCACTTAATGCCGGTGACAGATTATCTGCATCAGGTCCAATGATGGTCGTATCTTCAATGGGTTCGAGGATATGCCACTCGATACTCTCATCGTCCTTGCGCAGATAGCCACTGCTGTGGATGCTGGCTTCAAAATCGGCCAGATAACGTTCCTGGGTAAAACGGGCACAATTGAAGCTTGCCAGTGACAGTCCGGTTGTCGACACAGAGGGTTCAGTTTGCTGCGCCATTATGCTCTGTGCCGTCAAAGCGGTACACAGCGACAAGACCAGAGCCAGGTATCGGCTGGTTTCGATCATTGTTTTTGCTGCCACGCAAGCAGGCGTTCAACGAATACGGGCGGTGATGCCAGGCACATTTCCTCGGCTTTCATGCAGACCGCAACTTGTACCGTCGAGGCTCGCGTCAGGCGTTTGCCACTGGTCGCATCCACAATTGTGTAGCCCACCTTCAAACGATGTTCCCATTCCTTCAATTCAGCCTTCACGATGATTTGTTGACCAAAGGTTGCAGGGCCGGCGTAGCGCAGGCGCATGTCTATGACAGGCCAGGCATAGCCCGAATCACGCATCTGCAGGTAGTTGTAGTCGATGCAATCGAGCAACTCACAGCGAGCGATTTCAAGGTAGCGTGCGTAGTTGCCATGCCAGACCAGATCCATGCTGTCGACATCATGAAACGGGATTTTGATAACCGTTTCAACCCGGGGTAGAGCGAAATCATCAGGACTCATAATTCAATCTTGGGTGTCATCGTGCACGACGGGTGCGCGCCAGAAAAAGAAGAAGTTGAACCATTGCAAAGGATATTCGCGAACCCGTGTATCCAGTTGTTTGACGAAACGTCGGGTTGTATCTTCAATCCATTGTTCACGATCGCGGCGAGACAATTGCGTCGAATCGCCCAGCGGCTCGAAATCAATTAGAAATTGTTGTCCCTGCTTGATACAGCCTGCAAGATAGATCGGACAGCGTAGCAACGCTGCAAGCAGGAAAGGTCCTTGCGGAAAGGGTGCCAAATGGCCGAGAAATTCGACGTTCTGCGAACGATCGCTATTGATCGGCACACGATCGGCGGCAATGAGCACAAATCCGCCCTTGTTCAGCAATGTTGCCAGCGACTGTGCCGTGCCCGGTGTTATATCCGAGGTTTCAATGATTCGTGGTCGTTTTCGCTGACTGGCCTGCTCAATAATACGATTGAATTTGTCAGCATTTCTGGTGTGCATCAGTACGACCAGCTCCAGGCCCGGATAGTTTTCTGCCATCGCATTGATGACATCCAGATTGCCGTGATGAGCCACTATGATCACGCCCCCGCGTCCCGCTTCCTGAACTTTGCGAAAGTTCTCCCGCCCTATTCCAACCAGGCGCTCATCAGCGATGAGTCCGCTCCAGGCAGCAACCTTGTCCAGTAGCGTTTCTGCAAAGCTGAGCAGATGTCGATAGGAGCGTACTAACAGAGCCCAGGGGCGCGCACGCAAGGTGGGATCGACTCTCACAAGAAAGTCCTGTGATGCAAGCCTGGCAGTTTTGTGCAGTATGAAATACCAGAAAATGAGCAGCCACAGGCATAATCGCAACGGCCAGGGACCCAAATGCCTCTGGATCCACAAGATCAGCTGCATACCGAAAATAGAGCCTCTTTCGTTAATGCTTGCCCAATGCATTGCTACTGCCTTCCAGTGTTTGTTGCCGTCCTGAGCTTGCGCCATGATAAAACCGGCAAGCGCAATAACATGCCGAAAAACAAGCGTGTATGCATCATGGTGATATCACGATTGTCTCGGAACAGGGAAAAATGACTGACGCCTCCGACGGGATAATGGACTTCAACCGGTAGATTGCTTAACGGACGACCTGACCAGTACCAGCGCACCAGCACCTCGGTATCAAATGCCATGCGATCGGTGCAGTCGTGATGCGCTAGCAGGCAATTGATCTCTGTCAGCGGATAGAGCCTGACGCCACACATGGAATCGCGAATGCTCAGCGACAGGGTATTTATCCACACCCATACATGCGTCAGGTAGCGTCCGTAAAAGCGGCTCTTGGGCACGCTGTCGTCATAACAGGCATAACCTGCAAACAGCGTCTGTGGGTGACTTTCACCCTGTTGCAGGAAAGCTGACAGGCTGGATTGAGCGTGCTGGGCATCCGCATCCAGTTGCAGAGCATGAGTGAAGCCCAGAGATTCGGCCTTTACCAGTCCTGCGCGAACCGCATAGCCTTTGCCATGATTGTCTTCGAGTCGTAGCAAGTGAACATCTTGTCCAGTGCTCAGCTGGTCCAGCTCCTTTGCATTAGGGGCACTGCAACCATCATCGACCAGCAACACGGGCATGCCCATGTCACTGAGTTCACGACAGACCTTGGTAATGGTGCCGGGGTGGTTGTATACCGGAACCAGGGCGCAGACTCGAAAGTCAGTCATGGGATTGTTTTTTCCGCAAGGCCGGAGAAATCCAGCTGACCCATACAGTGTCTGCCTAGTGCTGATGTCACTGAAAAGGCAATACAGTGAGGCTTTCGTTCAACGCGCAGGGTGAGCCGTTGGCCGGGTTGCAGAATTTGCTGAAACTTGAGCCTGCTCAGACCGCGAAAGTCTCCCAGAGGGGCGAATGCTTCTGCGGCCAGATCACAGCCCCACTGGACCATGACCATGCCAGGGACAAGCGGCAAGCCTTCAAAATGACCCTCAAGACTGGCTAGCCTGAAGGGCACTTCAAGCTGGCAGATTGCGGTGTTTGCATCGGGCCGACTCTGGCCCAGCCAGCGTGGCAGACTCCGGTCGTACAAGTCGGCGAACAGGCGCGAAATGGCTATTCGATCAGGCTTGCCCTGCGAATTGAGAGGAATGCTGTCAACCAGACGCCAATAGCGTGGAATGGAGATCGGATCAAGTTCGCGGGCCAGGTGAGCTTGCATTTGCTGTTGCAATGCCTGTCGTTCAGCGTGTGTCTGTGGCAGGGCATCTGGCGACATGGCGACCACCATGCCGAGTCGATCATGTTGAGGGTTCAGATCAATACAGCGTAACTGAGTCACCTTGTCAAAGTCTTCGAGCAGGCGTTCGACACGACCCAGTGACACACGCTTGCCAGCAATCTTGGCGATTCTGTCCTGACGCCCCAACAAGGTAAACGTTTGCCCCTGCAACTGAATTCTGTCCGCCTGCATCCAGGGCTGAGACGGATTTTCGAGAAATTGGGAATGTACACACAGGCAGTCATCGACATTGCTGATGGTGACACCCGGCAAGGGGTCCCATGCTGCTGCTTGCGATTGTCGGCGTGTGGCAATACCGCCTGTTTCTGTACTGCCATAGATTTCGATCACTTCACAGCCAAATAAGGACTCGCTGCGGATTGCATCCTGCTGGGACAAGGGGGCACCCGAGGAAAACAGGCGTTGCGGACTGGTGACGGGCGGTACATCCGTGCCCAGCACCTCATCGGGCATGCGAGACAGCTGTGCTGGCGAACTGATGATGGTGGCCGGCATGGCATGCTGCTGAACCTCGATCAGGTGCTGAAGCAACACCTCCGGAAATCGAGTCTGGGAGTTGCTGAACGGTACTTTTTCGCATATTGGACGCAGAATGGCTGTCAGCAGCCCGTAGATATGCAGATGGCTGACCTGAGAGATCACACAGGCGTTCGTCAGCGGCCACAGGGCGGCGTGCACGCCCAGCTCGTTGTCCAGCTGCGAGAAGTGCTTTACGACCTTCAGGGGTTGCCCGCTGGTGCCCGAGGTGTGCAGTTCCACGGCAATGGCAGATGCATCCATGGTACGAGCCTGAGGTTGGCTGACCAATGCACTTTCGTGGGACTCGCGTGCCGGTAGGCGGGTCGGTATTGTCTGATCGGTGCTGGATTGAAGTGCTGCCAAGGTGGCGGGGTGCTCATCCGGTGACAAGACCACGATTTTTCCCTGTTCCCAGCAAGCCAGCAATGCTGCACTGAAATGCAGGGCACTGTCGCTGTGAAGCAGGTAGCGTTGACCGGGATGCCTGGACAACCAGTCGCGAGCATCTGGCAGCAAGGCTGACAGGCGCGCTGGTGTGACCCAATGCTCAGACAATGATTCCTGCCAATGCCAGCTGGCATCATCGGGCATCAGCCAGGGTTGTGAACACAGTGAGTAGTACATGTCAGTGAGTTTGCTGGCGGGGACGTAAGCACCACTCGACGGCAAACATCAGTCCCATCAGGCAATAACTGATGAGTCCGTTGTAGCTCAGCCATTGCTGCATGCTGCCATAGACTGCGGTCCATGCGGCAATGCTGCCGTTCACTACAAAGAACAGGCACCATGCCCAGGTGACTTTACGGGTATAGGGAATAGCGGCAGCGGGCAATTGTGGGTCCTTCAAGCGGGCGATCTGCTCTACCATTGGCATGCCTGAGATCAGGCTGCTGCCAAAGAGCAACAACATGGCAAGGCTGACTCCTACGGGGTAAAAGCGCATACCCAGTTCGGGTTGGCCAAACAGGCCGGGCAGCAAAAGCATCGCAGCCACTGCCAGCGCAATACCGCGCGCACGCGGCATGCGCCAGGCCAGCAGCATTGAGCCGACCAGCAATAATGGCCATGCACCCAGTTGCTGATGCAACAGGTACACCATCGCTGGCCACAATAAGGCGATCCCCGTGCCTAGTCTTTCCAGCACGAATACGTCTCCGGTCAGGGCTTCATGAGCCGTTCGACGGCAGACACCACATCCTGAATGGTTCGCACCGATTTAAAATCATCCGGATTGATGCGGCTGCCAGTGAAGCTCTTCAACTCCACGACCAGATCGACGGCATCGATGCTGTCGATATCCAGATCTTCATAAAGACGTGCTTCAGGTGTGATCTTGTTCTTGTCGATATCGAACATGCTGTTCAATGTGTCGCGAATATGATCGAACACTTTGGTATCCATACCGTTTTCCGTTTCTGGCGTTGAATTACTATTTTTCACGCTGTGACTCCACCAGCGCTCGCAATGCGTTCAGGCTGGAAAAATGACGATGGGTATCATCCGACTCGGCGTTCAGTTTAATGCCGTAGCGTTTCTGCAGCATCAGACCCAATTCTAGAGCGTCAATGGAGTCCAGGCCGAGTCCTTCTCCGAAAAGGGGCTCATCCGCATTGATATCTTCTGGCGTAATATCTTCGAGTTCCAATGTCTCGATGATGACGCGCTTTAGCTCAAGCGTCAGGTCGGTCGATGTGTTCATCCAGAAATCGGCTCATGTTTGTATTGAAGTAGCGGCTGAGACTGTCTGTCAATTGTCTCGACGCCAGGCGTCTCGGAAGCGTACTGTCCACCTTCAGCGGCAGGTCATCCTGCACCTGCAGCGTCAGTTGAACTTTCTCGGCTGGAATCTGGTACCAACGATCTACATTATTCAGCGCGGAGGGGCGGCAGTCTATCAGAACAGGCGTTATTGTCGCTCCGGTATGCAGCGCAATATTGGCAGCCCCGCGTTGCATGACCAGTTGCTCACCAGGTGTGCTGCGAGTGCCTTCCGGGAACAGAATCAGGGATTCACCCTCAGCCATGCGTCGAGCAGCCTCGGCCATTACTCGCTCAGGGTCTGAATTGGTAATATAACCGGCGGCCAGAACTGGCCCACGGGTAAAGATGTTAGTGGTGAGTTTTTCCTTGATGATGCAAACGGCGTGCGGAACGTGGGCCACCAGATAGATGACATCGACCAGGGTCGGGTGGTTAGCCAGAATCAGCAAGCCGGGGCGTTGTAGCCGCTCCACATGTTCAAAGTCGTGTTGCATGACGCCCAGGCCTTCCATGACGTCGATGAATCGGCAGAAACACCAGCGAATCATGGCACGGGCTTTTTTCTGACGCCGCCCGACGTCGCGTTCCATCAGCGTGAGTACAGGTGAGGCCAGCAGACCGATGAACAGGCCACCGATTCCGAAAACGGTGAAGGACAGGTAAGTTCCGATTGCACGCCTGAGTCGGTTCAGGCGCCTGGGCCATGGATCAGGTAGGTGCATCAGAGCGTCCGTTCTTTACACTGTTTGTAGCTTCCCAGCCACTGCAGCACATCCAGTGGGTTGCTGCCGTGCTTGTCCGGCAGCGGTGGCATGTCGGGGTACAGTTGCAGGTCCGGGTTCAAGGACAGGCGCATGCCTACGACACAGCCCTGGTTCGGGCCACTGGTGTAGGCTTTGTAATGATCCGGAAAGGCTTCTTCTGCGAAAACGGCAACAACCGCGGTTGTACCTGTTCGCAGGTAGGCGATGGCTTCCAGTGCCAGTGCTTGCAGCTCGTCACCACTGGCCGAGATTGCCTGTATGGAGTTAAGGTGCTTATTCGCAATGCTGTAGATACCTGCCACCGCATTATGTACCGATAAGGAAAAGCGGCTGGGAGATATACTGCCTTCGTTGGCTAGTTCTCGTAGCAGTAGCAGCGTATTGCCAGCTCGACCGTGCCGTGAGACGTAAATCACGGGAATATCGGAATCACCGGCCAGGCTCGACAGAATACTGCAGGTAGCCAGACCGACAGGGCTGAGACGACGTCTTAACGAGGCGGGAACGCTATCACGTTGCGGCAACAAGTAATGTTGGGGCACAGCGATACTACTGTCACCATCTTCTGACCAACCCAGCCAGTTTTCCATGACCAGGCTGGCATAGAGCGACTCTCCATTGGCGTGATTTGTAGACGATCCTGTCAACATAAACAATAACTCCGACTGGCCTGAGCCCCTTGCGCCGTGTGGCGTCGAATCATCAGGTTAGCGGAGTAGTGTAGCTGTGTCATTCGAAGAACTACAAACACCGAGAGTCGTGCCGTCCGGGATCGAAATAATACTTGCCAGGGGCAAAAAAATATCAATACCTGCTCACACTCTTACCGCCAGGTTCGGCGGTTCCTGATAATTTGACCAGCTACGAATCAGAGCGCACTCGGCAATTGGACTGTATTGTTTGCAAATAATTCATGTTGAGTTCAAATCGTCATGGAGATGCAGGCCATCGTGAACGTTGAAGAATGCATTGACGCAGGACAGCTTGAAGCGGCGCTTGAGGCACTGCGAGACGGGCTGAGTGATGAGCCTGCCAATTCTGAAATGCAGACATTGTTATTCGAGTTGCTCAGTGTCATGGGCAACTGGGATCTGGCGTTGAATCAGTTGGAAACGGCTGCAGGTATGAACAAGGGGGCCTTTCTGATGGCTCAAACCTATCGAAAACTGCTGCAATGCGAAGTCTTTCGTGATGAGGTTTTCATTGGTGAGCGTGCGCCCCTGATCTTTGGCGAGCCCGATAGCTGGCTGGCTACGCTCATACAATCACTGCAACTGGCCGAAAATGGCAACGGTTCGCTGGCTAATGAACGGGACATGAAAGCGATGGAGCAGGCCGCGCCACGCTCCGGCACGATCGATGGTCAGTCTTTTTCATGGATAAGTGATGCAGACATGCGGCTTGGCCCGATTTTCGAGATCATTCTCGATTGCAAATACTGCTGGGTTCCCTTCGACAATATCGCTGAAATTTCGTTTTCCGAGCCGCAGTGTTTACGTGATCTTGTCTGGCTGCCAATACAGGTGCGATGGGTCAACAAAAGTAGTTCAGCCGGGTTCATGCCGACGCGATACCCGGGCCTGGCAACAGTGAGTGATCCGCAGAGTGCGTTAGCCAGAAAAACTGACTGGACCGATATCGGTGAACGCTTCTACATCGGCTCGGGGCAACGCATGTTTGCCACTGAAAATGATGAATATCCGTTGTTGCAGGCGCACAAGATCGTATTCGAAACTGGATTTGATCCGAGTCTGGATACCGGCAGTGGGCAATAACGAAGCCTGAGGCGTTCCAGTTTGAATTTATCGTTGAGCTAGTCGAGAATCGTATTCCAGGCTGATGCAGGATCGTGCAGCAGGCTCTGAGTCGTGACACACTACGCCGACAGTGCAGCCAATAATGCCGGGTCACCGGCAAAATCCATGTAATCGGCCGCAAGATATCCGCTCAGAGGCGCTCGACGAGGAGCGTTCGGTTCCTCTGATCGGGGCGAGCAACCAACCGACTGTAATTATCGACTTGAGCACACATTCAATTCGGCCGTATCCGCTTTCGGAACGAGTCAATGGCTGGCTGTTGGTCGGCATCACTGTTCTGGCAGTCCTGCACGAGTGGCAACCCGAGCTGCCGTTCGCGATTGCCAATTCTGTTCTGGTTGTGCTGGTAAGTGCTTTGTTTGCGACTCGTGTCAGAGGGACCCGCCTGGCGTTCATCATCGTGGCTGTTGTATTGACACTGATGACCATCAATACGATGCCGGACTGGTCCGACAGAATCGAAAAAGGCTTGGGTACTGCCGCTTTCATTGGCGCTTTTTTCTGTGCACTCAATACCTTGCGCAATGCGGCTGGCAGCTCGAAGGCCATTGAACAATGTGGCGTTTTTCTCGCGCAACAACCTCCTGGCAGACGCTATGCGGCACTGACCGTGGGGGCCCAGGCATTTGCACTGCTCCTCAACTATGGTGCTATCGCGTTACTGGGCAGCCTTGCGATGGCTAGTGCCAACAAGGAGCCCAATGAGGAAATCCGGCTGCATCGCACGCGCAGGATGTTGCTGGCTATTCAGCGCGGCTTCATAGCCACCTTGCCGTGGTCGCCATTATCATTTGCCGTCGTCATTACCACGACGGTCATTCCCGGTGCCACCTGGGCGAAGGGGTTCTGGCCCTGCATGCTTACAGGCATCATTGTCTCCGGCATCGGTTGGGCCATGGATAGTCTGTTCAAGCCTCGGTTATCGGCGTCGGCACCGGTACCTGTGCGCGGAAAAATAGAAGGTTCGTGGTTCAGTGTGTTTCCACTATTGCTGCTACTTGGCATTCTGGGCAGCGTTGCCGCAATACTGCACTGGCTCAGTGGCGTGCGGGTTGCTGGCATTGTGCTGACGGTCGTGCCCCTGATTGCCTTGGGCTGGATTGCCTGGCAGTCACGTCATGACAGGCCTGTGCGTGCGTTAGTAAAGCGGGCTCAGCTGTATATCAACGTGGATCTTCCCGCTTTCCGCAATGAGCTTACTTTGCTGATGATGGCGGGGTATATCGGCACGATGGGCGGTATGTTGCTGGCCCCTGTTGTGAGCTCGGCAGGTATCGACCTGTCCAGTGTTCCCACCTGGATAATTCTCGTATCGCTCGTCTGGCTCATTCCACTGACGGGCCAGGTTGGCATGAACCCGATACTGGCCGTTTCGCTCTTTGCACCTATTTTACCGGGAGCTGCCGCATTAGGTGTCGAACCGACCGCCATTATGGTCGCTATTACCGCGGGCTGGTCGCTCAGCGGTGCCTGTTCGCCGTTTACTGCCACCACCATGTTGATAGGTTCATTTGCCAATGTCAGTGCCAGCCATGTCGGCTTGAAATGGAACGGTGTCTACACTGTGGTGGCCGCCTTGGTGCTGTCTGCATGGGTTGTACTTTACAGTGCGTTATTTGGCTGACAATGTCGGTGTATGCTCAAAGCTCGTGAACCCATCAACGATCCTTTGAATCTGTCGCCAGAAAATACAGGAGTAGCTTCATGACCTATGTTGACTGCATGATTGCCGCCGTTCCAACGGCCAACAAGCAAACCTATATTGATCACGCTCGCATGGCCGCCACCGTCTTCAAGAAGCACGGCGCATTGCAACTGGTAGAGAACTGGGGAGATGATATTCCAGAGGGTGAAGTTACCTCACTACCCATGGCGGTCAAGTGCAAACCGGATGAAACGGTTGTCTGCTCCTGGATCCTGTGGCCTTCCAAGGAGGTGCGCAATGCCGGGATGCAGGCCGTCATGGAGGATCCGGATATGGCTGGGGAGATGCCCTTTGACGGTAAACGTTTGATCTATGGTGGTTTTGAGACAATTCTGGAGAGCTGAGCTCGGCTCACAACTCACTTCAGAGTTTCATGTAAGGCATTGCGCAAATCATCCAGACGATACGGTTTTTGCAGTACATGAAGATCGGTGACTTCGGTGTTGCCTTCCTGCCAGTCAGCAGGTCCGTTAAATCCCGAGGTCAGGAGCATGCGGCACTGTGGTCGGTTCTCTTTCACCCATTGGGCAACATCATAGCCATCCATGCCTCCAGGCATGATGATGTCCGAGAACACAATGCTGACCTCTACACCCGATTCGAGTAGCTCGATGGCTTTGACACCATTTTCTACTTCAAGAGTCGTAAATCCGAGAGACTGAAGTTGGTGCACGGTCAGTTCTCGTACCATGGCCTTGTCTTCGACCACCAGTACCGTTGAGTCGCTGAAGGAGTGATAGGGTTCATCCAGAGTTCCAGGGCTTTTATGCAAGCCGGCATCCTCTGACAAATGTCTGGGAAGATAGATACTGACAACGGTTCCTTCGCCGACAGAAGAGGATACTTCGACACAGCCGCCGGATTGTTTTGCAAAACCGAATACCGATGCCAGGCCCAGTCCGCTGCCTTCACTATCTTGCTTGGTGGTAAAGAAAGGTTCAAAGATTCTTGCCTTTACCGCCTCGCTGATTCCCGGGCCATTATCCATGACACACAATCGGACGTACTCACCCGGTTCGATATCCAGCGCCCCATCCATGCTCTGAGCATCGAGAGTTATATTGGCAGTTATGAAGGTGATGGTTCCGCCCTGAGACATTGCATCCCGAGCATTGATAGTCAAGTTGATGACGGCTGTTTCAACCTCTCCGGGATCCGAGAGGGTGCTCCAGAGATCGGTAGCCAGATTTTCTGTCAGCGTAATGGTCTCGCCAATGGTTGGGGCCAGCAAGGCGGCAGCATTACGGACATGGTCATTCACGTTCGTCACAATAGGTGCAAGTTTTTGCTGGCTGGCAAACGACAAGAGTCTGCGCGTCAGGTGCGCGCCCATATGGGCTGCGACCTCTGCGCCTTCTATTCTGGCTAGCTGGGCCTTGTCCAGTGCTCCTGTTTTGAGCAGTTCAAGATTGCCGACGATAACGCTCAGCAGGTTGTTGAAATCATGGGCCACTCCGCCCGACAAATGACCGATTGCCTTGATCTTCTGAGCCTGGTTCAGTTTTTCTTCAGTCAGTAATTTCTGCGTCACATCGCGGTGAATGCCAATGTAATTAGTCAGCTCGCCCAATGTGTTGAACACCGGCGACATGGAAACTTCAGTCACATAGGCGCTGCCGTCTTTTTTCAGGGCATCAATCTGAACCTCGATTGACTCAGCCTTCTTGATCGCATCGGCGATCTTCGAGAAGGCGATTTGATTTCCGTTACTCGTGCGCAGCATCTGCGTGCTTTTTCCCAGAAGCTCGTCCAGACTAAACCCCGACATATCACAAACAGCCTGATTCACATAGACCATTGTTCGGGTGGACTGTCCCGCATCGGTAATGATGATGCCCTCGCTTACCGCATCCATGGCTCTTTCGCACAGCTGCGCGTGCAGCTCCTGAGTGCGCAGCTCTGAGAGATCCTGAGAGATGGCAACCAGCACCGGCGGCGTTTGATGTTCCATGTACTGCATGCTGGCTCTGACCGGATAGGTTGTTCCATCCTTGCGTATATGCAGTGACTCGCAACTGATGTGGTCAATAAGGCCATCCAGCAATGGATCCAGAAAATTACTCATGCTGGCATAAGAATGGTTTTCTACAAACTGCCATGGTTTCATGCCGACTAATTCTGCGTCGCTGTAACGAAGATTAGTCTGGGCGGCCTTATTGGTATTAATGACCTCGAACGTTTCAGCATCGCAGACAATCACCTCGTCAACCATACTGTTGACCACCTGAGACAGGCGTCTCTGGGTATTCTGGGCATCGACTTGTTCCAGGCTGGACTGTGCCAGTGAGTCCAGGGTTGCAGATATCTCCCCCAGCTCGTTATTCACCGACAAGTGGCTGCGCACCGTGAAATCACCCTCTGCAATGGCCCGTGTCGTCGCGATGATCTCTTGCAATGGCTTGATGACGACTCGCTGCAGCAGATACCAGACGATGCTTGCAACAACGATCAGTAACAAACCAATAATCAGGGCCTGAGACAGCAATGCCAGTCGTAAGGACTGGTAGGTTCGCTGCATATTGAGGCTGATCACGAGATGGGAGATATTCGACGAACGCGCATCAGGTTTGCTGTAACCGAAAACCCCCAGCATCTGCTGAAGGGCACCACGCTGATACACAGTCTGGTTGATACCATCTTCGGGCTTCGCAATGAGATCTGCTGCGATGGCCAGATCGGTAGAGTCGAGGCTCTGGCCGCGTAAGCTGGTGTCCGTTGAATAGAGGATCTTGTTGTTTTGATCGACGATGGCAATCAATCCAACACCCGGCAGTTTTTGCATCGACTGCATTTCCTGATCCAGACCGTCTCGGGCATCCAGAGTTATCAGTTGTTGAGTAACCTGAATTATCCGGGGCCCGATGAAATTGAGTCGATTTTCTGACGACTGGCGAAATTGTGCCTTCTGATAGCCGTAGGAAAGAGTCAGATACACAGCCAGAAGGAAAAAACCTGCACCAAGAACCAGTAATGAAATGAAGGTGCTGATGGATGACTTGCCTTTCACGATCGACATGCTCTCTGAATCATATTATCTGTGATAGACCGACTATCAGCAGCTGCACCTATGTGTAAAGCAAGAGCCTTAGTGGGCTATGGCATCCACCAGGTAACAGATTAAGCATCCATTCCTGAAAAGGGGCGTGGAAAAATTGGAAATGTCGAACATGAAGGTCTCGTTAAAGCCAGACATGACCATTGATAGAAGACTGGTTGCCAGAATACTACGCTTGATAATGGATTGTCTCAAAAGGGGTTGATAGCTGATGAGCCCGGTCAGCCCACTTTCTTCGATCGGTACGGAGGAAAAGTAACACTCGGCAGGTATGCGCAAGTCCTTATCACTCCCAATGAGTCGTCATGGTGCTGGATGTGTTCCTGCAAAAGTGTAGCGAGTAATATACTCGCCACCGACTTTTTGGCAGCCGTTGGTCTGTTAGTTGAGAAGATACGTATCTTTCGAAGATCGTTTACGAAATACGCTGTTTCAACGCTGATCGTGATCTGCAAATCACTTGTCAAACTGAGAGTATTCATCATTCGATGAAACAAAAAATGCCACTTTTTTCGGAAGCCGAGTTGTCCCGCATCATTGAGATGGCCTGGGAGGATCGCACACCGTTTGATGCCATTGCCCTCAGTCACGGTATCAGCGAGCAGCAGGTGATTAGCCTGATGCGCAGCCACCTGAAGGCAGGCTCATTCAGGTCGTGGCGTGCGCGTGTGTCAAGTCGCTCGACCAAGCATGTCGCAAAGCGTCCTGCGGGGGTAGTACGTGCCTACTGCCCGACACAGTACAAGCAGCGCTGAATTGCTTGCACTTGCCAGGCAGTATGGGTTCAACGTCACGCGCTCATTACATTAAATCTTATGAGCACTAATCGCTGACTCTAACCCGGACATAGCTTCCCGGAGCATCTTCGATGGGCTTCAGTTTTCCGGAGCCAGGCGTGCGAGCTGCAACCTGTGTGCCACTACGACGTGCCAACCAGGCGTACCAGTCCGTCCACCAGGAGCCTTCATGCCAGTCGGCGTGCTCCAGCCATTCGGTGGAGTCCTCGGGTAGTTTTGAATTGGTCCAGTGTCCGTATTTATTAGCAGCAGGTGGGTTGACCACACCTGCAATATGCCCCGACGCTGCAAGAACAAAACGGTTCTTGCCGGAGAGCAACTGCGAGCCTGGGTAACAACTCTGCCACGGTGCGATATGGTCGTCCTTGGCTGCCAGAAAATACGTGGGTGTTTTTATCAATCGAAGATCGATCGGTGTACCGGCCATGCTGATACCGCCGGGTTCGCGCAGAAGGTTCTGTTGATAGACTTCCTTGAGGTAGAACAGCAGCATGGTTGCAGGTAATCGGGTGGAGTCACCGTTCCAGTACAACAGATCGAAAGCCATGGGCTCGCGTCCCAGCAGATAGTTGCTGACCACAAATGACCAGATCAGATCATTCTCGCGCATCATCGAGAACATATTGGCCATGTGGCTACCTTCCAGATAGCCTTTCTCAGAAACGTGTTTCTCTATCTGTGCAACCTGTTCGTCATCGATGAATACCGATACCTCACCGGTTTCCTTGAAGTCGAACAGGGAGGTAAGAAAAGTGGCCGAAGTGACGCGTTTTGCCTGGCCATTGGCAGCCAGGTAGGCCAGCGTGGAGCTGACCAATATGCCACCGATGCAGAATCCCAGCATGTTGACAGATTCCTCACCGGTGGCCTGCTTGATCGCCTCAAGGGCCGCCAGTGGACCATCCATCATGTAGTCGTCGAAGCTCTTGTGTGCCAGTGACTCATCCGGGTTGACCCAGGAAACAATGAACACCGTATGGCCCTGATCAACGGCATGCTTGATAAAGCTGTTCTTTGGCTGCAGATCCAGAATGTAGAACTTGTTGATCCAGGGTGGCACCAGAAGCAATGGCTTCTTGAATACCTTTTCGGTGGTCGGGGTGTACTGGATCAATTGCATCAGATCATTCTGGTAGACCACCTGGCCAGGCGTGGTGGCCACGTTTTTTCCAACCTCGAATGCGGCTTCATCCGTCATGCTGATCTTCAGCTTTCCCCGGCCTTTTTCCAGATCACCCAGCATATGCTTGAGTCCATCTACCAGGCTCTGGCCACCGGTCTCCTTGGCCTTTTTCAACGCAGCAGGGTTGGTCAGTGCAAAATTCGAAGGCGACACTGCCGAGATGAATTGCCGTGTGTAGAAATCCACCCGTTCCTGTTCCTTCGGATCAAGATCATCTGCCTCGTTAGCCATGCCTTGCAGCCACTTGGCTGACACCAGATAGGACTGCTTCAGGTAATCGCAAACCACATCCTCGCTCCAGGCCGGATCCTTGAATCGTCGATCGCCTGGTTCTGGTTGTACCGCGGTCTGCGATTCGCCGCCGGCGGCACGAGTGGCAAAGCTTTGCCAGACATTCATTTGTTCTTGCCAGAACTGGAATTGTGATTCCATCAGCTTGCCAGGGTCCTGCATCAACTTTGTCGACCAATCGAGAAACGCGGTGTTGATCGAACTGGTGTCGGATACTGAAAATCCACCCGAGGCAGATTCCTCTGCCTGTTGTTTCCAGAATGCCTCCAGGACCCGTTGAGTCTGCTGAGCAACCTCGCTCATCTGCTGAAGTACGGCTTCAGGTTTTGGTTGATTATTTGGGCTTTCTGGGCTGTTGGTCATTTCGGCAGTTCCTGTAGGTGACTTTAGTAGTTGTCTGCTTATCGAGTCAGAGGAAAGTCGGTGAGCATGATGTGAAGCCTGGGAGTGGGCACAGGACAGTTCTTTGTAATAGCACTGCGTAATAGCCACTGCCATGAAGGTTTCGAAAAGGTGTCATTCCTGTATTCCATTAATACCTTTTATTATGGAATCTATCAAGAATAAGCGTTTTACTTGCAGCCCGCTCAGCTTTATCGTGGCTCTCTACGGTGTCTGTAACCCAAGACACTCAACACTTTGCATAGAGATGGCCGAGCTAAGTCAAGCTCAGGATCTACGGGTATAACTCCGAAATGACTGATACAACGGAAAACCGATCGCTGGGGCGGACCCTGTTGCTGCTGATGGCTGTGGCGATATCGGCTACAGCTGCTAATCAGTTCTACAATCAGCCTTTGTTGCCCTCGATAGCGAAGACATTCGGGCTTGAACCCGGCGACATTGGTTTTGTACCGGCCGCTACGCAATTTGGATACGCCGCCTCGATATTGCTGATCTCGCCTCTGGGTGACACGGTTGATCGACGACAACTGATCCGCTATCTGTCGATAATCCTCTCATTGGCTCTTTTTGCCGTGTTTCTGTCTTCCAGCTTCTGGGTGCTGGTGGCGGCCAGTTTCATCGTTGGCTTGGGCTCGAACATTGTTCAGCAATTGCTGCCATTTGCAGCCTCCTTGTCAGCGCCGGAAAATCGCGGAAAAGTGATCGGCACTCTGATGACGGGTCTGACAATTGGCATTCTGTTGTCGCGTACCGTGAGCGGCAGCATTGCGGAATATTTCGGATGGCGTAGTGTTTTCCTGGTCGCCGCCTTTATTGCCATTGTCATCGGGCTATTGCTGAATGCCTATCTGCCACGCAGTACACCGTCGGTGCAAATGTCCTATCCCAGGTTGATTGCTTCCATGTTCACGTTGGTGAAGCGCCACTCTCTGTTGCGTGAATCGGCAATCACCGGTGCATTATGGTTTGCAGCATTCAATGCGGCATGGGCGACTCTGGCGATTCATGTTGTTGCTGAGCCTTTGTCCTATACGGTGCAACAGGCGGGTATGTTCGGCATCGTTGGACTGGCGGGGATCTTTGGTGCCAAAGCTGCGGGCAGGCTTGTCAATACCGTTGGGCCTGGACGACTTATCACTGCTGCACTGTTGCTGGTTCTGTCGGCATTTGTTGTGTTGGCAATCTGGGGAGAGAGCCTGACCGGACTCATTGTCGGCATCGTGTTGCTGGATCTGGGTGTGTTCGGTGCACAGATTCCCAACCAGATTCGGGTATTTTCGATCGACCCTGCCGCACAGAGTCGTATGAACGCTGTGTATATGCTGTGCTATTACATCGGCGCGGCTATCGGCTCAGCTGCTGGCGTGAAAGTCATGAGTCTGGCAGGCTGGCACGGTCTTGCACTCTTCGGCGGTGCTCTGGCAATTACAGCCTTGCTATACCATTGCTGGATGCAGCTAAAAAGTCACAGGCTTGAACAGCGCGCTGTGCTCAAAGGCAACCCTTAGAAGCTCGGCAAGTACAGGTATTCACATTGCGTGTTTACCTTGTTGGCTTCTGGCAGGTATTCCTTCTCGTCTACCGACCTGCCTTGTCGTTCATTCGGCAACATATCGCTATATTGAGAATCGCTTGCTCGAACGGGCGTGAAAGCCAGGTTCGCGATAGATCGTTGCGGATTGAAAATTCCAGTTGCAACTTCACATGGACTTCGTTATCTTCGCTGCAAGGTTAATTGACTGACCGGACGGTTAATTTTGTTGGTGCGATTTCGAGAGCCAGATGGATGGCTTGTTGATCCCGTATCAGTGATCAGTCAGTGACAGCGATTGAATGTCAGTTTTCATGGGGTGTTGTATGTCCGAATCCATACAGTTGAGTATCGCGGCGCAGGTAGCGACGATAACGTTGAACCGTCCCGATCGGCTCAACAGCTTCAACTCAGCCATGCATCAGGCATTGAAGGATGCCCTGGATGTGGTGGAAAGCCCCGAAAGTGCTGTACGGGCACTATTGATTACCGGTGCCGGACGTGGCTTCTGTGCCGGACAGGATCTGGCTGATCGAAACGTCAGTGCAGATGTTGAGGTTCCCGACCTGGGAGCGTCGGTGGATACCTGGTACAACCCGCTGGTTCGCCGTTTACAGAACTTGCCCATGCCGGTGGTGTGTGCAGTCAATGGTGTGGCTGCGGGCGCAGGTGCCAATATTGCTCTGGCTTGTGATCTTGTTCTTGCGGCGCGCTCGGCAAGTTTTGTTCAGGTGTTTTGCAAGCTGGGACTGGTCCCGGATTCTGGCGGCACCTGGTTTCTACAACGAGCTGTGGGAACCCAACGCGCCATGGGTTTGTCTCTATTGGGCGACAAGGTTAGTGCAGAGCAGGCCGAACGATGGGGCATGATCTGGCAAGTCATCGATGACGACAAACTGTTGGAAGAGGCTAACGCACTGGTTGCGCATCTGGCGATACAACCCACAGCCGGGCTGGCGCTGATCAAGCGCGCTATTCATGCTGCCGCAGACAATACACTCGATGAGCAGCTCACCCTCGAGCGTGACCTGCAGCGCCAGGCTGGTCAGGCAGAGGATTATCGTGAAGGGGTTGCAGCTTTCATGGAAAAGCGTAAACCTGTATACAAGGGGTATTGAATCATGGACATCAGTGATCAGGATCGTGCAGAACGATCAGCACAGGCAATGCTTGCCAATGACACCGCGACGCAAGGGCTTGGCATGGAGCTGGAGGCCGTAGGGCCCGGTACTGCCCAGCTTCGCATGTGCGTCGGTGATCAGATGTTGAATGGGCACTCAACGTGCCACGGTGGTTATCTGTTCACGCTGGCCGATTCGGCTTTTGCCGTGGCCTGTAATACCTTCAATCAGGTGGCAGTCGCATCCAGTGCGTCCATTGAATTCATGGCCCCTGCCTACGCGGGTGATGTGCTGACCGCGGAAGCCAGCTTGCAATCCCAAGGGCGGCGCACGGGTTTGTACGATGTGATTGTCAGCAATCAGAAGCAACAGCGAATTGCCTTGTTTCGCGGACGCTCGCACCGTATCGGAAAGCCGTTGTTCGACGAAAATGCAGAGGCTTGATCGTGAGCTTCGACATCAAACCATACAAAATTGCCATCTGCGGGATGGCCTATGGAGAACAGAACCATGAGTGATGCATTTATTTGCGATGCAATACGGACTCCTATCGGACGTTACGGTGGCTCACTCTCATCGGTTCGGGCAGACGACCTGGGTGCGCTGCCTATCGCAGAGCTGATCGCCAGAAATCCGGGTGTCGATTGGGAAGCGGTTGATGATCTGATCTACGGCTGTGCCAATCAGGCAGGCGAAGACAATCGCAATGTGGCACGTATGTCAGGTTTGCTGGCGGGACTGCCGGTGTCGGTTGCGGGTACGACCGTTAACCGGCTGTGTGGTTCTGGCATGGATGCTGTTGGTCTGGCGGCGCGAACCATCAAGGCTGGTGATGCGGATCTGATGATTGCCGGTGGTGTTGAAAGCATGTCAAGAGCACCGTTTGTCATGGGCAAGAACGACACGGCATTCGGCAGAAATGCCTCTATGTACGATACGACCATTGGCTGGCGCTTCATCAATCCGCGGATGCAGGAACAATACGGTACTGATTCAATGCCACAGACTGCAGACAATGTTGCCGCTGACTATGGTGTCAGTCGTGAGGATCAGGATGCATTCGCTGCCCGTAGTCAGCAGCGCTGGGCAAGTGCCAATGAGGCAGGCTATTTCAAGGATGAGATCATGTCAGTGAGTATCAAACAACGCAAAGGTGACCCCCTTGTGTTTGATACGGATGAACACCCACGGCCCGGAACCAGTATCGAGACCCTGGCAAAATTGCGTGGCATCAATGGCGCCCAGCTGAGCGTGACAGCAGGTAATGCCTCCGGTGTGAATGATGGTGCCTGTGCGTTGCTGATCGCCTCTGAGAAAGCCGTCAAGCAATATGGCTTGACACCCAGAGCCCGAGTCGTGTCAATGGGTAGTGCCGGCGTCTCACCACGCATCATGGGCATGGGGCCGGCACCGGCCAGTCAGCAGGTATTGGCGCGTGCCGGTCTGACGATCAAGGATATGGATCTGATTGAACTCAACGAAGCCTTTGCTGCCCAGGGTTTGGCAGTCTTGCGTGACCTGGGAGTAGAGGACGATGCTGAGCATGTGAACCCGCAAGGTGGCGCGATTGCCATGGGTCATCCCCTGGGCATGAGTGGTGCCCGGCTGGTAACGACGGCGATGAGGCAGCTGCAGCGCCGTCAGTCGCGTTATGCACTGTGCACCATGTGTGTGGGTGTTGGTCAGGGTATTGCCATGATCATCGAACGTGTGTAGTAGATATGGGTGCGGCACAAAACCATCACAGGAGGCACTATGAACACCGAGGGTAGAACAGCGGGCCTTGATCCGATCGAGACCGCCAGCGCGGATGAGTTGCAGAGTCTGCAGCTGGAGCGAATGCGGCAGAGCGTGCGTCACACCTACGACAATGTAGCCCCCTATCGCAAGAAATGTGAGGCAACTGGTGTCACTCCCGATGACTTGCAATCCTTGTCGGACATTTCCAAGTTTCCGTTTACCTACAAGGCAGATCTGCGCGAAAACTATCCGTTTGGTCTGACGGCAGTCCCTATGGATGATGTGGTGAGAATCCATGCCTCCAGCGGCACAACGGGTAAACCCACGGTTGTCACCTATACACAGAACGATATCCATAACTGGGCTGATCTGGTGGCGCGTTGCATTCGTGCCAGTGGCGGACAACGCAAGGATCTGCTGCATGTGGCCTACGGTTATGGTCTGTTTACCGGCGGCCTGGGTGCGCATTACGGTGCTGAGCGTATGGGTTGTGCCGTTATTCCGATGGGTGGTGGGCAGACCTCCAAACAGGTGCAGCTGATTCGTGACTTCAAGCCGCGCATCATCATGATCACACCCTCCTATATGCTGAACGTGATTGACGAGATGGAACGTCAGGGCATGGATCCGAGAGAGAGCTCGCTGAAAATCGGGATCTTCGGTGCCGAGCCCTGGACCGGCAGCATGCGCACAGAAATTGAAAACAGATTGGGTATCGATGCCATCGATATCTATGGTCTTTCAGAAGTGGGTGGGCCGGGTGTTGCCAACGAGTGCATAGAAACCAAGGATGGTCCGACAATCTGGGAGGATCATTTCTATCCCGAGATCATCAACCCGGAAACCGGTGAGGTGTTGCCTGAGGGAGAGTATGGCGAGCTGGTGTTTACCACGCTGACTAAAGAAGCCATGCCGATGATTCGTTATCGCACACGTGATTTGACAAGATTGTTGCCGCCAACGTCACGATCCATGCGGCGTATGGACAAGATCACGGGTCGCTCGGACGATATGCTGATCATTCGTGGTGTCAATATTTTCCCCAGCCAGGTTGAGGAAATTGCGTTGAAGATTGACGGGCTCTCCCCGCACTATCAACTGACAGTAGAGCGCGACGGTCATATGGATAGTCTGTCGGTGCGTGTGGAAGCTCGAGAATCACTGGATGCTGGCAGTATTGCAAAGCTGGGGTCAGAGCTGCAACATCAGATAAAGTCATTGATCGGATTGAACATGGTGGTTGATGTGGTGCCACCAGGTGATGTCGAACGATCCGAAGGCAAGGCCAAGCGGGTGATTGACAAGCGTCCGTCAAACCCTTGAATACAAGTCGATAACAAGCTTTAAGTTAACAGGAGACGATCGTGTACGCACAAATTGTGAAAACCGATGGTACCGGCGTTAAGGCTCTGGAAGAGATGACGCCAGAAGAGCGTGCCTTTCAGGAGCGCATCGATGCCGATCAGAAAATCGAGCCCAAAGAGTGGATGCCTGAAGGCTATCGCAAGACACTGGTTCGGCAGATCAGCCAGCATGCGCATTCTGAACTGGTAGGGCAATTGCCTGAAGGCAACTGGATAACCCGTGCCCCTACACTGGAGCGCAAGGCTATTCTGCTGGCCAAGGTGCAGGATGAGGCCGGACACGGACTCTACCTTTATTGTGCAGCAGAAACGCTGGGCATCAGTCGCGATGAAATGTTCGAGCAACTGCATTCGGGCAAGGCCAAGTATTCATCCATCTTCAACTATCCCACGTTGACCTGGGCGGATATCGGTGCCGTAGGTTGGCTGGTGGATGGCGCGGCCATCATGAATCAGGTGCCATTGCAACGAACCTCCTACGGCCCCTACGCCCGAGCGATGGTGCGAATCTGCAAGGAAGAAAGTTTTCATCAACGCCAGGGCTTTCATATCATGATGAAGATGGCCAGTGGCAGTGAGGCACAGAAACGCATGGCGCAGGATGCATTGAATCGCTTCTGGTATCCCTCACTGATGATGTTTGGTCCCTCCGATAAGGACTCCGTGCACTCGGCCCAGTCGATGGCGTGGAAAATCAAGATCAATACAAACGATGAACTACGGCAGAAATTTGTCGACCAGACTGTTCCACAAGCAAAATATCTGGGCCTGACAGTGCCTGATGAAGCGGTGCAGTGGAACGAAGAGAAAGGCGGTCACGATTTCTCGGAACCCGATTGGGATGAGTTTTTCTCCGTACTGGCAGGCAATGGTCCTTGTAACAAGGAACGACTGCAGGCACGCGTGGATGCCTGGGATGGGGGTGAATGGTTTCGTGATGGTCTGATGGCCAACGCCGCTAAAAACAAGAATACTTCAGAGGAGGCCGCATGAGCTCAGTGACTACATCGTCGTACCCGGATGTTGAAGGTTCGGACAAGAGCGACAAGCGCAAGCCTGAATGGCCGTTGTGGGAAATATTCATCCGCGGGCAGCATGGCATGAGTCATCGCCACGTCGGCAGTCTGCATGCCGCAGATGCCGAGATGGCTATCAACAATGCACGTGATGTCTACACGCGACGCAATGAAGGCGTCAGTATCTGGGCCGTTAAGTCCACGAGTATTGTCGCCAGCGCCCCTTCTGACAAGGAACCTTTGTTTGATCCGGCCAACTCGAAGGTGTACAGGCATCCCACCTTCTTCGAGATTCCCGAGGAAGTGGGGCATATGTGATGGCATATAAAGGCAAAGCCGATAATGGCCTGTTCGAATTTCTCCTGCAAATGGGCGATAACTGCCTGATTCTGGGGCATCGAAATTCAGAGTGGTGCGGTCATGCACCGGCTCTGGAAGAAGATATCGCGGTGGCGAATGTATCGCTTGACCTGATCGGTCAGACACAGATGTGGCTGGAGCTGGCTGGTGAGGTTGAAGGCGCTGGCCGTTCAGCAGACGATCTGGCTTATCTGCGTGATGCTTTTGATTTTCGCAACCTGCTGCTGCTCGAGCGTCCGAACACTGATTTTGGTCTGACCCTGGTTCGCCAGTTTCTGTTCGATGCCTGGCATCTGCCGATGTTGAGGGGCTTGATGAATTCCACTGACAAGCGCATCGCTGATATTGCAGAAAAGAGTGTCAAGGAAGTTGCCTATCATCTAGAGCGCAGCACTGATCTGATCATTCGACTCGGCGATGGCAGTGCCGAGAGTCACCGGCGTATGCAGGATTCCTTGAATGAGCTGTGGTCCTACACGGGTGAGATGTTCGAATTTGATGATCTGAATCCCTCGCTGGTTGCTGAGGGGCTGGTGCCAGCTGCCGCAGAGGTGGCAGATGCCTGGAAGCAGCATGTAACAGCGGCATTGAAGGCGGCGACGCTGAGCCTGCCTGAGACCGGTTTCATCCGTCGTGGTGGCAAAGATGGCATTCACAGTGAGCATCTGGGGTTTCTGTTGGCAGAAATGCAGTTTCTGCAACGGGCTTATCCTGGCGCCAGTTGGTAGATGCCTGGCGTGAATGAACTCAACACATTACCTGTGGATAAACTCAAGCCTTCTGTGGATAAGGTGTGGGTATGGCTGCACGAAGTGCCCGATCCTGAAATTCCGGTTATCTCGATTGTGGATCTGGGTATCGTGCGTGAGGTTGTCTGGGAGCAGGACACGCTGGTTATCAGTGTGACGCCTACCTATTCGGGATGTCCTGCCACTGCCGTGATCAATGAGGATATCGAAACAAAACTGCGTGCCGAAGGTGTCGAGAATATCCGGCTGGAAAGACGGCTTTCACCAGCGTGGAATACGGCATGGATCAGTGAAGAAGGACGAGAGAAGTTGCTCGATTATGGTATTGCACCACCTGTAGAAGGTACCGGTGCGTGTGGACTTGGGCGACCTCAGGTAACTGTCTGTTGCCCTCGGTGTCGATCAGTCAATACCGAAAACGTCAGTCAATTCGGCTCAACCCCTTGCAAGGCGACTTATCGCTGCAAGGATTGTCTCGAGCCGTTCGATTATTTCAAGTGCATATAGTTTCAGGAGCAATTTGATGGCGCGCTTTTTACCTCTGGAAGTGTCGGACGTTCGCCGTGAAACTCGCGACGCAGTCGTCGTGACACTCAAACCGCAGGCCGGCGATGAGGAGAAGTTTGATTTCATCCAGGGCCAATACCTCACATTTCGTCGTGAATTCGACGGTGAAGAGTTACGTCGTTCCTACTCTATCTGCGCGGGGCGCAACGAAGGGGCTTTGCGTGTTGGTATCAAGCGCGTTGAGGGAGGCTGTTTTTCTACCTGGGCCAATGAAGAGCTGAAGGTTGGTGAGACCATTGAGGCGATGCCGCCGATGGGCAGCTTCCATGCTGCCATCAAGCCGCAGGAAAGACGCAGCTATGTGCTCTTTGCTGGAGGCAGTGGCATCACGCCAGTGCTGAGTCTGATCAAGACGACTCTGGCTGCTGAGCCTGCTTCGAACATGACGCTGGTTTATGGTAATCGTTCCAGTAATTCGATCATGTTCCGGGAGGAGCTTGATGATTTGAAGAATATGTATATGGGGCGCTTTAGCGTTGTGCATGTACTGGAAAGTGAGGCGCAGGATATCGATCTGTTCTCCGGGCGAATCGATGCGCACAAATGCAAGCTGCTGTTCAAAAGCTGGATTGATATCGAATCGATAGACATGGCCTTTATCTGTGGTCCCGAACCCATGATGCTGGCGATTGCCCAATCGTTGCGAGAGCACGGTTTACGTGATGAGCAGATCAAGTTCGAATTGTTTGCCTCATCTCAGCCAGGGCGTGCAGCGCACAAGAGCGTATCAAAAAGCAACTCTGGCACTGGTGCGGTTTGCAAGGCAACAGTCACGATAGACGGTACGACCCGCGTCATTGAAATGCCGAAGCAAGGTCAGAGTGTGCTGGAGGCGGCCCTGGGGGCCAGCATGGATGCGCCTTATGCCTGCAAGGCGGGTGTGTGCTCTACCTGCCGGGCCATGGTGCTCGAGGGTGAAGTGGAGATGGAAAAGAACCATGCGCTGGAAGATTACGAAGTGAATCGAGGCTATGTGCTGACGTGCCAGTGCTACCCACTTTCGGACAGTGTTGTTGTGTCCTATGACCTATGAGGAGCGCCTGATGAGCGAATCGAATACAGAAACAATGTCGCTGGAAAGCTATCTGGAGCAAGGTGGAAAACTGAGCTCGCCAGAGAATGCATTTCCACGCTATCGCGCCGAAATCATGCGACTGATGGCCAGTTTCATCGACAGCGAGCTGGCAGGTTCAGCGGGGTTTGCAGATAGTGTCAACGCCGGGCCGGGTATCAAGGAGCGTATTGCAGCTTCTCGTATCACGCTGGAAAAACTGGACCATGCTGAGCGAGTGCTGGTGCTGATGGGCCAGTTTGGTGCCAATACCGAACGCTATTTCAATCATCACCCCTGGACCGAACGCTTGCCCAGAGAGTCTGATATCGGCACTAGTCGGCACGGCCAGGATATGCGTTTGAATGTCTTTCATTATCCTGTCGAAGGCTGGACCGATGCGGTGGTCATGAATGTACTGATGGGCAAGGCTGTCAGTTTGCAGCTGGGTGAGTATTTGAAGGTCTCTTATGAACCACTGGCCGCAGCCTTTCGCGAAATCCTGCCACGTGAGCGCCGACATGCTGAACTGGGTGTGGAAGGTCTGCGCAAGATTCTGGAATCAGACAATGCCACAGAGGCGGTCAAATCCAGTCTGGCTTATTGGCATCCACGCGTGGCGGCAAGCTTTGGTTCTGCAAGTTCCAGTCGCTTCGAGCTGTTGCAGCGTTTTGGTTTGCGACACACGCCTAATGAGAAACTTCACCTGCAGTGGGAAGAGCAGATTTCTGCCTTGCTGGCAGAGCTGAATCTTTCATCCTGAATATTTACACCGGAAATACCCAATGAATACGCCATTATCGGAGTCACACCGAATAGAAAGCTATGCCTGTGGCGAGTGGATCCAGGGCACAGGCAAGGGCAAGGTGCTGCTCGATGCCTCCAGTGGCGAGCCCGTTGCCACGATTGATTCGACCGGCCTGAACTTCAAAGCCATGCTGGAATACGGTCGTGCGCACGGTGGCCCTGCTTTGCGTGCCATGAGCTTTCATCAGCGTGCACTGATGCTCAAGGCCCTGGGCCAGGCATTGATGGCAGATAAGGAATCACTCTATGAATTCTCGACTGCTACCGGTGCAACCCGCACAGATAGCTGGATAGATATCGATGGTGGCATATCAACGATGCTGTCCTATGGTTCCAAGGGTCGTCGTGAGCTGCCCAACACACGGGTTTTGCTGGACGGAGCCCCTGAACCCTTGTCCAAGGATTCCTCGTTTTCTGCCCAGCACATCCTGACGCCACTGGAAGGGGTCGCCATCCACATCAATGCCTTCAACTTTCCCTGCTGGGGCATGCTGGAAAAGCTGGCACCTACGCTGCTGGCGGGGATGCCTGCCATTATCAAACCTGCCAGCCAGACCGCCTACCTGACAGAGCGGGTGGTACGAATGATCATTGATACCGGGGTTTTGCCAGAAGGAGCCTTGCAGCTGGTGTCCGGATCGGTCGGCGATATGCTGGATCATGTGACAGCTCAGGATGTCGTGACTTTCACAGGTTCAGCCAGCACCGGACAGATGCTTCGCGTACATCCGGCAATCATCAGTCATTCCACTCGTTTCACGATGGAGGCGGATAGTCTCAACGCTGCCATCCTGGGATTGGATGCAGGTCCGGATACACCAGAGTTCGATCTGTTCGTGCGGGAAGTTGCTCGTGAAATGACAGCCAAGGCGGGTCAGAAATGTACAGCTATTCGTAGAGCCCTGGTTCCAAGGCCCTATGCGGATGCAGTTATTTCAGCGCTGTCGGCCCGATTGAACAAGATCACTGTGGGTAATCCGGCTGATGAGGCGGTGCGAATGGGGCCACTGGCCAGTCTTGATCAGCGGCGTGAAGTGCAAGAACGCATTCAGGAGCTCAGTGTTGAAGCAAAAATCGTTGCGGGCAATCCTGAGAGTCCGACTATTGTCTCTGGCGATGCGCAAAAAGGTGCATTCATCAATCCCATCTTGTTGTATTGCGAGCAGCCAGAGGGATGCAAGGCGATTCATGAAGTGGAAGCCTTCGGTCCGGTTGCTACCGTCATTGCCTATGACACGATAGAAGAGGCCATTCATCTGACCAGTCTGGGTGGCGGAAGTCTGGTTGCATCAGTCTTTACCGATAGTGGTGACTTCGCACATGAGGTTGTTGCAGGCTTGGCCCCGTGGCACGGACGTATCATGCTGGGCAATCGTCAGAGTGCAAAATCCTCAACCGGGCATGGTTCACCATTGCCTATGCTGACACACGGAGGGCCGGGTCGAGCAGGCGGTGGGGAAGAGCTGGGTGGCATACGTGCCGTCAAACACTATATGCAACGTTCGGCGGTGCAGGGAACGCCAACGCTGCTGACGGCAGTGACCGGACGCTGGACAACCGGTGCTCCGGTGAAGGTCGGAGATGTGCATCCATTCCGCAAATCACTGGCGACACTGGAGATAGGCGACACCGTAGTAACCGCTGCCCGCAAGATTACTCTGGAAGATATCGAGCACTTTGCCGAGTTCACCGGTGATACTTTCTACGCCCATATGGATGAGGCGGCAGCGAAGGAAAACCCTTTCTTTGATGGACGGGTTGCCCACGGTTATCTGATTGTCTCGTTTGCCGCAGGCCTGTTTGTTGATCCGGCACCGGGTCCGGTTCTGGCCAACTATGGCGTCGATAATCTGCGATTTCTGACGCCGGTGTATCCTGAGGATGCCTTGCAACTGTCTCTGACGTGCAAGGAGATCAATCCACGCGAAACCGATGACTATGGAGAGGTGCGCTGGGATTGCACCGTGATCAATCAGGAGGCGGCGGTGGTTGCACAATACGATGTGCTGACAATGGTTGCGAAAACCTGAGTCGAGGGCCAGTAACCAAGAGGTCTGTCCAGGGTCTGTCGTTAGCAGGCCCTGTTCAGGATTTGCAAAGCAATTAGATACCCTTCATGCCATTGAGCATGAGGTTGGTGACCAGCTTGGCATATTCTTCACGACTGATTGAGCCATCGTCTCTGAACCACAGATACATCCAGTTCAGCATGCCGAACAGGGACATGGTTGTTGGCATCAGATAGGAACGGTCCTTCTCCAGCTCAGGAGCGATGGTACGCAGGACGCCGGAGAAACGACGAGTGATGCTGCGTTCGATGGCATGCAGTGTCTCCATTTGCTCGGCGTTGAGTGTGCCAACGCAGTTGAGTTGCACTTTGTGCTGATCGTTGGAGTGCTGATAGTTCTTGATCACGGCCAGTACCAACAAGCCAAGACGTTCCTCGGCGGGCGCATCGGGCTTGTCAGCCGCTGCCAGTGTCTCATCGAGCTCGGCCAGATGAGTCTGTACGATGTCGAAAATCAACGCCGCCTTGCTGGGGTAGTAGTGATAGAGCAGTGCTTTGGAGACATTGCCCCGGACGGCAATCTGCGACATTGACGCATTTTCCATCCCGGCTTCCGCGATGACAGCGGCGGCGCTGGTCAGAATGCTGCGTTGTTTGTTTTCGTAATTGTCGGCTTGTTTTCGGGCCATCTCTCTAGTCTGTTGCTGCCGTGTTCAGGGTGCTGGCAATAAGGTTCCGGTTGAAGTATGAATCTCAAGAACTTCAACTGTTGCCTCTGTTTTAACATTGACCGGCCAGTCAGTCAATTATATAGTATCTGCAGTAAGGCTTCTGGCAGGCAATAAAACTCTCCCATGAATATAGCGATGGAAAACGACAGAAAGTCTCGGCCGCAGCACACTCTTGTGCTTCCATGCGGAGCGTCCGTTTGATGTTGAACATCGAGCAAGAAGGCCATGTGGCTATCGTGACGCTGGACAACCCTCCGGTTAACGCTATTGGCCAGGCCATGCGTCAGGAGCTGCAGCAGGCAGTGGCCTTCATCGACAGTCAGGAGTCAGTGCAGGCTGTTGTCCTGATTGCTGCAGGACGTACTTTTATTGCCGGTGCGGATATCACAGAGTTTGGCAAGCCGCCAGAACCGCCGCATCTGCCCGATGTGATCGCCTCGATTGAGCAGGCTGACAAGCCCTGGGTTGCGGCCATTCATGGTTCGGCTCTGGGTGGCGGGCTTGAGATCGCGCTGGGTTGTCACTACCGGATAGCGGCGCACTCAGCACGATTGGGCTTGCCGGAAGTGACGCTGGGTCTGGTGCCCGGAGCCGGCGGCTCGGTACGACTGTCACGCCTGCTCAGTGCCGAAAATGCGGTTGCCATGGTAACAAGCGGCAAGCCGGTGACAGCGACAGAGGCTCTGGAGAACGGCTTGATAGATCTGGTTACAGCCGATGAGGATCTGCGACGCACCGCACTGGACTTTGCCGGCCAGATCATTGGCAAGGCACTACCGACAGGCTTGCGTTATAGAGAGCCACTGGAGTCTCCGGATACTGGATTCTGGGAAGCACAAACCCAGCAGATTGCACGCCGAGCCCGTGGGCAAGTATCACCTCTACGAGCCCTGGATTGCGTTCGTCAGGGGATAGAACTGAGTGTCGAAGAGGCGCTGGCGCATGAGCGTAAAACGTTTCTGGAGTTGCGAGCCAGCGATCAGGCGGCCGCATTGAGGCATGTGTTCTTCGCTGAGCGTGCCGCTCCCCGACCACCGGAATTAAAGGACATCGCTGTCCGGGCTGTGCGTTCGGTGGCGGTCATTGGCGGTGGCACCATGGGCGCAGGCATTGCGGCCGCCTTGCGCGATGCAAATCTGCCAGTTGTCTTGATTGAACGCGACGAGGCTGCCCTGCAACGAGGGCGTGAAAACGTGGCCAGGATATTCAACAGCGCGCTCAAGCGTGGACGCTTGAATGAGGCACAGTGCAAAGCCCGCCTTGAGGCCATCACCTACTCTGTCGACTATGCCGCTCTGGCTGACATCGATGTGGTGATAGAAGCTGTGTTTGAAGATCTTGACGTCAAACGTGCTGTCTTTGACCAGCTTGATGCTGTATGTCGTAGTGACACCATCCTGGCAACCAACACCTCCTATCTGGATCCGGATGCCATTGCATCACGCAGCCGTCATCCGGGCAGGGTGCTTGGCTTGCATTTTTTCAGTCCTGCCAATGTCATGAAGCTGCTGGAAATCATTCCCACACAAACCACCCAGACAGAGGTATTGGCAACCGCATTTGCTCTGGCAAGAACGCTGCGTAAAATTCCGGTACAGGCCGGTATCTGTGATGGTTTCATCGGCAATCGTATTCTCAAGGTAACGCGCGCGCAGGCAGAGAGATTGCTGCTTAGTGGTGCCACGCCGGCAGAGGTGGATCGTGCCATGCGTGCATTCGGAATGCCCATGGGACCGTTCGAAGCACAAGATCTGGGTGGGCTGGACATCGCAGCATTCCAGCGTAGTGCCGCTCGCGGACGTGGCGACAGCCCTTTCGCCCCCGTCGCCGACAAACTGGTTGCCATGAATCGTCTGGGCCAGAAAAGCTCGGCGGGTTGGTATGACTACGTACCTGGAGACAGAACATCGCAGCCCTCTGAAACGGTTGCCGCAATTATCAGTGAGCAGTCGACCAGTGCTGGCTTGTCCGTCACCAACTACTCCGATTTGGACATCGTTGACCATATTGTCCTGCCCATGATCAACGAGGGCGCTCGAATTCTGGAGGAAGGTCTTGCCAGTGGTGCCCAGGACATTGATCTGGTCGAGATTCATGGTTATGGCTTTCCACGCTGGAGGGGCGGCCTCATGCATCATGCCCAGACAGTGGGATTAGCTGGCATCGTGGCAAAGCTGCAGGCAATGGCTGCACTCCGAATGTGTGACGAGCCCTGCACTTATTTGCTAGATGCAGCCCGGGACGCCGCCTGGGACACCGCACGGGACACCGCACGGGACGCCGCCAAGGTGGAAAGTTTTGCCAAGTGATTCGATCGTCACTGATGAAAAACAGAACGTTTGCCCGCTTGACGGGCATTCGCATTCTTGCCTTAATGTATTGGCAGTTCCGAGCTGCCTGACCACTAATTGAGTCTGCTTCCATGGCACGTGTATATGAGATAGATGGGATAGTCCCGGTTATAGACCCCAGTGCTTTTGTGCATCCAGATGCTATTCTTATTGGTGATGTGATTGTCGGTCCTGATTGTTATGTGGGTCCGGCTGCCTGTCTGCGAGGCGACTTTGGGCGACTGGTTCTGGAACGTGGCGCCAACTTGCAAGACACCTGTGTCATGCATGGGTTCCCGAACACTGACACCATCGTTGAAGAAGATGGGCATATAGGTCATGGTGCCGTTTTGCACGGCTGTCATATCGGCAAGAACGCCATGGTCGGCATGAATGCAGTCGTGATGGACAAGGCTGTGATTGGAGAGTCCAGCATTGTGGCAGCGATGGCATTCGTCAAGGCAGGTATCATCATCCCACCCCGATCTCTGGTAGCGGGTCTGCCAGCCAAGATCATTCGGCAGTTAACTGATGAGGAAATCAGTTGGAAGAGTGAAGGTACTCGCACCTACCAGGCGTTGAGTATTCGTTGTCACCAAAGTATGAAACCTGCAGAACCATTGCAGCAAGTAGAAGAAAACAGAGCTCGCATCCCCATGGGTGCATTCGAGCCGCTAGTCAATGCTCGCAAGAAATTTGACGACTGAAGTCCACCACTTGATACCACAAGGAATTTTCATGACACCTAAGTACACAGCTTCCACAAAGCTTAAAACTGTATTCAAAGGCACGTTGACCGCTGTCGCGCTGCTGCTGTCTGCAGCACCTGTGACAACCGTGGTGGCGGCAGAAACACTGACACTATCCTCCTGGTTGCCACCGACTCATCCCTTTGTCGTCAACGCCCTGAAGCCATGGGCCGATCAGGTGCGCGAAGCAACCAATGGAAATGTACGGATACGCATACTGGCCAAGCCACTGGGCTCGCCGCTGATACATTTTGATCTGGCCAAAGATGGTATTGCCGATATCAGCTACGGTCTGCAGAGCTATACAAAAGGCACGCGCTTCGAAGTCAGTAATGTGGCCCAGTTCCCCTTCCTGGGTGAGAGCGCCGAAGCGGTGTCTGCCGCTTACTGGCAGGTCGCAGAAGAGACGCCAGAGATTTTTGCAGAGCACGAGGGAACTCATGTCCTGAGCCTGTTCACACATGGTCCCGGCATTATCCAGAACCGCACAGAGAACAAGATCGAAAAAGCGGCTGACCTGGAAGGTCTGAAAGTTCGTGTACCAGGTGGTGTCGCCAATGATCTGATTGCAGCACTGGGTGCGGAGCAGATGCTGGTATCACCCTCGGAAATCTACGAGACCATGTCTCGTGGTGTTATCGATGCTCTGACCATGCCGGCCGAGACGATGGTTTCATACAAGTTCATCGATGCAGTAGACAATATCACGCAGATTCCCGGTGGTCTGTACAACACCACCTGGTTCATGAGCATGAATCAGGGGCGTTGGGATAGCCTGTCCGAGGATGATCAGAAAGCCATCATGAGCGTATCCGGTGAAGCGTTTGCCCGCTTGCAAGGTCAAGCCTGGGATGTTGCCGATGCAGCGGCCTGGGAAGCCATTAAAGAGGCCGACATTCCCGTAACGGTTGCTGATGATGCTTTCATTGCCGAAATCAACGCAGCTCTTGAGCCTATCGAAGCCGAGTGGCTCGAAAAAGCTGCGAAAAAAGGTGTTGACGGCGAGGCCTTGCTTGCCAGTCTGCGGGCCAAAGCACAGCAAAAATGATGCTTAGCCGTGTGATGAAGGTCTGCCTCGCATGAGTAATGTTCTGCGTTATGGCATGGGTGGCCTTGCCTCATTCATGGTGCTGTTGATGATGGTAGTGACCTGCATTGATGTGGTGGGTCGCTACCTGTTCAACAACCCTCTGACGGGGGCGTTCGAGATTACCGAACTTGCCCTGGCCGCCATGATCTTCATCGGTTTGCCGTTAGCCACCGACACGGATGAACACATCCGTGTCGACTTGCTTGATGCTTTCATGCCCGATGGTTTTCGCAGGTTCCTGACGTTGGTCATGGACTGGCTCAGCGCTCTGGTGCTGGCGGTGCTTGCCTGGCAGTTATGGCACAAGACACAAAGCATTGCTGCTGACGGTCATGTGACCAATACCCTGGAAATACCCTTGACACCGATCGGCTATCTCATGACGGCATCGTGTGCCATCAGTGCTCTGGTACTGGTACTCAAGGGCCTAGAGGCGATGAAGCGCTCATGATCAAGTCTGCCTACACCATCAGAAACCTGCACTCATGACGGCCTCGCTTATCGGATTTGCAGTACTGATGGTACTGATACTGTTGCGCATGCCTATTGCCTTTGCAATGGGGCTTATTGGTTTTGTCGGCTTTGCCTTGCAGACCAGCTGGTCTGCCTCTTTGTCGATGGTTGGCCAGATGGCCTTTGACGGTGGCTTGTCCTACACACTGTCGATCATTCCTCTGTTCATTTTCATGGGAAATCTGATCACCCGTTCGGGGCTGTCCCACAAACTCTATGACGCCGCCTATTCATTTGTCGGTCATTGGCGTGGTGGATTGGCCATTGCCACCATTGGCGCCTGCGGCGGGTTCAGTGCTGTCTGCGGTTCCAGTCTGGCCACGGCGGCGACCATGAGCAAGGTGGCCATGCCACCCATGCGTCGTTTTGGTTATGCCGATAGTCTGGCCACCGGTGCCATTGCAGCCGGAGGAACGCTGGGCATATTGATTCCCCCCAGTGTCATTCTGGTTATTTTCGGCATCATGACCGAAACCAATATTGGTGCCCTGTTCATGGCCGGGGTGATCCCGGGGCTGCTGGGTGTTATCGGTTATGCGATCGCGATCAATGTCATGACCCGCATCTGGCCAGATCTGGGCCCGCGTGGTGAGCGCTCAACCTGGGCACAAAGAGGCAAAGCGGTGCTGGGTGTCTGGGAAGTGTTACTGCTTTTCCTGATTATAATCGGCGGCATCTACGGCGGTATTTTTACACCGACCGAGGCGGCTGGTATTGGGGCCGGGGTTGCGTTTATCATCGCCATTGCCAAGCGCAGCCTGACCATCAAGACCTTGTTTGAGTCCTTGCTGGATTGCGTTCGTACCACGGCCATGATTTTTGCGGTGCTCATCGGGGCATTGATCTTCACCAACTTCATCAATCTGGCAGGGTTGCCCGATGAGCTTGGCTGGCTGATAGAAGATCTGGAGTTGAATGCGTTCGTGGTATTGGCCGCCATGCTGGTGATCTACATCATCTTGGGCTGTGTGCTGGAAAGTCTGTCGATGATTCTGCTGACCGTACCCGTGTTCTATCCGATTATCATGAATCTTGATTTTGGAATGGGACCTGATGTGGTGCTGATCTGGTTTGCCATCATTGTGGTGGTGGTGACGGAAATCAGTTTGATCACACCGCCGGTGGGTTTGAACGTCTATGTGCTACGAGGCGTTCTGAGTGATGTCAAGTTGAGCACCATTTTTCGTGGCGTCACACCGTTTGTCATTGCCGATGTGGTCAGGCTGGCGGTGCTGGTCATGATACCGGCCTTGTCGTTATGGTTGCCGTCGGTCATGAAGTAGGTGAGTACATTAAAGAGCCAATGGCGAACGCCGGTCATCGTTATTGTTGCAGGTTGCCTTATCTCGGTTATCGGATTTGGTATTCGCTCCTCATTCGGTTTGTTTCTCGAGCCCATGACGGTGACTCGAGGCTGGAGTCGGGAGACCTTCGGCCTGGCGCTGGCCTTGCAGAATCTTTTCTGGGGACTGGGCTTGCCGATCGCCGGTATTCTTGCGGATAAATGGGGTTCCAGCCGAATCATCATGGCGGGCGCCATTACTTATTTTATCGGGGTTTACGGCATGGCGTTTGCCGATTCCCACGCCTTGCTTTACTTGTTCGGAGGTGTGTTGTCCGGTCTGGGTATTGCCTTCTCCGCATTTACGCTGGCAATGGCTGCCATGGTCAGAGTCGTCGGGCCGGAAAAACGCTCATTTGTACTGGGCATCGGGACGGCCGCTGGTTCTCTGGGGCAAGTGCTGTTTTCGCCTATCGGTCAAGGCTTTATCAGTAGTTTCGGTTGGCAACAGGCTCTGATTATTCTATCCGGCTGCGCGCTGGTGCTGATACCGCTGGCCTGGATGCTACCGCACGGCAGCTCTGGCAATCAGCTTGAGGAGGAGCAGAGCCTGCGAGCTGCGCTGAACGAAGCACTCACACACCGCGGATTCATTTTGCTGACACTGGGCTTTTTTGTCTGCGGTTTCCATGTCGCCTTCATCACGGTTCACTTCCCGGCCTATGTTCGAGACATCGGGTTGAATCCGAACATTGGTGCTTACAGTCTGGCCTTGATAGGGCTTTTCAATATTGCCGGATCCTTGTTGTCGGGTGTTGCAGGGCAACGCTACAGCATGAGAATGTCCCTGAGCTTTATCTACACGGCCCGAGCCGTCGCTATCACCGCCTTGTTGCTACTTCCCAAAACACCCTTGGTGGTGCTGGGATTTGCCGCTGTCATGGGGTTGTTGTGGCTCTCAACGGTGCCGCTGACCACGGGTATCGTGGCTCAGGTCTTTGGCACACGCTATATGGGGACCTTGTTCGGCATCGTCTTTCTGAGCCACCAGATTGGTAGTTTCCTGGGCGTATGGCTTGGGGGCAGGCTTTATGACAGCAGCGGTAGCTACGACAGCATGTGGGTTGCCGGCATCGTCCTGGGCCTGATTGCAGCGCTGTTGCATCTGCCAATCAATGAGTCACCAGTGGCCAGGCTTGGGCGATCGGCAGTGGTGCGCCCGGGCTGAATGGACAGTTGTGGTGTCAACCGAAGTCCGTTGATTCGTGGATTTTGGTTGACACAGCAATGACAGGCGTTCTATATTCCTATTAAGTTAAACAATTTAATTTAATTAAATGAGCGCGTCGCGAGGCAGAAGGACAGTCTTATTCGGTACGTCCCATGTCTAATTCGCGAGACTTCAATCGTGCACGTGTATTCGAAGTCATACATCTGTTCGAGCCTGTATCCCGGTCAGAAATTGCACAGCATGTGGGTCTGACCACCGCCTCGATTTCCTATATCGTCGCTGAATTACTTGAGTTGGGCTATGTCATCGAACTGGGTCGCCGAACCAGTTCTAGAGGTCAACCCGCCATAGAAATGGGGGTGGCTGCCAACTCAGCCTACACACTGGGACTTCACTTCAGTCATGAAAGAATTCGTGGCGCTGTAGTCGATCTGAAAGGCAATATCATCTTCGATATCGTTGAAGACCTGCCCAGACCACCGACACCTGCTGCTGTCATGAAATCGCTGATACGCATTGGCAAATTACTCAAGCAGGAAGTGCCTAATGGAAAGCCGCTGGCCGCGGGTCTGGCATCAGTAGGCCCGATTGACCTTGTGCAGGGCAGCGTCACCCAGACCGCTTTTACGACCGATTGGGATAATGTACAACTACGCCAACCGCTGGCAGAAGCACTGAATCTGCCGGTCTATATGGACAACAATGCAACCGTTGCTGCCATCGGAGAGTTTTGGTATGGCATGGGGCGTGATTACCGCAACTTCTTGCACATAACGTTTTTTGGTAACGGGCTGGGTGGTGGTTTGTTCCTGGACCGTCGCGTCTATCGCGGTGCTGGTCTCAATGCTGCTGAATTCGGACATTTGCTGATACATCCGCAAAAACCTGTCAAAGGTGTCGTGCCCTATCTTGAGAACTACGTATCGGGCTATGCCCTGCAACGAGATCTGGGGGCTAATATTCTTGCTGAGATATCCGAGCGTATAAATACCGGAGAAAAAACGCTCATGGCCTGGTTGGATATGGCCAGTGATCTGTTCGCAAAAGCGCTTGTTTCCGTGGATCATATGTTGAATCTGGATGCGATCATTGTTGGTGGTCAACTACCTCCCGAATTCATTCGTGCATTGTTACAAGGGGTTTCCACGCGCCTGGATGACTATTACATGCCCGGTTGGTCTGAACGCGCCAAGTTGCGCCAATGCAGTAATGGTGACGATAACGCGGTGCTGGGGGCGGCGACATTGCCTATCTACGATGTGCTAGCACTGACAGCACACGGTACGGGTACCGGCTCGAATCTATACAAGTCTGATGCAGAAGGAGGTCTTATGCAGTGAGTCGGTTTTATTGATCCAGGCTTTTCATATTTCCAATACACCAAAAGAAGTTGTTCACCACTGGGCCATTCAAAGGTCAAGGGTTTCTATAAGTCTCAATAAAGTAAAAACCACGAATTCAACAGGAGGATTCAAACATCATGAAGAAAATTCTAGCAGCAGCGATCGTCGCAAGTTCCTTTATGGGAACGGTCCAGGCACAGGATGATATTTCCATTGTGCTGGTGCCGGGCCTGACAACCGATGCTTTCTACATCACCATGAACAAGGGGGCACAGGCTGCCGCCAAGGCATTGGGAATCAAGGTTGATTTTCAGGGTGCCGAAGATTTCAATCCGACACTTCAGGTTCCTGTACTGGATGCCGTCATTGCCCGACAACCCGATGCCATTGTTATCGCACCGACAGATACAACGCAGCTTATCGAACCACTCAGAAGAGCGAGTGAACGCGGCGTGGCAGTCATCACTGTGGATACATTCATTGACGATGGTAAATATCAGGACGGCGCCGGTGATGGTGACTTCCCGATGTCCTATATAGCCTCTGATAATGTTGCTGGTGGCCGTATGGCCGCTGCAGCCATGGCTGAAAGCATGGGTGGCAAGGGCTCGGTCTACGTATCCAACGTACGTCCCGGTATTTCTACAACCGATCAGCGTGAAGAAGGATTCAAGCTGGAGATGGCTGAGCGTTTTCCCGACATCCAGGTGCTCGATACTCAGTACAACGAAAATGATGCATCCACCGCGGCCGGACAACTACAAGCCGTACTGGCACGTGAGCCCAATCTGGGTGGTGTCTTCGGTGCCAACCTGTTCTCAGCCATCGGTGCTGCGAATGGCGTTGAATCGGCCAACAAACTGGATGAAATAACCGTTGTCGCATTCGATGCGCCTCAATCGATTGTCGAGCAACTGAAAGATGGTGTTGTTGATATGGCTATCGCACAGCATCCTGCTGAAATAGGCTACTACGGTGTGATGACAGCCTATGCACATCTGACGGGTCAGTCAGTGCCGCCCATGATTGGTACGGGTTTCACTGTCATCACTGCCGAGAATGTTGATGAGCCTGAAGTGGCACGCTACATCTACTCTGATTGATTTTAACGATGACCCCTAGTGGCAGCCTGATCGGCCACTAGTTCCGTGGCCAGTCCTGCAAAGGACTGGCCTGAGAAGGCGTGAAACAAATAGCGATCCATTTCACAACCCTTAAGGGCCGTGTACTCCTGCGCCCTCAATCCTTGTTTTATCAACACAGTAGCCAGCCGTGGATAACAAAGTGACTACAGAAAAGTACGAAGTACCAACCGGGCTTCGACTATTGCAAATACTGACCAACGCCTGGTCATGGTTGTTCCTGATCATCATTATTGCCTTTTTCGAATCCTGGTCCTGGATCACGTATGGCAGGACATTTTTCGGCAATCTGTACAATCTTCAAAGTGTGTTGCTGACCGCCACTCAGATACTCATGATGGCCTTGGGCCTCACTCTCGTCATCATCTCTGCCGGTATCGACTTGTCTATCGGCTTCATTGCTGGTTTGGCTGCCGTTACCATGGCCGTGGTCATACGAGCACTGCCTGAGCTGCCACCCGTCTTGTCTTTTACGCTGGGTATCAGTGCCGGTATTGGTATTGCACTGGTTCCGGGCATGATCAACGGATGGTTGATCGCACGCCTGAAAGTACCCTCATTCATCGGTACGCTGGGTATGTTCGGTGTGACGCGTGGTGTGGCCTTTCTGATTGCAGGCGGTGCAACCGTGAGCATCCGTAATAGTACAGCTCGGGAGTTTGGCAACGGACGCGTATTCGATATTGTTCCTATTCCCGTATTGGTCGCGGTGATCGTTACTCTGATCTTTCACTACCTGCTTTCCCATACACGATTCGGTCTGTATACCTACGCTATGGGTGGCAATATTCAGTCTGCTATCAGAGCTGGCGTCAATACCACCAGAATCACTTTCATGATCTATCTGATGAGTGCGTTCACCGCCGCTTTGGCAGGTATCTTTTATACCGCACGTTTTTCTGCCGGTGCCGCCGATGCGGGAGAGCCAATTCTTTTGAACGCCGTTGCCGCCGTATTTATCGGTGGGGCAAGTCTGACCGGTGGCAGTGGCACGATTGCCGGTACCGTTATCGGTTCACTGATTATTGCCATCATACAGTTCGGACTGGTCTTCATTGGCATGCCGCCTTTCTGGCAGTTCATCACCGTTGGTCTTGTCATCATAATTGCGGTCCTGATAGATCAGTCACGAGCTAGTCTTGCTCGAGCTACCTCTGCAGGAGCGGCGTCATGACGGCTGAAGTCATATTGTCGGTAGACAATGTCAGCAAGCGCTTTGGAGGCACAAAAGCGTCTAGTAATATTTCTCTGGAACTACATGCTGGAGAAGTACTGGCACTTGCCGGTGATAATGGTGCTGGCAAGAGCACTTTGATCAAGATGATTGCCGGTGTGCATCCGCCGGATGAGGGCGAGATACGATTTGCCGGTCAAACCATCAGCAAACGCAGCCCTCAAGAAGTTCGTGATCTGGGTATCGAGACTATCTATCAGGATCTTGCGCTGGCGGATAATCTTGATGTCGGTATCAATATATTTCTGGGCCGAGAGAAAATGAAGCGCGTCCTGGGCCTGCCGGTACTGGATCGCAAACACATGCGTGAAGAGGCTCGTGGTGCACTGAAACACCTGGGTATTCGGCTTAATGATCTGAGCATGCCGGTGCAATTTCTGTCCGGTGGACAGAGGCAAGCCATTGCCATCAGTCGTGCTGTGTACTGGAAAGCCAAGGTCATCATCATGGACGAGCCGACGGCAGCATTGGGTGTCCCGGAGCAAAGGGAAGTCAAGGCTCTGATCAAAAAACTCAAGTCCCAGGGTGTTGCCATCATTCTCATATCGCATAACCTCAGCGACATCTTTGAAGTCAGTGATCGTATTTTTGTACTTGAAAGAGGACGCAAAGCAGGTGAGCGGCTTATCTCGGATACCAATGAAGATGAAGTGGTCGCCATGATGATGGGCCGCGTGCTGGACGACTGACGCGAAGCAATGAACGATACTTTGATAATTGCGATGGCAGGTTTACCAGCCTCGGGCAAGAGTGCTGTAGCTGCAAAGTTGCAGCGCGCGCTCAATGCGGTCTTGCTGGATAAGGACAGAGTCAGAGATTTTCTGTTTGCCAGTCATGTGGATTACAGCAACGAACAGAATGATCTTTGTCTGGGCGTAATGTATGACGTAGCCAATTACCTGCTCACTACAGCCGCACCACCAGTGGTTATTCTTGATGGTCGCACCTATTCAAAGCGCTATCAGGTTGAAGCTGTGAAAACGGCTGCAAAACGCTCGAATGCACAGTTGCTCATCATTGAATGCATCTGTTCGGAAGAATCAGTCAAAGCGCGATTGCACAATGACCAGGACGTACATCTTGCCAAGGATCGCGATTTTGCGTTGTATCAGAGAAGCAAGGCTGCAGCGGAACCTATTGAAGAGCCGAAGCTTGTTATCGAAACGGACAAGAGTTCTCTGGAACAGTGTCTGGAACAAGCACTGAACTATGTGAATCACACATGAGCACCGAACATGAGACCGGCAATGTCGTGGTACTTGATCTGGGCGGCACCAGTCTGCGGCTGGGTCATATGCGCCAAGGAGTTGCCTGCCCGGACTTCCAGAGAATCAGTAGCGATCGGCTACGGGTTGATAATGCTCAGCAGGTGCTGGTTGATATCATTCGCGAATATGCGACGAAATTAGAACTGAAGCTTGATGTTGTCGTGCTGGGTTTACCCGGGATGATAGATCGACAGCAGGATACCTTCACTCATTGCAACAATATCCCACAGCTTGAAGGCCAGGGTCTGCAGGCAAGCCTGTCCGCAGCGCTCCAGTGTCGCGTGATTCTGGAGCAGGACATCATGTTGCAGTTGCTGGGGGAGTGGAGAGGTGGTTCGGCCCAAGGTAGTCCAGCGGTGTTTGGTGTCTATTTTGGTACCGGTATAGGTGCTGCGTATCTGGTCGATGGTGATCCCTATGCGCAGAGTGCTGCCGGTTTGCAAGCTGGCCATATACCCATCATGGCTCAGGGTAAGCCTTGTGTGTGTGGCAATACCGATTGCATCGAAGCCTATGCGTGTGGTCATACGCTGTTAGAACTTGCACTCAAACACTCTTGTTCGGTAGAGAACCTGTTTATTGAAAAAGACAATCCGGCTCTAAGTGCCGAGCTGGAGACTTTCGTCTTATATCAATCTTTCATGATTGCGACATTGGTAACGCTGTTTGTTCCCGACATGATCGTGGTTGGTGGGGGTATACCGCAGATGGCCGGCTACCCACAAGACAGATTGATCAGCAATGTGCGCAAGCACTTGCGAAAGCCATACCCTGCGGATTCCATAAAAATACAGTGGGCCTGCCTGGGTAACCATTCTACTTTGCAAGGCGCACTTGCATTGCTGGACCTGAACGATCCTATTTACTGATTTTTACGAGAGACACTCATGGCATTACAGACAGGCTTGGAAATTCTGCAGGCAGCGCAGGCAGGAAAATATGGAGTTGGTGCTTTCAATACCGATAATCTTGAAACCACACTGGCAATCATGGAAGCGGCGGAAGAGACGCGCAGTCCGATTCTGCTGGCCATTACTGCCGGGGCTTTGAAATACAGCAGCAAGCGTATCGTCGATATTGCCCTGGCTGAAGCGAGGAATGCGACTGTACCTGTTGCTGTGCATCTGGATCATGGTGAGTCGTTTGAGATATGCATGTGGTGCATCAGAAACGGTTTTACCTCAATCATGATTGATAAATCGCATGAGGATGAAGCAACCAATATTCGAGAAACCCGGCGTGTTGTCGATGCGGCAAGTGCTGTTGGCGTCAGTGTCGAGGCGGAAATAGGTCGGCTGGTTGAGCTGGGTGCCGAGGTGATCATTTCAGAGGAGAATGCAACGCTGACAACGGCTGAGGAGGCCGAAAGGTTCATGGCAGCAGCCGGCGCCGATACACTGGCAATCGCTGTGGGTACTGCGCATGGTCCTAACAAAGGGCGTGGAAGACCAGAAATCAATCACAAGCGGATTGCCGAAATTGCAGCCAGAGTCAGTCAGCCACTGGTCATGCATGGCGCCAGCAGCATTCCACAAGATGTTGTAGCACGTGTTATTGACGCAGGCGGCGTACTCAAGGATGCTGTTGGCATACATGATGACGATATTACCCAGGCAATCGCCAGTGGTATGTGCAAGGTGAATGTGGGAACCGATCTGCGTATTGCCAGCACAGCGGGTGTGCGTGAACTGCTCAGAGACAAGCCTGAGATCATCGATCTTCGCAAGATACTGGAACCTGCACGAAACGAGATGCGGCGTGTCATCATCAACAAGATGAATCTGCTGCAATCATCTGGCAAAGCCTGATTTCTCACAGCGACTAATGGAGTTTGTCCGAGATATCACGATGCTGCTATTTCGGACAAACATCGGCTAGAACACGGCAGACTGGCAATGAACGATACGACCATCATCAGCGTAGGGGAACTCCTGGTTGAGTTTGTTTCTCATCGCAAGGGCTGTGCGCTGCGTGAGCTGGCAGAGTTCACCGGCCCTTATGCCAGTGGAGCCCCCGCTATCTGCATTGATCAGGCGGCCCGTATGGGGGCGCGGACAAAGATATTCGGTGGGCTGGGAGCTGATAACTTCGGTAATGTACTGACCGATCGTTTGCAGGCCAGCGGGGTGGATACCTCAGCCGTTCTAAGGCTTGAGGACAAAACCACCGGGGTCGCCTTTGTTTCCTATTTTGATGATGGAACTCGCACATTCATATTCCACCTGAATGATACCGCTGCGGATGCCATTGCTGAAACGCCGTTTGTATTGCCAGAAGGGGCTTTGCTGCTGCATGTTTCAGGTGCTTCACTTGGGAATGCAAACTTGCGAGTGGCGATTGAATCCATAGCCTCGCAGGTTCTGGCGCGAGGAGGGAAGATCAGTTGTGACCCGAATGCTCGCGCCGAACTGATGCGTGATCAGGCAGGGCGAGATATGCTTTTTCGCATGATGGAGCACAGTAGTTATCTGTTTCCCAGTACAAGCGATCTGGAATTTCTGTTTCCAGGTAAAAGCGAAGAGCAGAGTATCGATCAGATGCGGTCCTACGGTGCAGACATTCTTGCGTTAAAGCGTGGTTCGCAAGGGGCTTTGATCATCAGTGGTGAGGATCGTTTTGAATTTTGTGGACACAAGGTTCAGGAAGTGGACCCTACGGGTGCCGGTGACGCGTTTTGTGGAACCTTCCTGGCGATGATCACTCAAGGGCATTCGCCGGAGTCAGCTGGACGTTATGCCAATGCAGCCGGTGCTCTGGCGGTGACTCGCCGAGGGCCGATGGAAGGTAATTCAGATAGTGAATCGATAGAACAGCTTCTAAAGCTAAAGTCCTGAGCGATGGGACGCAAGACTTCAACGTAGCTTGTTCTGAATACTGCAAACGGTGATGCGCCCTTGATAGGCACGCATCACCGTGTCTGACTACCCCTGACGTATCAGGACAATGCTTTACTCGGCAGTGAAGGCTGCCATTTCTTCTACAGAGATTTCACTGTTGCCATCGGCATCCAGTGTTTCCCATTTGCTCATGACCATTTCATTGGCAGAAGCTTCAGCTTCTGACAAAGAGCCGTTACCGTCAGCATCGAGTGATTCGAAAATGGCGGCTGGATCTTCCTGAGCAGCGGCGATGCCGGCTACCAGTACCAAAGGAAGTGCGAAAGATTTTGCGAGTTTGCTTGTAGAGCGTTTCATAGTCTTTATCCGAATTGAAGTTCAAATGAAAAAACGTAAAACAAAGTACAAACCACTGAAGAATTCTGAACAGACAGACTTCAGCAAGCTTTGTCCGTGTAGATAACATCAACTTTGACCCCCAGAGGGTGTCTCGATTGAGGCGTTGCCTGCCACGGGTATAGAATGCCGTTGAGTGTGTGAACGAATGATGAATTTAAATCGGCTACACATTACTGGAAGGCAGGGTTTGCTTTCAGGCAATGAGCATGGACAGAAATAGTTTCTTCTGAGCATTCATGCAATGTGTGTTGCCAGCAACCCTGTCTACCAGCAGCGCACCTTCCAACCCGGATATCATCGCCTTGGCCAGACTGAGGTGCGACAGCGGGGATTTCATTTCAGCAAGATGTGCATCAAAAAGTGAGCACAGCCAGTGTTCCATATCATGAAAGAAGACTTGTAGTGCCTGTTTGTTTGTATCGCTGAGTAACTCGACTTCAGCGGTCAGCATGCCGCAAAGACAGATTTTGTCGCGCCTTGCCACCGCTTCGAAAATGCCGATGAAGGCCTCAAGCTTGCCACGCAGATCAGCATCACTGTTCGAAATTGCGGACAGGGAGTCGGACATGGAAAGGCTGTAGCGTTCGATCAGTGCTTGAGCCAGATCCGCTTTTTCAGGGAAGTGGTAATGCACGCTCGATGATTTGATGCCTATCTGATCGGCCAGGGTGCGAAAACTGAGCGCCTTGAGGCCGCTGCTTTGTACGCGATCCTGAGCGGCATCTACCAGTTTTGTGCGGTTATCGGTCATGACGGGGTACGCTTTCGGTAGCATTGCGAATATATCTATCTTCCGATAGGTATATTACACTGTTGATTACTTGATCTCCGACACATGAAGTCAGAAAACATGAAGAATCCAGCTATGCAATCCCAGCACGTGAGTGTTTGATGAAGCCTGTTGTCTTGATCGTAGGGGGTGGTTTGAGTGGCCTGTGTGCAGCATACCGTCTGACTTTGCAGGGTATTCCTTTCCGATTGCTGGAAGCCAGAGATCGTCTGGGTGGCCGGATACACTCTGCGCCCACTGGCGCACTGGATCTGGGACCTTCCTGGTTCTGGCCAGGACAGCGCCAGATCGCCAGTCTGATCGCCGAGCTGGGTCTGGAACAGAGCATTTATCCACAAGTTAGTGAAGGTCTGTCGATCATGGAGTACGGCGATGGCTCGTTGCAAAAGAGCCTTGGTGGTGCGTCCATGGCCGGATCAAATCGTATTGATGGCGGCATGAAACAGCTGATTGATTCACTCGTCAGTGTATTGCCCGGCGACAGCTTGCAGATCAATTCAAACGTACAGCATCTTGTTCAGACACCAGAGGGTGTCACCGTACGTGTCAAACAATCTGGTATCGAACAGGAGATGCAGGCCGCTCATCTAATTCTTGCGCTACCGCCTAGAGTGGTAGCTGATTCAATAACGTTCGAGCCCGGTCTGCCCAGCAAGGATCGGCAGCTGCTTGCAAAGATACCGACGTGGATGGCAGCCCAGGCCAAGTTCGTGGCGGAGTACTCCGAGCCGTTCTGGCAGGAGCAAGGCTTGTCGGGGGATGGTTTCAGCCAATTGGGGCCATTGACTGAAATTCATGATGCCTCGCCGCGAACAGGTGGCAATTCTGCCTTGTTCGGCTTTGTCGGCATTCCTGCCGAGCAGCGGCCAGGGCAAGAGCAGGCCTTGAAGCAGGCTGGCGTTGCACAGCTGGCCCGTATGTTCGGCGAAGCGGCAAGCCAGCCAATTGCTGTGCACCTGAAAGACTGGGCATTTGATGCTCAAACAGCAACCGCCCTGGACCGCGATCCGGTAGTGCCAAGATCACATGGTCGACCTACGCTGATGAGTGAATGGGACAACCGGCTGATTTGGGCAGGCTCTGAGACTGCAGGCCTTACCGATCATTCCAATGGCTATCTGGAGGGCGCAGTGGAATCGGGAAACCGGGCAGCAGCACTGATCATCAAGCTGATGTCAGATGGCTAATAGTTTTTCTATCGGTGCAGGGCAGGGACCAATATCACTATGCATGAATGAAACAGTCTGATTCAGAGTTATTTTCTGGCTTATGCTACTGTTTCGGCCAAAGTTACCCTCCTCCGCTGTGCTGCGGGCTCCATAGATCAGCACTGCCGCAAGTCTCACTGTCATGAGCGTTAATCGTCGATGCAGCCATTTTATGATGTCCAGCCTCTGCCATTGCAAGCTTCACGATATTTTGAGTGACATCGATGAGCTTGCTGGCAAGTGAATTCGAATACGGTTAGATATCGGCAGAACTTCATATCGACGGCTGTTTTTGTTCTCGGACTTTTGCTGGTACTGGTGTTTGGCGTAGTCAGTAGCAAGAGAGACGAGGAGAGAATTTTGCTGGAAACTCGTATCACGGCCGAACAAGTCAAGATACGTCTTGAATCCTGCATCGACTCAAGAGCAAAACAGGTGACGGCACTTGCCAGTATTCCCTGGGAAACTCGTCAAAACGTAATCAACACGTGGGCAAAATCTGCCAGCATCCTGCTACCGATCTATAGCGGTGTACATGCGTTCAACTACATGGATCCGGACGGATTCATTCGCGTGGTGTACCCACTCGACGGCAATAAACCTGCTCTGAATGCCAACCTGCACAAACACACCAACGCCTCGGTTCGTCGTGCCCTGGCTGCCGCGGAAAGCTCGTCTCAGTTGACACGTACCGACATTGTTTCACTACTCCAGTCCGGTAAAGGTTTCGCACTCTACAAAAGAATTCTGTCGCCAACCGGTCAGCTGTTGGGCTTTGCCAATGGTGTCTTTCGAGTGCACGACCTGATGGACACCTGCTTGTCAGAACAGCCGCTTCGAAACCAATTTGTATTGGGAGTTTTTGACAACGATGAGCTCATCTATTCGCAGCCTCAATCGAACATGTTGTTGCAGAGTCCCTATCTGGTCAACCTGCCAATTGAAATAGTCGGGCGGCCCTGGCAACTGTCCTTTGCGCCATTAGAGTCTTATCTGTATGCCACGAACAGCGTTGTAGATGAAGTTGGAATAGGGCTGGGAATTCTGACCGCACTTCTTCTGGCCATTGCTAGTCGTACCCTGCTGAGACAGCAGAGTTATTTGACAGAAAAGGAGGAAAAATACCGTCTTCTTGTGGAGAACCAGACCGATATGGTGGTCAAGGTGAATCTGGATGGGGATTTCCTCTATGTCAGCCCCAGTTATTGCAAAACCTTTGGCAAGCCAGAAAGCGAGCTTTTGAACCATCAATTCCTACCGCTGGTACATGAAGACGACAGAGAGCTCACTCAAAAGTCGCTGGAAAGCCTGAAGTATCACCCTCATACCTCCTATCACAGACAAAGGGCAATGACGAAAGATGGCTGGCGCTGGCTGGCCTGGTCAAACACAGCTGTGCTGGATTCAATGGGCCAAATGGAAGCCATAACCGCCGTGGGTCGGGATATCACTGAGATCAGAAGTCTTGAAGAGAACATCGCTCATTCACAAAAGATGAAAGCACTCGGAGAAATGGCTGGAGGCATCACACACGATTTCAATAATATGCTGCAAGTCATCATTGGCAACGTCGAGTGCCTGTTGCTGGACGACACTCACAGCAAAGTGACGAAGCGAACTCTGGAGCAGATCTGCGACGTTATCGTGCGCGCCATGAATTTAACCGAAAAACTTTCCACGTTAAGCCGGCAGGAAAAAACGCGCAAAGAAGTTTTTGATATGAACCGGCTTGTAGAGGAATTAGTCGTCTTGCTTGAACGTACCTTGCCCGCCTCTGTTTGTCTTTCCTCGCTCTTGCCAGAGCAACCTCTGCACATAGTTGCCGACAGGGCGCAGATCGAACAGGTTCTGTTGAATATATTCTTTAATGCACGAGACGCAATTGATTCCAATGGAAACATCAGTATCAATACGTCCAGGGAGATGGTTGACAGAAATTTCCTGAAGCAAATGCATGATGTTGACCCCGGTGAATACTGCGTCATAAAAATAGTAGATGACGGCTGCGGCATTGAACCGAAAATTCTTCCGCGAATATTTGATCCGTTTTATACGACTAAAGCGTCAGGATCGGGAACCGGTCTTGGGCTGGCCAACTGTTACAGCATCGTCAAACAATGCAGGGGCATGATCCTGGTTGATTCCAGTCCCGGTTCCGGATCCAGTTTCTCTGTATTTCTCCCCATGTCGCAGGCTGAGGGTGAGCCCCATCGAGAGCCTCAGTTGCTTGTCCAGACACCCGATAAAATCAGAAACAAACTGGTCCTGGTTGCTGACGATAATGTTGAAATACTCAAGCTTACTCGATTGTGTCTGCAATCACTGGGATTCGAGACTTTAGGGGCAGAAAGTGGCAGGCAGGCCCTTGAGTTGTTTCATCTGCACAGACACGAAATATCGTTGATCGTACTTGATTTTGTAATGCCAGAGATGGGCGGACAGGAAGTCGTCGAACAAGTCCGACTTGTCGATAGCGAGGTAAAGATCCTGTTTGTCAGCGGGTATATACCCGAAGAGGTGAGCGGAAGTCTCAAGGAACCGGTTATCAGAAAGCCCTACAAAAGAACCGAATTCCTCGAGACCATTGAACAACTGCTCAATAGCTGATTGCCTGTCTCGCAGCTTCCACTCTCTAGAACTAAAACGCCCAGTCCTCATCCTCCGTGGCTACCGCTTTACCAATAACGTAAGAGGATCCTGAACCTGAGAAGAAATCATGATTCTCATCCGCGTTAGGCGACAAGGAGGCCATGATGGCAGGGTTGACGGCACAGACGTCATCGGGAAACAGAGCCTCATACCCCAGGTTTTGTAAGGCCTTGTTAGCGTTGTAATGCAGAAAATGTTTCACATCTTCAGTCAAGCCAAGCGGATCATAGAGATCTGCGGTATAGCGGGTTTCTATATCGTACAAATCGAAAAGCAATGAAAAGGCAAAGTCCTTGAGTTCCTGTTGTTCGGACTCGCTCAACTGCTGCACAGCGCGCTGGTATTTGTAACCGATGTAGTAGCCGTGCACTGCCTCGTCGCGAATGATCAGACGAATCAGGTCTGCCGTATTGGTCAGCTTGGCTCGGCTGGACCAGTGCATGGGCAGATAGAAGCCGGAGTAGAACAAAAAGCTTTCCAGAAACACACTGGCAATTTTTCTGCGAAGTGGCGATGCAGAAGTATCGTACTCATTCAGTATCAGTCGTGACTTGGCTTGCAAGTGTTCATTTTCTGCGGACCATCGAAAAGCTTCATCCACATCACTAGTCTGGCACAGCGTTGAGAAAACCGATGAATAACTGCGCGCATGTACGGCTTCCATGAAAGCGATATTGGTCAGCACGGCCTCCTCGTGAGGGGTGCTGGCGTCTGGCATCAAAGCCGGTGCGCCGACACTGTTCTGAATGGTATCCAACAAGGTCAGGCCAGTGAATACCCGAATGGTCAGCTTCTGCTCATCAGCGGTGAGCTTGGACCAACTTTGAATATCATTGGACAGTGGCACCTTTTCCGGTAGCCAGAAGTTGGATGTCAGACGATTCCAGATCTCAAGATCTTTTTCATCTTCGAGTCGGTTCCAGTTGATGGCAAGGGGTATGCGACGATTCATAGTAGTCTGGTTCATGACAGTAACTCAAAGCGCACAGGAAACACAGCCCTGTACCTCTGTCCCTTCAAGGGCCAGCTGGCGTATGCGAATGTAGTAGATGGTTTTGATGCCTTGTTTCCAGGCATGAATCTGGGCACGATTGATATCGCGTGTGGTCGCGGTATCCTTGAAGAAGAGCGTTAGGGACAGCCCCTGGTCGACATGACGCGTGGCCGCGGCATAGGTGTCGATGATAGCCTCGGGCCCAATGTCATAGGCATCCCGATAGAACTCGAGATTATCGTTGTTCATATAGGGAGCGGGGTAATAGACACGGCCGATCTTGCCTTCCTTGCGTATCTCGATGCGCGAAGTAATCGGGTGTATGGACGAGGTGGAGTTGTTGATATAGCTGATGGAACCGGTGGGCGGTACCGCTTGCAGATTCCGGTTATAAAGGCCGCCTTGCATGACAGCTTCTCTCAGTGATGTCCACTGCTCTTGACTGGGAACTTCAACACCAGCTGCATCGAACAGTTGTTGAACTCGTTCGGTGGCTGGCTGAAAACCTGTGTTGATGTAATCATCGAAAAAAGAGCCATCGGCGTACGTGGAGTTCTCAAAGCTTGCGAAGCTTTCGCCTTTCTCGCAGGCCAGGGTATTGGATGCCTGCAGGCAGTGATACAAGATCGTGCAAAAGTAGATATTGGTGAAGTCGATGCCTTCGGCACTCCCATAGTGAATGCGTTCGCGTGCCAGATAGCCGTGAAGATTCATCTGTCCCAGACCGATGGCATGACTGACATCATTGCCACGACGAACCGAAGGCACACTGTCTATAGCACTCATCTCCGACACCGCGCTCAATGCACGAACCGCGATGGCAACGGTGGCACCCAGGTTGCCACCATCCATGGCCTTGGCAATGTTCAGGCTGCCCAGGTTGCAGGAGATGTCCGTACCCATATGCTGATAGCTCAGATCATCATTGAAGGTGGAGGCCTCATTGACCTGCAGAATTTCCGAACACAAGTTGGACATGGATATGCGTCCGGCCACCGGGTTCGCCCGGTTGGCGGTGTCTTCAAACAGGATGTAGGGATAGCCACTTTCAAACTGGATCTCGGCAATGTTCTGAAAGAACTGACGCGCATTGATCTTGGTTTTGCGGATACGTGGATCATCCACCATATCGTGATATCGCTCGCTGACCGAAATGTCGGCAAACGCCTGTCCATAGACGCGTTCCACATCATGCGGGGAGAACAGATACATGTCCTCGTTCTTGCGTGCCAGCTCAAAAGTGATATCCGGTATGACAACACCCAGCGAGAGTGTCTTGATGCGAATCTTCTCGTCAGCATTCTCGCGCTTGGTATCCAGAAAGCGCAATATGTCCGGATGATGTGCGTTCAGATAAACCGCACCGGCGCCTTGTCGGGCGCCCAGCTGGTTGGCATAGGAGAAACTGTCTTCGAGCAATTTCATTACCGGAATAACACCAGAGGATTGATTCTCGATGCCTTTGATAGGCGCGCCTTGCTCACGAATATTGGTCAGCATCAGAGCAACTCCGCCACCGCGCTTGGAGAGTTGCAGGGCTGAATTGATACCCCGTCCAATGCTTTCCATATTGTCTTCGAGTCGCAGAAGAAAGCAGGAGATCAGCTCCCCGCGCTGCGCCTTGCCGGCGTTGAGAAAGGTAGGTGTTGCCGGCTGGAAGCGACCACTGAGGATTTCCTCCATCAGAGTCAGGGCGTAATCTTCGTCACTGCGTGCCAGGTATAATGCAACCATGACCACACGATCCTCATAACGTTCGAGATAACGTGCGCCATCGCGAGTGGTCAGTGTGTAGGAGGTGTAGTACTTGAAAGCACCCAGAAAGGTGGGAAAGCGGAATTTGAAGGCGAAGGCCTTGCTCCAGATTTTAGCGAGGAACTCAGGTGAGTACTGTTCCAGAGCCTGCGCCTCGTAATAGCCTTCATCCACCAGGTAGCGAAGCTTCTCTTCGAGTGAATGGAAGAAGACAGTATTCTGGTTGACATGCTGGAGGAAATACTGACGAGCGGCACGACGATCGGCGTCGAACTGTATATGTCCCTGCGCATCATAGAGGTTCAGCATGGCGTTTAATGCGTGATAATCCAGCTGCTGGGCTTCGTTCTTCACGGCTCGTTCGAGTGTTGCTGTGTCCAAAAGAGTTCTAGTCCTTGTCTGACAAGTTGGATGTCCTTCTGCGTGCCCGCCAGTTCAAAGCGGTACAGCACGGGTACCTGGCATTTACGGGCAATCACATCGCCAGCGAGGGCGAAGGTTGTTCCGAAATTGCGATTACCTGCGGCGATCACACCGCGCAGTTGGTTACGTAGTTGCACATCGTTCAACGCCCGTATCACCGGTTTGGGTACGGCCCCACGCCCCTGGCCATCTGCAAATGTCGGGCAGATCAGGACGAAAGGTAGGTCGATGATGGGGACAGGCGCATCAAGCCGGATCGGCAGGCGAATAGCCGGCAGATCCAGTTTTTGAATGAAGCGTTCTGTGTTGCCCGATGCGCTGGAGTAATAGAGCAGTGAGCTCAATCACTCACACCAGGGAGTTGATCATGTCCGGGCGAAAGCCTGCCCAGTGATGTTCACCTGCGACCACAACCGGTGCTTGTCGATAGCCCAGAGATTCGACCAGCTTGAAAGCGTCGTCATCCAGTGTCAGATCGACAACCTGGAAGCTCAGACCTTTGGCTGACAAGGCGCGCGTGGTGGCTGTGCATTGCACACAGGCAGGCTTGGAATATACGGTGATGCTCATTGCTCTTCGTCCCCGAAGTGTGACGGACGGAAGGCCATGCGGAGCCATCGCTGAGGATTCAGCACCAGCAACTCCAGAGCCCTCCGCCCTTGGTTTCATCGTTGTGCCTGGCAGGTCTCCTGACTCGTGACTCCAGCGCGCAAACCCTCCTTCCCGATGCGAACATCAGTGGTTCAATAGGTTGTTGCTTGTCACTTACAGTTGCGGGGGCAGTGCCGGAATTTCACCGGTTTCCCTCTTAGCCTGCGACAAGTGTCGCAGGAACCAGAACCACACTATGTTGGGGTACGAGGCCATCAATTGTCAACATGTAGTTGTTGAAAATTCTGGCAGTGATGGGGTTACTTCATGCAAGCAGGCTCAGGCGAGTCTTTGTTTCTCTTCTTTTGTGAAGCGCAGGTGTCCGGTTTTGACCCAGATACGGGCGCCGCTGGCACCGGCTGTGGCCTGAAAATCGGCATGCAGAGGGATGCGTAACCATGAAAGTTTATCGACCGTTTCTCCCTCTTGAGTGAAGCTGCCGTCGAGTACCAGCAGCTCGGCTCCACCATTGGTGTCCAGCGTGACGGTCGCACCTGCCTCCCATTGCTCCAGACGTACCGTCTCTCGGCTGTCTTCAAACAAGGTATGTAGCTGCACACCGGAGCGTACAGGATCATTGTTCAGCTCCACGGTGTTCATGTCAGCAACTACGTGCTGTCGGTCATCCAGATCGAACTGCCAGAGTTTCACGAAGATAATGCAGCCATCGTCTGAACGTGGTGTATGGCTGGATTGTGGTGGGTTGCGGATATAGGAGCCTGCCGGATAATCTCCATGCTCATCCTGAAAGATGCCTTCGAGCACGACAAACTCCTCACCGCCTGTATGAACATGCGATGAAAAATGGCTGTTGGGTGCATAACTCACCACGGTGGTGGCACGGGCAACTTCGTTGCCGACTCGATCCAGCACTCTTCTGCGTACGCCTTTCATCGGTGAATCCTGCCACTCGATATCGGGTGTGTGCAGGAGAGATCGTTGTGAGAAGTCTGCGTTGATTTCCATATGGGGTGATTCTCGTTGTTAGCGGTTTATCGAATACAAAGAGTTGTCGAAATAGATGAAAGTCTACGTACTTGATAGTTGTAGCTGGTAAGTACAGCATGTATTTACCTATCAGATGGTAGATAGATTAGCATGAATATTTCTACTCGCAGAAAAGTGAGTCAATGAAAGGCGGCAACACTGTTTTGTGTGACAAGTCATGTTTCCAGTTGGATATCTGCACTATTTACAGGGTCAATGAGCAGTTGTTGCAGCAGGCGAATAGTCCTCTCAGGTTCTCCCATACTTAGTTCTCGTCCAGATCGGACCAAACAGCAAACGAGGTATCGAGTATGAATTGGGATCAAGTAGAAGGTAACTGGAAGCAATTCAAAGGCGGTGTTCAATCCAAATGGGGTGAGATCACTAACGATGAGCTTGACCAGATTGATGGCAATCGTGAGCAGCTCGAGGGCAAGATCCAAGAGCGCTATGGCAAGACCAAGGAAGAGGCCCGCGAGGAAGTCGACAAGATGCTGGCTGAAACCAAGGAGTAATATCCTTGCGCTGGCTTTGAGTGTTTATAGCCTGCGTATGCTCCGCACTACCTGGTTTAAAGTGTGAATGAAAGAGCTAGTTGAAGTGTGAGTGACAGAGGCCGGCTCGGGAACGAGTCGGCCTTTTTTCGTCTGGTACTGACTATCCAATTATCGTGTCGTGTTGTGCCTGGTTATTCAATCACCGTGATATCAACGCAGCGGTTCATTGAACGGCCTTTACTGGATTCATTTGAATTTTTTGGACGATCCTCTCCATAAACCACGACTTCAAGACGGGATTGAGCTATCCCTCTGGCTCTCAAATAGTTTATGACCACTTCAGCTCTGCTTTGCGAGAGTGCAATATTGGATTCCAGGGTGCCTGAATTATCCGTATGCGCTGATATCATAAAGCGATGCGAAGGCGTGGCTCTCATCCCGTTTATGATGTTATCCAGAATGGTTCTTGAAGACTGCTCCAACTCATCTGATCCGGTACGAAATGCAATACTGGATAGCAGGCCTGAAATCAGGGCGCAGCCACTGTCATTGACGGGAGCTGAGGGTTCGGAATTCTGACAATAATCCAGATCATCCGGAACTGAATCACCGTCGGTATCTTGCAGTGTTGTACTTGTTGCGGATGCGAGTACGGGGGCGGCTTCCGCTTCGGACATAGGTGCCGGTGTCGATACAGGTAATACGATCGCCTCAGTAACTTCAGGTTGGGGCATCTGCTGAATCACCTGGCTGATGGGTGCAGGTCTTGTCTTGCCAAAACGATAGAGCAGACTGATTTGCCCGTATCGTACGTCTTCATCGAAGCTGTAAAATTCCAATCGTGCTGCAAGATTTCCAGCGCCGGAATACTCCAGCCCCGCACCATAGAGAATATGCGTTGAATTGACTTGTTCAAAATCTATATCGCCGCTTGAGCTGTTCTTTAAAGAGCCGAAGCCAATCCGGGCAAAGGCATTGAGCCCTTGGCGGTTGAATCGGTGACGATTCTTGCCCATGTAGAGCAATGCGCTGGCACCAAACTGCTGGTAGTCAATCTCGGCACCATTGGTGAATCCGGCTGCGCCAAGTTGCGTGAAATGCATTTCCGCAGAAACCCACTTATTGATATCCATGCCGACCAGTAACTGAGCTCCCACACTACTGCTGTCATCGGACTCGGTATTGAATAAATTCCGGGTATCGGGTTTCAGACTGCTCAGGCCTAATCCTGCCCCTGCATAGAAGCGTGAGTTGAATTCGATACCCGGTTGCTTATCCAGATTCCCTGAGTCTGCATAAACAGACTGGCTTGTCGTCTGCGCCACAATGAGCACTGTCAACGTTGTTAAAGTGAGCAGAGGTGCTGCCAGACGACGTTGACGCTTGAACAAAAAGGCAAAGAAAATCAATAATAGAAAGACAGGATCCCTCGTTGTTGAAGGGCCGGATGCAGAGCAGCCATTGCCTTGCAGTCCGGTTCGGGCTACACCGGCAGGTTGAGCTTCCTGGAAGTCGGGAATACCGTTGTTGTCTCGGTCAGGAATCTGTGAATTGATATGTTGATCGGCAAAGCCATCGCCATCAATGTCCGGATCACGGCTATCGATAATGCCGTCTCCATCAGTATCCAGAGCACCGGAAACAAAGTCGATGTCGGCCGAGTCGTCAATGCCATCACCATCGGCATCATTACCACCGGTCATGTCCACATCAACTGAATCCGGAATTCCATCTCCATCCTGATCTGCCATGCTGTCGATAACGCCATCGCCATTCAAGTCGATTCCACCCGCTTCAACAAGGTCAAGTATTCCATCGCCGTCAGAGTCGATATCCAGATAGTCGGGCAGGCCGTCAGCATCGATATCAGAGGCAACGACAGGAACAGACTCGACCGTATCATCCAGACCATTGCCATTCTGATCGATGAATGTATCAATAGCCCCATTGAAATCATCATCGGCAAAGAGTCCCTGGGTCTCTATCAGATCGCTGATGCTGTCGTTGTCACTGTCTCTATCCAGATAGTCCGGAATCCGGTCACCATCAGAATCCTGAGTCTCAATGCTTTCCTGATCGTTGAAAAGGCCGGCCAGAAAATCATTGTTTAGAGCTACGGTCTGGGCTTCATACTCATCCGTCAAGCCATCGTTGTCGCTATCCAGATCGTGCATGTTGAGAATGCCATCACCGTCTGTATCACGAGGTGATGCAGGATTCTGGCCTGCCTCGACTGTGTCCGATATCCCGTCGTTGTCGGAATCCAGATCCAGAAAGTTCAGATCGCCATCCCCATCTGTATCCACGTTGCCTTCAATACTATCTGGTACCTGATCGTTGTCGCTATCAGTATCCAGGTAGTCTGGAGTGCCATCCTGGTCACTATCGACGTTGGCGGTTTCTACGAAGTCTGTGACCCCGTCTCCATCCGAGTCTGCATCGCAGTTTGCAGAGAATGTGGACGGAATACAGGCGTCGTTATTTGCCGGATCGTCCTGGTCCATAACGCCGTCGCCATCAGCATCAGCATTGGATGCTTCGCTATAGTCAAGTATTCCATCAGCGTCAGTGTCGTCGTCAAGTAGCGTACCGTTTGCGTTGGTATCCTCAAACAGAGTTAGCACGCCATCGTTGTCATCGTCTTCATCCAGCCAGTCCGGCGATGCATCCTGTTCACGGTTGGGTAACGGTGAATTCGAACCAGTTGAATTGTCCACGTCTGTAGCGGTGTCATAGTTGTCGTTTAAACCATCCGAATCTGCATCGGCGTTATCAGGCGCCGGCAGAATATCTGCAATCCCATCCCCATCGCTATCAAAACCTTCTACCGCATCAGGTACGCTGTCATTGTCGCTATCGGTATCCAGATAGTCGGGCGTATCATCGGCATCGGTATTGGGCATGTCGACTGGTACACCACCGTTGTCCAGATCGTAAGCATCGTCAAGTCCATCCTGATCAAGATCGCTGTTCAATGGCGGGGTATAGCTGTTCGTTGATTGGGCTTCTACATTATCGACAATGCCGTCATTGTCTGAATCGATATCCAGAAAGTCAGGAATTTCATCATCATCGGAATTCAGCGGTTCATCGCCACTACCTTGCTCGTCAACATCAGGAATTCCATCTCCATCAGTATCGCTATCGAGATGATCGGCAATGCCGTCGCTGTCCATGTCGGTAGAACAGGCAATGTCACTGCTGGATGGTATGCATGCATTGCTGTTATCCGCATCGTTCTGATCTGTCGTTCCATCAGCATCGCTATCCTCAGTTGAAGACTCCTGATAGTCAGGTATGCCATCTCCATCGGTATCGTCTGTTTCAGACTCGACACTATCAGGCGTACCATCAAAGTCGGAGTCAATGGTGCAGTTGTTGCCGAATGTCGAAGGATTACACGCATCATTGTTGCTTGCATCGTTCTGATCATTGATGCCATCACCATCTGCATCATCGGTTGATGACTCCTCATAATCGTTGATGCTGTCGCCGTCAGTGTCTGTTATTGAGCCTTCCTGGCTATCAGGAACGCCATCATCGTCAGAGTCAGTCGTACAGTTGATTCCGAAGACAGAAGGCAGGCAACTATCAGCATCATTGGAGTCGGATTGATCAACTGACCCATCGCCATCGGTATCTTCAATTGAAGACTCTTCGAAATCCAGGTTGCCATCACCGTCTGTGTCAGTCGTTGCACCTTCTTCATTATCAGAAATACCATCACCATCAGTGTCGGCTATGCAGCCAGTACCAAAGGTTGAAGGTAGGCACACATCGGCGTCAGCTGGATCGAACTGATCGTTGATACCATCACCATCGGCATCGGCTGCTGATGATTCGGCAAAGTCAGGCTTGCCATCGGCATCGCTATCATCATCCAGCAAACTGCCATTACCATTGGTGTCTTCATCAATAGTCAGAACACCATCGTTGTCGTCATCCGAGTCACGCCAGTTATCACTATCCTGGCCATCGCTATTCGATAATGGCGCGTTGGATCCGAGGGCATTATTGAGGGCAGGTGAGGCGACAGTATCGTAATTGTCGTTGAGACCATCGTTATCACTGTCAGCGTTGTTGGCTGCCGGTAATACATCGGCAATACCATCCCCGTTATCATCAAAAGCTTCGACGGAGTCCGGTACGCCATCATTGTCGCTGTCGGTATCCAGATAGTCGGGTGCATCCAGTGAGTCTGTATTACTCAGAGCCGGGGCGACACCACCATTGTCGGTGTCGTAGGCATCATCAAGCCCATCACCATCTGAATCGATATTCAGCGGTTCTCTGTACTCAACCGCTGCCTGACCTTCGATATTATCAACAATGCCATCGTTATCTGAATCGATATCCAGATAATCAGGAATCGTGTCTGCGTCTGAATCCAGAGCGCCGTCAGAGCCACTGGATTCAATCAGATCACTGATACCATCGCCGTCACTGTCAGCATCCAGATAATCCAGTATGCCGTCACCATCGGTATCGTTGATAGTGCCTTCTACGCTGTCTGGAATACCATCAGCATCAGCATCAGCATCAGCATCAGCATCAGCATCAGCATCAGCATCAGCATCAGCATCAATAAGACAGGAATCATCGAAAGGCGTCGGCAGGCAGATATCGTTATTGGCGATATCGTTCTGATCGGTGGCGCCATCGCCATCTGCGTCAGCTATAGAAGACTCATTGAAATCCTTGATGCCATCGCCATCGGTGTCAGCATTTTCAGTCTCGATGCTATCAGGCGTGCCGTCTCCATCGCTGTCTGTTGTGCAGCCTGTACCGAATACGGAAGGTAGGCAGGCATCAGTGTCGTTGGAGTCAGACTGATTGTCGGTTCCGTCACCATCGAGATCTATAGTGGAGGATTCTTCATAGTCCTTGATACCATCGCCGTCAGTATCAACCGTTTCGCCTTCCACACTATCGGCAGTGCCATCATCATCGGAGTCTGTCGTGCAGTTGTTGCCAAAGACGGAAGGTACACAGGCGTTGTTGTTGCCAGCGTCTTCCTGATCGTTGACGCCATCTCCATCAATATCGTCTATAGAAGATTCTGCATAGTCCTTGATGCCGTCGCCATCGGTGTCAGAAGCGGCGCCCTCTTCACTATCAGGAGTACCGTCACCATCGGTATCACTGCTACAGCCAATACCAAAGGCTGTCGGCAAGCACACATTGGCGTCTGCCAGATCGTTCTGGTCGGTGATGCCATCGCCATCAGCATCGGCTGTTGATGATTCGATATAGTCAGGTTTGCCATCCGCATCGCTATCGTCATCCAACAAATTCCCGTTGCTGTTAGCATCTTCATTGACGGTCAGAACACCATCATTGTCGTCATCGGAGTCACGCCAGTCATCGTTATCCTGACCTTCCCTATTTGTCAGGACGGCGTTGGAGCCGAGGGCATTGCCCTGAGCAGGTGAAACGATGGTGTCATAGTTGTCGTTAAGACCATCGTTGTCGCTGTCAGCATTGGCGGCGGCCGGAAGCACATCCGCAATGCCGTCACCGTTAGCATCAAACGCTTCGATGGAGTCGAGCACGCCATCATTGTCGCTGTCGGTATCCAGATAGTCGGGTGCGTCCAGAGAATCGCTATTGTTCAGAGCCGGGGCAACACCACCGTTGTCGGTGTCATAAGCATCATCAAGCCCATCACTATCTGAATCGCTATTCAGCGGTTCTCTGTAATCAGCGGCAGTCTGGGCTTCCAGATTATCAACGATGCCATCGTTGTCCGAATCGATATCCAGATAATCGGGAATCGTGTCAGCGTCTGAATCCAGAGTGCCGTGAGAGCCATTGGATTCAATCAGGTCACTGATACCATCGCCATCACTGTCAGCATCCAGGTAATCCAGTATGCCGTCACCATCGGTATCATTGATGGTGCCCTCTACGCTGTCTGGAATGCCATCAGCATCACCGTCGGTGCTACAGGAGTTGTCTGTCGGCGTCGGCAGGCAGATATCATTGTTGGCGACATCGTTCTGATCGGTAATGCCATCGCCGTCCGCATCGGCAGTGGATGATTCAAGGAAGTCCTTGATGCCATCGTCATCGGTGTCAGCGGTATCGCCTTCCTGGCTATCAGGAGTGCCGTCACTATCCGTATCAGTGGTGCAACCTGTACCGAAAGCTGTCGGTAGGCAAGCATCGGAATCATTCACATCAGATTGATCGACGACGCCATCTCCATCGGTATCCGCAATGGATGATTCTGCATGGTCCTTGATGCCATCGCCGTCAGTGTCAGCGGTTTCACCTTCCTGGCTATCAGGGATTCCGTCACCGTCGGAGTCCGTTGCGCAGCCATTAGCATAAACGGATGGCAGGCAAGCATCTGCGTCGTTGGAGTCTGCCTGGTCAACGGTTCCATCAGTATCGGCATCGTTGCTTGAAGACTCTTCGTAGTCAAATTTTCCATCGCCGTCAGTATCAGCGCTGTCAGTCTCGATGCTATCGGGCGTGCCGTCAGCATCAGTGTCCGTTGTACAGCCAATGCCAAAGCTTGTTGGCAGGCAGACGTCAGCGTCAGCGATATCGTTCTGATCGGTGATGCCATCGCCATCAGCATCGGTTGTTGATGATTCGATGTAGTCGGGTTTGCCATCCGCATCGCTATCATCATCCAGCAAGTTTCCATTGCTGTTGGAATCCTCGTTAATGGTCAGAACACCATCATTGTCGTCATCTGCATCACGCCAGTCATCGCTATCCTGACCTTCACGATTCGATAACACGGCGTTGGAGCCGAGGGCATTGCCCTGAGCAGGTGAGACGACGGTGTCATAGTTGTCGTTAAGGCCGTCATTATCGCTGTCGACATTGGTGGCGGCTGGTAGCACATCTGCAATGCCATCACCGTTAGCATCAAACGCTTCGATAGAGTCGAGCACACCATCATTGTCGCTGTCGGTATCCAGATAGTCGGGTGCATCCAGAGAATCGCTATTGTTCAGAGCCGGGGCAACACCACCGTTGTCGGTGTCATAAGCATCATCAAGCCCATCGCTATCTGAATCGCTATTCAGCGGTTCTCTGTAATCAGCCGCAGTCTGGGCTTCCAGATTATCAACAATGCCATCGTTGTCCGAATCGATATCCAGATAATCGGGAATCGTGTCAGCGTCTGAATCCAGAGTGCCGTGAGAACCATTGGATTCAATCAGGTCACTGATACCATCGCCATCACTGTCAGCATCCAGATAATCCAGTATGCCGTCACCATCGGTATCGTTGATGGTGCCTTCTACGCTATCTGGAATACCATCAGCATCAGCATCAGCATCAGCATCAGCATCAGCATCAGCATCAATAAGACAAGAATCATCGAAAGGCGTCGGCAGACAGATATCGTTATTGGCGATATCGTTCTGATCGATGGTGCCATCAGCATCGGCATCGGCTGTAGAAGATTCATTGAAGTCCTTGATACCATCGCCATCGGTGTCAGCTATTTCACCTTCCTGGCTATCAGGAGTGCCGTCACCGTCCGTATCGGTGGTGCAGCCTGTACCGAAATCTGTTGGCAGGCAAGCATCTGAATTATTCACATCAGATTGATCGACTACGCCATCGCCATCGGCATCCGCTATGGATGATTCTGTATGGTCCTTGATACCATCGCCATCGGTGTCAGCATTTTCAGTCTCGATGCTATCAGGGGTTCCGTCACCGTCAGAGTCGGTTGCACAGCCATTGCCAAAGACGGAAGGCAGGCAGGCATCAGCATCATTGGCGTCTGCTTGATCCGTGATGCCATCATTATCGGCATCTGCAATAGAGGACTCCTGGTAATTCAGCTTTCCATCATTGTCAGTGTCGGTGGTTTCACCTTCCTGGCTATCAGAGGCTCCGTCACCGTCGGAGTCAGTTGTACAGCCAATGCCAAAGCTTGTTGGTAGGCACACATCGGCGTCAGCGACATCGTTCTGATCGGTGATGCCATCGCCATCGGCATCGGCTGTTGATGATTCGATGTAATCTGGTTTGCCATCCGCATCACTATCATCATCCAGCAGATTTCCATTGCTGTTGGAATCCTCGTTAATGGTCAGAACACCATCATTGTCGTCATCTGTATCACGCCAGTCATCGCTATCCTGACCTTCCCGATTCGACAAGACGGCGTTGGAGCCCAAGGCATTGCCCAGAGCAGGTGAGACGACGGTGTCGTAGTTGTCGTTAAGACCATCGTTATCATTGTCAGCGTTGGCGGTGGCCGGTAATACATCGGCAATGCCGTCACCATTGGCATCAAAAGCTTCGATGGAGTCGAGCACACCATCATTATCGCTATCAGTATCCAGATAATCGGGTTGGTCGAGTGTGTCCGTATTGGGCAGAGCCGGGGCAACGCCACCACTGTCTGTGTCATAGGCATCATCAAGCCCATCACTATCTGAATCGCTATTCAGCGGCTCTCTGTAATCAGCCGCAGACTGGGCTTCAAGATTATCGACAATGCCATCGTTATCCGAATCGATATCCAGATAATCGGGAATCGTGTCAGCGTCTGAATCCAGAGTGCCGTGAGAGCCATTGGATTCAATCAGGTCACTGATACCATCGCCATCACTGTCAGCATCCAGGTAATCCAGTATGCCGTCACCATCGGTATCGTTGATAGTGCCTTCGACGCTGTCTGGAATGCCATCGGCATCACCGTCGGTACTGCAGGAGTTGTCTGTTGGCGTCGGCAGGCAGATATCATTGTTGGCGACATCGTTCTGATCGGTAATGCCATCACCGTCCGCATCGGCGGTGGATGATTCAAGGAAGTCCTTGATGCCATCGCCATCGGTGTCAGCGGTTTCAGTCTCAATGCTATCAGGGGTTCCGTCACCGTCAGAGTCGGTTGCACAGCCATTGCCAAAGACGGAAGGCAGGCAGGCATCAGCATCATTGGCGTCTGCTTGATCCGTGATGCCATCATTATCGGCATCTGCAATAGAGGACTCCTGGTAATCCAGCTTGCCATCATTGTCAGTGTCAGCGGTATCGCCTTCCTGACTATCGGCAGTACCGTCACCATCCGTATCAGTTGTGCAGCCCGTACCGAAAGCTGTTGGCAGACAAGCATCGGAATCATTCACATCAGATTGATCGACTACGCCATCGCCGTCAGTATCTGTAACGGATGATTCTGCATGGTCCTTGATGCCGTCGCCGTCAGTGTCAATCGTTTCACCTTCCTGGCTATCAGGAGTACCGTCACCATCCGTATCAGTTGTGCAGCCCGTACCGAAAGCTGTTGGCAGACAAGCATCGGAATCATTCACATCAGATTGATCGACTACGCCATCGCCATCGGCATCCGCTATGGATGATTCTGTATGGTCCTTGATACCATCGCCGTCAGTGTCAGCGGTTTCAGTCTCGATGCTATCGGGCGTGCCGTCTGCATCAGTGTCAGTTGTACAGCCAACCCCAAAACTTGTTGGCAGGCACACATCAGCGTCAGCGACATCGTTCTGGTCAGTGATGCCATCGCCATCGGCATCGGCTGTTGATGATTCGATGTAGTCGGGTTTGCCATCCGCATCGCTATCATCATCCAGCAAGTTTCCATTGCTGTTGGAATCCTCGTTAATGGTCAGAACACCATCATTGTCGTCATCTGCATCACGCCAATCATCGCTATCCTGACCTTCCCGATTCGACAAGACGGCGTTGGAGCCCAAGGCATTGCCCAGAGCAGGTGAGACGACGGTGTCGTAGTTGTCGTTAAGACCATCGTTATCATTGTCAGCGTTGGCGGTGGCCGGTAATACATCGGCAATGCCGTCACCATTTGCATCAAAAGCTTCGATGGAGTCGAGCACACCATCATTATCGCTATCAGTATCCAGATAATCGGGTTGATCGAGTGTGTCCGTATTGTGCAGAGCCGGGGCAACACCACCACTGTCGGTGTCATAAGCATCATCAAGCCCATCACTATCTGAATCGCTATTCAGCGGTTCTCTGTAATCAGCCGCAGTCTGGGCCTCCAGATTATCAACGATGCCATCGTTGTCCGAATCGATATCCAGATGATCGGGTACCGAGTCAGCATCGGTATCCAGAAGGCCGTGTGAACCGTTGGCTTCAACCAGATCGCGAATGCCATCGCCATCACTATCGGTATCCAGATAATCCAGTATACCGTCACCATCGGTATCACTAATGATGCCTTCGGCATCGTCTGAAATGCCATCGGCATCGGTATCGACACTGCAAGAGAGGTCTAAGGGTATGGGCAGGCAAATATCGTTATTGGCGATATCTGCCTGATCATTGATGCCATCATTATCAGAGTCTGTTGTAATCGACTCTGCATGATCCTTGATGCCATCGCCGTCAGTATCGGTGTTTTCACCCTCTATGCTATCGGCAATCCCGTCACCATCAGTGTCGGTTGTACAGCCGGTACCGAAGGTGGAAGGCAGGCAGGCATCAGCATCATTGGCATCTGTCTGATCAACGACGCCGTCACCATCGGCATCGGCAGTCGATGATTCCTGGTAATCCTTGTTGCCATCGCCGTCGGTGTCAGTGGTTTCGCCTTCCTCGCTGTCGGGTGTGCCGTCACCGTCGGTGTCGGTTGTGCAATTGGTGCCAAAGTCAGAAGGCAGGCAGGCGTCAGTATTGTTTGCATCGGATTGATCGACGATACCATCGCCATCGGTATCGCTGGTGGAGGACTCTTCGTAGTCCTTGTTGCCATCGCCATCCGTGTCAACGTTTTCACCTTCGACACTATCGGCCGTCCCATCACCATCGGTGTCGGTTGTGCAGCCAGTGCCAAATGTTGAAGGCAGGCAGACATCCGCATCATTGGAATCGGATTGATCATTCGTACCGTCACTATCGGCGTCGGCGGTGGAGGATTCCTGGTAGTCAAACTTACCATCGCCGTCGCTATCAGTCGTTTCACCTTCCAGGCTATCGGCAGTTCCATCACTATCGGTGTCGGTTGTGCAACCATTGCCAAAGGTGGAAGGCAGGCAGGCATCAGCATCATTGATGTCTGATTGATCGACAGTTCCGTCACCATCGGCATCGGCGGTAGAGGATTCCTGATAGTCCTTTTTGCCATCGTTGTCAGTATCAGCCGTTTCACCTTCCTGGCTGTCAGGCGTTCCGTCGTTGTCCGTGTCGACTGTGCAGTTGTTACCAAAGACTGAAGGGATGCAGGCGTTGTTGTTGGCAGCGTCAGACTGATCGTTGACGCCGTCTCCATCTGAATCGGTGGTGGAGGATTCAGCAGGGTCATTAATGCCATCACCATCCGTGTCAACGTTTTCACCTTCTTCGCTATCAGCGGTGCCATCACCGTCAGTATCGGTTGTGCAGCTGTTGCCAAAGACTGAAGGGATGCAGGCGTTGTTGTTGGCTGAGTCATCCTGATTGTTGATGCCGTCTCCATCAGAATCAACCGTGGATGATTCTGCATAGTCCTTGATGCCATCTCCATCCGTATCGGCAGTCGCACCTTCTGTACTATCCGGTGTGCCGTCGCCGTCTGTATCCGTCGTGCAGCCGGTTCCGAAAGTGGTCGGTGCGCAGACATCCGCATCATTGGAATCGGATTGATCAACCACGCCATCGCCATCCGCATCGGTGGTTGATGATTCCAGGTAATCCGGCTTACCATCGGCATCAGTGTCATCATCTTGTGGACTGCCATTACCATTGGCATCCTCGGTGGCAGTCAGCGATCCATCGTTATCATCATCGTTGTCACGCCAGTTGCTGGCATCGGTGCCATCGCTATTGGGTAACGGTGCGCTAGCCCCCGTTGCATTGCCAGCTGCGGGCGAGATGATGGTGTCATAGTTGTCGTTCAGTCCATCGACATCCGCATCGGCATTGTCAGATGCGGGCAATGTGTCCGCCACGCCATCGCCGTTAGCGTCGTAGGCCTCTACCGCATCAGAGATTCCGTCGTCGTCACTATCGGTATCCAGAAAGTCTGCCAGACCTGTTGCATCAGAATTGGGCAGAGTGACCGGTGTGCCACCGTTATCGCTGTCATAGGCATCGTCCAGCCCGTCGGAATCTGTATCGGTGCCTAGTGGCGCCTGGTAGTCAGCGCTTGTTTGAGCTTCGATATTATCGACGATGCCATCGTTATCCGAGTCGATATCTTCGCTATTGCTGATAAGATCCGCATCGGTATCCGAGACACAGGCGGTACCAATTCGTAGTTGCAGGTCACCAAAGCTGACAACACCGGGTGTCAGATTGTCATTCTGTTCATTGAACAGATACACACGAATCTTGTAGGCAATCCCTGCCTGCAGAAAATAGGGACTGAAGGCCTGATCGCTACTGGAGCCCAGGCCGAGTAAAGGTGCCGAGAGCAAGCCGGTGTCAAAGAGCAGTGATGCAGAGACAAAATCGTCGATGGAAATTTCTGCGGCAAACTCGTAATCTGCTGCAGCCACACCGCCGAGCACTGTGGATATGATGCCCAGGCTGGAGCCATGCAGATAGGAATCCTGACCGAGTGTCAGGCCGACTTCGATGTAGTCATCGGAAGACTTGGCCGCGCTCAGGGTCAGTGAGGATGCACCCCCGAGCAGATACTCGGCTGCATTGGCCAATTTGGTAAGACCCGGTCCGACCGTCAGGTCAGCGGTGGCAGAGACAGAATCATCAATGCTGACATCAATCGTGGCATTACCCAGAACACCGACAACCACATCATGCAACCAGGACAGCTGGCCGGTGACCGTGCAGGACATCTCGTCCTCGTCAAGTATGCCGTCGTTGTCATCATCCAGATCATGATTGTTCTGAATGCCATCGCCATCAGTATCGATGTTGCAAGCGTCAGCATAGACAGAAGGCTTGCAGGCATCATCGTTATGCGCATCATCCTGGTCATTGATGGCATCACCATCCGCATCTGCGGTTGAAGATTCGTCCTGATTACTGACGCCATCACCATCATCGTCGGTGGTGGAGGATTCAGCATGGTCATTAATGCCATCACCATCGGTGTCAACGTTTTCACCTTCGAGGCTATCGGCCGTACCATCACCATCGGTGTCGGTTGTGCAGCCAGTGCCAAATGTTGAAGGCAGGCAAGCATCATTGTTACCAGAGTCATCCTGATCGTTAAGGCCATCTCCGTCAGCATCAGAGCTGGATGATTCCAGATAGTCCTTGATGCCATCGCCATCCGTGTCGGTAGTCGCACCTTCTGTACTGTCAGGTGTCCCATCCCCGTCTGTATCCGTGGTACAGCCGATTCCGAAGGTAGTCGGTGCGCAGACATCCGCATCATTGGAATCGGATTGATCAACCACGCCATCGCCATCCGCATCGGTGGTTGATGATTCCAGGTAATCCGGCTTACCATCGGCATCAGTGTCATCATCTTGTGGACTGCCATTCCCATTGGCATCCTCGGTGGCAGTCAGCGAGCCATCGTTATCATCGTCGTTGTCGCGCCAATTGCTGGCATCAGTGCCATCACTGTTGGGTAGCGGTGCGTTGGCACCGGTCGCATTGCCCGCTGCGGGTGAGACGATGGTGTCATAGTTGTCGTTCAGTCCATCGGTATCCGCATCGGCATTGTCAGACGCGGGCAATGTATCGGCCACGCCATCGCCGTTAGCGTCGTAGGCTTCGACCGCATCAGAGATTCCGTCGTCGTCACTATCGGTATCCAGAAAATCTGCCAGACCTGTTGCATCAGAATTGGGCAGAGTGACCGGTGTGCCACCGTTATCGCTGTCATAGGCATCGTCCAGCCCGTCAGAATCTGTATCGGTGCCTAGTGGCACCTGGTAGTCAGCGCTTGTTTGAGCTTCGATATTATCGACAATGCCATCGTTGTCCGAGTCGATATCTTCGCTATTGCTGATAAGATCCGCATCTGTATCCGAGATGCAGGCGGTACCGATTCGTAGTTGCAGGTCACCAAAGCTGGCAACGCCGGGTGTCAGATTATCGTTCTGCTCATTGAACAGATACACACGAATCTTGTAGGCAATGCCTGCCTGCAGGAAATAGGGACTGAACGCCTGTTCGCTACTAGAGCCCAGGCCGAGTAAAGGCGCTGACAGTAACTCTGTGTCAAAGAGAACTGATGCAGAGACAAAGTCGTCGATGGAAATTTCTGCTGCAAATTCATAATCTGCTGCAGCCACACCACCAAGCACTGTCGATATGATGCCCAGGCTGGAGCCATGCAGATAGGAATCCTGACCGAGTGTCAGGCCGACTTCGATGTAGTCATCGGACGACTTGGCCGCACTCAGGGTCAGTGAGGTCGCACCACCGAGTAGATACTCAGCGGCATTAACCAGTTTGGTAAGGCCCGGTCCGACCGTCAGGTCAGCGGTGGCAGAGACAGAATCATCGATGCTGACATCGATCGTGGCATTACCCAGAACACCGATAAGCACATCATGCAACCAGGACAGCTGGCCGGTGACCGTGCAGGACATCTCGTCCTCGTCAAGTATGCCGTCGTTGTCATCATCCAGATCATGATTGTTCTGAATGCCATCGCCATCAGTATCGATGTTGCAAGCGTCAGCATAGACAGAAGGCTTGCAGGCATCATCGTTATGCGCATCATCCTGGTCATTGATGGCATCACCATCCGCATCTGCGGTTGAAGATTCGTCCTGATTACTGACGCCATCACCATCATCGTCGGCGGTGGATGATTCAGCATGATCATTAATACCATCACCATCGGTGTCAACGTTTTCACCTTCGACACTATCAGCGGTGCCATCACCGTCAGTATCCGTTGTGCAGTTGTTGCCAAAGACTGAAGGGATGCAGGCGTTATTATTGGCTGCATCATTCTGATTGTTGACACCGTCACCATCGGAATCAACGGCGGATGATTCTGCATGATCCTTGATGCCATCGTCGTCCGTATCGGTAGTCGCACCTTCTGTACTGTCAGGTGTCCCATCCCCGTCTGTATCCGTGGTGCAGCCGATTCCGAAGGTAGTCGGTGCACAGACATCCGCATCATTGGAATCGGATTGATCAAACACACCGTCGCCATCCGCATCGGCGCTTGATGATTCCAGGTAATCTGGCTTGCCGTCAGCATCGGCGTCGTCATCCTGTGGGTTGCCGTTGCTGTTTGTATCTTCCGAGGCTGTCAATGATCCGTCATTGTCATCGTCGGTATCACGCCAATCGCTGGCATCGGTTCCATCGCTGTTGGGCAGAGGCGCGTTGGCGCCAGTTTCATTGCCAGTTGCAGGAAAGATTACGGTGTCGTAGTTGTCATTGAGTCCATCGGCGTCGGCATCAGCATTGCCCGGGGCCGCCAGTGTTTCTGCCACTCCGTCACCATTGACGTCATAGCCTTCTATCGCATCAGGAACACCATCGCCGTCGCTATCGGTATCCAGGTAATCAGGTGGGCCAGTAGCATCGGTATCAGGCAGGCTGACAGGTGTGCCACCGTTGTCGCTGTCATAGGCGTTATCGAGGCCGTCAAGGTCGGTATCAATACCCAATGGTGCAGCATAGCCAACACTTGTTTGGCCTTCGATATTATCAATAATTCCGTCGTTATCAGAGTCGATATCTTCGCTGTTGGCAATGAGGTCAGCATCTGAATCAGAGAGGCAAGCAGCGCCGATTTGCAGCTGAAGATCACCGAAGCTGACTAAATCAGGCAAGGTAATCGTGCCGACTAAAGGAATCTGGACGGATATGGAAACATCATTCTGAACGTTGAACAGATACACGCGAATCTTGTAGTCAACGTTTGCCTCTAGAGGAAACGGACTGAACGACTGGCTACTGGTAGAACCCAGTAAGTCGACCAAAGGACTTTCCAGAAAACCGTTGTCGAAGAGCCGTGATGAGGATACAAAGTTGTCGCTGGAAATCTTGGCTGCAAACTCATAATCACCTGCCGAAAGACCGCCTAGTAGTGTGGATGTGATGCTGATGCCAGAGCCGTAGAGGTAGGAGTCCTGGTTGAGTGTCAGTCCTACTTCGATGTAGTCATCATTAGTTATTGCAGCATCGAGTGTCAGTGAAGAGGCACCACTGAGTAGGTATTCTACAAGGTTGATTTGCCGGTCGAGGCCCGCTCCGATGGACAGATCAACGGTTGCCGAAATAGCGTCACCAATGGCTGCATCGATACCGACATTGCCCAGGAGGTTGCCAAGGGCATCGAAGAGCGTGTCATGTGTCCAGGACAGTTGCCCACTGGCGGTGCAGGCAATTTCATCTTCATCGAGGATACCGTCGTTGTCGTCATCCAGATCATAGTTGTTCTGAATGCCATCACCGTCGGAATCGACAGCTATCGCTATCGACGAGAAGTTTAGAAATACTGCAAAGATTACCAGTCGGCAGAGGGCCGCGAGCAATGGGTGCATTCTGTTTTTTTCCGTATTTTTCAACCTGGAAAAATAATAATTCTCCAGAGCTGTATTAATGTCTTGGTTTGTGACTTCTATTTCTTCTTCGAAAGAGAGCCCGGCGATAAATATCCCTTGTGCCGTTAGCAGAACAGCAACGCATATGCCTGTCGGAAAATTTACTAACCTATGAATTCCTGGACCAAGACTCGGTAGTTTGAGTGTATTTGCAGCAAATTCAGGCGTAATTGGCGCTATATATACGGATTGATCGAAGAAAAACACCGTTTTGTGGTGAGCAAAATCAGTAACCTGCTGGCAGTGTTATGTAACGCGTTTCGTTCTGTTCAAGCGCGCAGGGTCCTTGCAGCAACAGATTTGTACTGACGAAGAATTTGCGTTTCGTGCTCTTCTAAAGCACTGCGCGAGCAGAAGAGAAAGGCTCGGGAGAAGAGAAAGGAAAAAACTAGCAGAAGGGCTTATGAACGTATGAATAGCAAAATAGCTTTCGCTGCAGCTACGCCTTCATAAAAGGCTTTCTTCATCCGAGGTTGATATGTCTATATCTGTAGCGGTGCGGATAGCAGTGGCTTGGTCCAGATAGGACCATGTCGGAGAGTTACCTGGCAATGAGCCGTGGTTATGGGTGGTGATATCCAGATGCCTGACAGCATTCAGGCCTTCGATCTTGACATTCATGGACCAGCTATTGAAGAAGACCTTGCCGCGGTTGGTGCGAGTCAGCACACCTTTCTTTTGAGTATTACCGGTCTCGTTACCTGCAGATTTCTTTAAATATGACTTGTTTTTAAGCGCTACTTCCTTGTTGCCAATTTTTAGGCTTTTAGAACCGTTAGTCAGATCGGATGCTGCGCCGGTGTTCGGATAGGGCACAGGAATGCCCTTTGGGGTGGAGGTGATCTTGTCGGGTGGCGTAAAGCAGACATCGGGGAACGCACAGATTGATTTTCCGCCAGCTTTTTTGCAGACAATCTTTCGACCATTGACGTAAACGTTGCTGGCCATGCTGTGTTCTCCTAATTCATGCCAAGAACAATGGCAGCGCGTCTGCCATCGTCGTTGCTGAAGTGCGCGATCAGTTGGGGAAAGTCAGGGGGGTGAGTTCTGATTAGATCCAGTTGATAGCCAAGAATGATAAAGCCAAGGGCAGTACCTGTTTCACCAACACAGTCTGCTGGGTGAAGTATGTCGAACTCATCTCGCAAGACTCTCAGCGTTCTGGATAATGCCAGGGCGGCTTCCCTGAAGTAGTAGTGCTCGCCAGAAAGATCAGTGATCCGGTAAGCCATTTCCTGCATGGGCAGCTGTGCCTCTTCAAGTGCGGCCTTGATGGCCTGCGTCAAACCTTGTGCCTGAGTTGGTTTGCCGGATAGTATGGGCGCGGGTTCCACGGCAAATCCAATGCCATGAACGAGCATTGCCCCGCGATTACCTCTGGCGCGCTCGACCACAATTGCCGCAGCAGCTTCGCCAGGTAATATACCGTCTGAATGCTCACTAGTGAGTAATCTGTCGTTGTCTTCAAAATGCTGCAGCGTTGCTGTGCTTAGCAGAGAGTCTGCAGAGGCAATCAGTACATGTTTCACGCTCTGATTGTTGGCCAGCATTTGTCTTGCATTGAGTAACGCTACGGCGGCGGACACATGTCCATGCGCCAGTAATCGTGATTTGTCAGAGAAGCCCAATCCCAGCTCCTCCTGAATAGCCAGGAAAAAAGCAGCATCATCACTGATGGGGTAGTCCTGTCGGGAGCGTTCAGGAAGACACAGAATCAAAGGGGTGTGTTTGCAGTCGATGGCCGAGTTTGAAGCAAGGCATTCTGCCAGCGCCGCCGCCGCCATCTTGACCAGCCGGGTCTCACCGCTACAGGGTTCGTCCAGCTCGCAGGCGGCTGTTGTGATCGGTTCCCCTGCGTTATCCATGAACTGACTTTCACGGAAGTTGTCGATGGCACAGTGAATAGCGGCACAGCTGGAGGCAGCGTCATTGCCTACAGCGGTGACCATGCCTGAGCCGGTAATGGTGATGAGAGTATTCACAGCGTCTCATCCGTGGTGTTTCGGTTTTTGCCCGGTTCTGCCAGTGAAGAGATGTGCGGTTTGGCTATGCCTCTGGTTTGCGGAAATTTTCCAATAATGACCTCAGGAATTTCAAAGATGTTTGATTGTAAAAGTTGGGTGGCGCGCCACGTCATGCTGAAGCGGCTCTGGTCCGGTTCAATGACCAGTGTGTCAATCACAGCCTGTCTGTATTCACGGACCGATTTTTTCTTGAAGAAACAGACGGGCATCTCCAGGGTCGGAATACGAAAACGACATAAGCCCTCGGGCGTCAGGTTTACCAGAGTTACCTCCTCACCGCCCTGAAGGTAGTTTGTCTGCTGGTCGGCAGGTGCACTCTGGTAATAGCGATTGTCGAAGTCCGTCGGCAGGAAGGGGAATTGCTCATCAAGCCAGGTATCGTCATAAGTGCCGGCGTACTGGATTCTTGGTTGCCAAGCGCGCCCGACAGGTCCAAAAGACATGGGCTTGTAGACGCCATTAGGTTGCATGACGGGTTGGTCGGGCATCTCTGTAGAGGGGGCAGGCGTGCCATCAACCAGATTGTGAAGCACAGCCCGATGAAAGCCGATGCCGACAGGGTTGAGCATGAAGGCATCATGGAAGCGCTTGTCTTCATGCGCTTTGTCAGTGCCGCCAAAGGCCATGTCATAGCTGATCGTGGCCATCTGAAAAGTACGTGGCTGACTAGTCACAACGCACGTTGTATTACTCATCCAGTGACGTTCACCGATGACGTTGATAAATTTGTTGATCTGCCCGACTGACAGACCGGTTTGTACTCGTTCAGCAGGGTTGCCGTTGGGGGCATAGGCCGAGCCAATGAGGGTAACGTCGCAGCGTGGCTTTCCCAAGGCATAGTCCGCTTCATACAGAGGGGCTGAAGATTCAGGCTCAGCTGTGTGAATGTCTGCCTCTACCAGCGCAACTTGTTCGTCCAGTAGTTCAGGATGAGCATAGTATGAGGTGGGTATGGAAAACGTGGCCTTGATGACGACCACGACCGATTCTCGACCATCGGGAGCCAGGCCCAGGGTGTACGCTGCCAGAAAGGGTGTGTGGTTGAGTAGTCGCATGTCAGTCGGGTCCACCTGGCGTGAGGCCCGGTTGGCGCCACGTGGGCAAATGCGTATTGCAATACGGTGCGCCGGGATTAGTCAAAGCCATGATGTCAGCGGCGATAGTTCGCTGTCTCTGCTTGCCGATTCTGAGCATGAGTTGGTAGCTCTTGGATGTGCGCAGGTGCCCGCAGAGATATTGCTTGTCGTTGATAGGCTGTGCGGACAGGTTCTCCCACCAGTGGCTGATGCGGGGTGCATCCGGCCAGGGTAGGTTGTCATCCTCATCGAGTTTTACGCGCTTATCGTCAGGCTCGTCACTGAGCGCGTTGATCGCCGTTTCAGGTCCATCGGCAAGTTCCAGATCGTTGTTGATCAAGTCCACACCCGTGATCAACGTAATGGATTCCCCAGCCAACCGGCCAAGCATGGGAGAGTGACACTGATCGATCAACCATTCCATCGAGGTTGGCTCGCCCAGCAGGCCAAAGCCTCGAACCACATCTCGAGCACGCTCTGGACGATCGTTCAGGGTTCTGAGCAAGTCGCGACTTATGGCAGAAGAGGCACTCAACAGAAATAGCCTGGTAGCCAGAGGCGCAACGTGACTTGAGCCCAGAGCCAGTTGTTCGAGCATGAGTTGACCTTCCTTGTAGCGTCCCAGAAAGGTAAAGGCACGTGCGAGTTCAAACTGCTCGTCTGGCCCACCCGGGGTGGATACTGGCAAGGTTCGCAATATGTTCTTGTCGCCCAGGTTAGCTGCGGCCTGAAAGGCTGTGGCACGAACACGACTATCGCTGTGTCTGGTACATTGATACAAATGCTGACCTGGATTGCGCGCGTGAGCCACACAGGCCTGTAGGCCCAGAATCAACCACTCGGCTCTGTCGCTGTTCAGCAGTTGCAGAATGATACGTTGCGACTGATCATGATCGGCCCATGCCAGTGCCGTGCTCAGCTCGGCAAGTCCGCCCGGCTTTACGCAGTCAGTCTCTGCAAGTGTGAGAAAGCCTGATATATCGCCACGCTGAATCGCAAGCAGTGCCGAGACGAAAATGGCTCCCTCATCGTTGGCATCAGCCAGTTCCTGTACCTGTATCAAGGCGTTTTTGCCAGCAATGCGCAGACCGTTCATATTGGCATTGATTCGCTTTTCAATCCCTGTCAGATCCCCCAATGTATAGTGTGGTTGGTCAAGCGCCAGATGCCATTGCCACCAAAGTGCACAGGCATTCTCTGCATGCTGGTACACAACGGTCTCGATAATGTGCGGCATGAGGGCAGGTGCTGCCCTCAGTTTATCTGTACCGAACCGCCGCGGATGCGATTGGCTCCCGACGATTTACTTGAAACATAAGTTCCACGGATAATGATTTTGCCAGCACTGGTCATTGTGATGCTGGATTTTCCGCAGCGCAAGATAATCTGTTCGCGTGCCTGAAGGTCTATTGGACGTCCGTCCACGATGAGTTCGCTCTGCGCCGGGTGAATCGTGTCGTCCTCGATGGTGCTGAGCACTGGCGCTGTTGTGCAAGGCTCCTGCAAGATGCCGATGACAATGGGCAGAGTGATGTCACCGTTTTCGAACAGAAGGGCGACTTTCTTGCCGATGGCATCGGTAGGTATCAAGGTTGTTGACTTGGCCAGTACCGGTCGTGCTGTGTGATTTCCGGCATAGGTAACACTAGGTTGACCCATTTGATTGAGTGTTGCCAATACCCCGATCAGGACTCCGTGCACAGGGGCTGGTAAGGCTGAGTTCCGAGACTCATTTATATTGATCTTGTCGGAATGGACAGGTAGATCAATTTCTGCAATTTTTTGCATATTCAGAGTCCCCTTTCGTCATGGCTTTCATCATACCCAGTGATACGAGAAGAACTTCGTGATTGAACTTAATGCTTAACCCGGAGAGGGCATTTCTGTGTTGTGAATGGCCCTTCCAAATTTTTATTTTAGATTAAGCGATAAGTCATTATTTCATTATCTATTCGTCCTCGACTTTAGGCTAGGAATAGAGGGTTTCATACCTGTGTTATATCGCTGAGCAGTAATTGTCACAGATTGTGAATATTCACTTTTTTAGAAACCGCCCAGTTACATCCGCAAGCGAGTTCGTCGTCGATAGTGTCTTTATCCAGAACGGGTGTGACTGGACATCGACATGGAAACACGCTACTGATGAACGTCAACTTTATGCAAATATCATTGCTTTTCTTGTTTTTGGTATCAGGCTTGAGATCTCCTCCGGTTTTGGCCGATTGTTTTCAAGAGGAGCTATGCGATGCCCAAATGGCTGTGAATGGAATACTCGAAGAGATCGTAGCCCAACAGGAGGCCATTGAAATACATTGGCAGAGTCTGGATTCGCAGTCCGGCTGGACTATTGTGCTGGGATTCTACGAGCGGGCCCAACGATATATGGATGTCGGTAGCCGTTACCTGTTCATCGGCACGCTGGAAAGCCGTTTGCTGGTGGCTTATAACAAGCTGGGTTCGGTGAGAGCGGAGGCAGATACCGTTGACCAGATCTGCCATTGCTATGATGATATTCAGTTGTCTGCCGGTTACTGAACATCGTCTGCAAGCTACATTGACAAAGCGCTGATATCCAAACACATCATGGATGAAACCTCAGCCCTGCCTGCGTTTTGCGAATGAAGGATGTTGCCGGTTGGACTCTGGTGTTAAGCTGAATCCTCGACGGGGAGCGGTGGATTAAACTCTGCCTGCAGCCTGCACCATCGATATGGTTTGTACACTATAGATTACGAGTTTTTTTACCTATGGGAAAGCTGAAAGCGGTCGATAGTCTGCCCTCACTGTCAGATGTGGATTTTTTCAAGGCCTTTCCTGAAGCCGCCATTGCGAACCTGGAACGCGCTTCAACACTGCGCAAGTTCAGGAAGAACACACATATTATTGTGGCAGGCGAAGAGAGTCATGCGGCCTATGTACTGTTGCAAGGCACCGCCTATGCCTTTATCGATGATGACGATGGCAACGAATTCATCGTTGGCACGTTTTCCTCAGGCGAGTGCTTCGGTGAGTTGGGACTACTGGATGGTCACACCCGCACCGCTAATGTGATTACAACCAGCGCCTGTCATTGTCTTGTCGTACCCAGTGCCGATATCACTCACGAAATTCTGAAAGAACCTCTGGTGGCACAAGCCATTATTCACTCTCTGGTGGGGCGCATCCGTGGTATGACAGAAGATGTCAGTTGTCTGGCATTAATGGATGTTTATGGTCGTCTGGTACGTGCCCTGAATTCATCGGCATCCGAACAGGAAGATGGCACACGTATTACAGAAAGAGTCACCCATCAGGAATTGGCCAGTCGGGTCGGATCAAGCCGGGAGATGATCAGCAAGATTCTCAAGGAACTTCGGGTTGGTGGTTATATTTCAATCGAAAGCCATTGCGTGAAAATCCACAAGGACTTACCCGATCGCTGGTAATACTTCAGCCATGAACACAACGCCCGTCGATCCAGACTCTGCCGATATTGCATGGCTGCGTATTATAGACCACACAGCCCAGTAGATCCTCCCAGTCATTGGCCCGGGTGAACTCGTTCAATCGATTCTCAGGACAGTCAAGATCCAACAGCAGGGCATCAAACTGCCTGCCTGGCTCGAACAAACCCGTGGGGCTATCAAGCACATCAGCGCCACCGGCCGTTGCCAGATAGAAGGCTTCCAGAAAGTTGATGCGAGCGTTGGCTTGCCCTCGCTCAGCGGCAGGCAGTCGCGCATCGACACCGGATTCAAGCATGCGCGATGAGGCCACGGCATGCTGACAGGTATTGAACAAGGAGGCGCTATGACCGCCTGCGATATCGGTGCCTAGCCCCACTCGTAATGACTTGTCGAGTGCTCTACGCAAGGGAAAAACACTGTCCGCGAAATAGCTGTTGGACAAGGGGCAATGAGCGATGCCGCTGCCGGCTTCCTGTATCCGGCCCATATCACTGTCAGTGATGAAGTTGGAATGTGCCAGCACGGTGTGCCGGTTCAGCAGGCCAAAATCTGCCAGTGCCTGGGTGTCGGTCTTGCCCAGTCGGTTCAGCACGTAATCATGTTCCCAGTCACTCTCCGAGCAATGCGTCTGAACATGGCATTGATGGCGTGCTGCCAGCTCGCCCAGACCTGCCAGCAAGTCGTTGGTGCAGCTGGGTATGAAACGGGGTGTAATAACAGGCTTTACCAGCTGGTTCTGATTGCCCGATAGTTGTCTGATTGCATGGATGCTGCGCTCCGAGGCGGCAACGGCTGCTTGTGCATCGCTGTCGCGATAATAATCCGGGCACTGCTGAGGATCGTCCATGGCTACGCGACCTACATAGGCGCGCTGACCAAGAGCCAGGCAGGTGGCTGCGAGCAATTCGGTGGCCTCTTCATGCACAGTGGCAAAATACATGGCTGTGGTTGTGCCATTGGCCAGCAGGGCACGCACCAGAGACGGATAGACTTGCCGGGCAAAATCAATATCCTGATAGCGTGCTTCCAGCGGAAAGGTGTAGTGGTTCAACCAGTCCTGCAAGGGTAGGTGCAAAGCCTTGCCCAGTTGCGGCCATTGAGGCGCATGCACATGCAGATCCACCAGTCCGGGGATCATCATCTGCTGGGAACTCATTTCGGTCAGTGCACCACTGCGTCGAGCAGTGTGCAGGCGTTCTGTGTATTCAGGCTCATCCGGACGGGTGAGCGAGACAATGCTGCCAAGAGCATCGACCTGGATCAGTGTGTTCTCCAGCACCTCGAGTCTGCTCATGCGGGGCATATGCATGAACAGACCCAGATGCCAGCTGTCTGACTGAGCATGTTGTGATGTCATTTGTTCAGTCATTCAGAATGGAGAGGCCTGTCTGGATTGATTACTTGGGTAGTTTGGTTTCGATGCCTGTCACCAACCAGCTGATGCTCAGCAAGTCGTTGTCACTCAAGTTTTCGCCTATCGCTACTTTTTCTACGCCGTCCTGATCGAACACAGGACCTACAAAAGGGCTCAGCACGCCACTGGTGATGTCGGCGATGGTCGCATCCAGTGTGGCACGTTGCTCTTCGCTCAGATCATCGCTCAAAGACTCGACGCTGACGGCCTTGTCTGCCATGCCGCCCCAGAAAGCACTGCCTGCAAAGGTGTCATCCATGGATGCCTGCACCTGTTCGATGAAATAGTCTGCCCATGAGATCTGCATGGAAGCCAGCAGATGTTCAGGCGCATAGGCTTTCATGTCGGAACTGGTATTGACCACATAAACGCCTTCCTCTTCGGCGACCGAGACCACTGAAGGTGTGTCCTGATAGACGGAAAAAAGAACGTCGGATTGCTGTGCGATCAGTGAGCGGGCAGATTCCTGCGCCTTGCTGGGGTCGAACCAGGAGTTCAGCCAGACAACCTTGACGGTGATCTCCGGATTGGTTGCCTGGGCACCCAGAGTAAAACCATTGATGATGCCGACCACTTCAGGAATGGCATAGGCTGCCACCACACCGATGGTGTTGGATTTTGTGACATAGCCTGCCGCCATGCCAGCTACATAGGCGCTTTCATGATTGCGCGTCAGGAAGGTGGAGAAATTCTTGGAAGTCTTGTAACCGCTGGCGTGGATGAAATCGATATCGGGATAACGCTTGGCGATTTTCAGGCCATCGTTCATATAACCAAAGGATCCGAGCACCATCATATCGACGCCCTGAGAGGCGGCCATCTGATTCATGATGCGAGCAGCATCCGGACCGTCCTGAATGTTCTCGACAACGATGCTCTTGACCTTGTCACCAAACTTTTCTTCGATGGCTTGACGACCACGATCCAGCTCGTGTGCCCAGCCGACATCGGTTGCCGGAGAGGGGTAGATATAGCCGATGGTGAAGGCGTCCTGCGCCTGTGCCTTCGTGGCACCGAGGCCGAGTGCCACCGTGACAGCCATGGCTGTGGTGCGTATACGGTCAGTCCAGTTTTTCATGTGTTGATGCCAGTTGCTTTAAAGAAAGAAGAAATGGGTAATCAGGCGTCCCGGTGGTAGGGCTGGCCCAATGAGGCCGGATGGTTAAGTCGGATCAGTCGCGGATTGCGCGACATGACGGCCAGAATGATGATGGTAATGATGTAGGGCATGGCAGACATGAGCTGCGAGGGAATGGCAAAGCCCTGACCCTGAATGAACAGTTCAAGCAGTGAGACAGCACCGAAGAGATAGGCACCAATGGCGATACGCAGGGGTTGCCACATACCGAATACCACCAGAGCGATAACAATCCAGCCACGACCTGCCACCAGACCTTCCGCCCATAACGGGGTGTAGGCCAGTGTCAGATAGGCGCCACCCAGACCCGCCATGGCGCCACCGAAGGCGATGGCCAGAAAACGGATCAGGATCACCGGATAGCCAATGGCGCTGGCAGCTTTGGGAGACTCGCCCACCGCTCGTATGATCAGGCCAAGCTTGGAGTGATTCAGTACCCACCAGACAAACAAGGTGGTGGCAATGCCCGCATAGAGCATGATGTCATGCGAAAAAAGCACCTCACCCAGCACGGGCAGGTCCGACAGCCAGCCCAGCTCCAGTCCATCAAGGGGGCTGATGGTGCGGCTCTCGTAGTTCTTGCCAATCAGAACCGATGCGCCCAGACCCAATATGCCCACAGCCAGACCTGCTGCTACCTGATTGGCCAGAAACACCAGCACCAGACAGGCGAAGATCACCGACAGAGCCGCACTGGCCAGCGCTGCCATGGCAAAGCCGCTGACATAGGAGCCACTGAGTGTCGTCACAGCAAAGCCTGTGGCGGCACCGACCGCCATCATGCCTTCGATACTCAGGTTCAATACACCGGACTTTTCAACCACCGCCTCGCCCATGGCGGCAAACAGCAAGGGGGTGGCGGCGGCCAGGGTGCCAGCGATCAAGAATGTAAGTGAGTCGAGCATCAGTGACGAACCTCGACTTTTTGCAAGCGGTGATTGGCAAACAGAAAGCAAGCCAGATAGAACACCAGCAGCATGCCCTGAAAAATGGTGGTGGAGGCATTAGGTAGCCCGACCGAGACCAGCGACATATCGCCGCCCACGTAGATCAGCGCCATGAAAAACGCTGCGAAGACGATACCGATAGGGTGTAGTCCACCCAGGAAGGCGACGATAATGGCTGCGAAGCCGTAGCCTGGAGAGATGGATCGTTGCAACAAGCCCAGCGGTCCTGCTACCTCACCAACACCTGCCATACCGGCCGCCGCGCCACCGATCAACAAGCCGACCCAGACAGCCTTTTTCTCGGCAAAGCCTGCGTAGCGTGCGGCATGCGGCGCCTGACCTCCCACCAGCAGTTTGTAGCCGGGCAAACTGCGTTGCACGAATACCCAGGCCAGTACAGAGGCGCCCAGTGCCAGATACAAAGAGGAGTTGACGCGGGTATGTTCAATCAAAGGGGCAAACAGGGCCGCATCGCCAAACAGGGCTGATTGTGGGTAGCTCATGCCCATGGGGTCACGCAAGGGGCCGCTGACCAGAAAGTACAGCAGTTGTAGTGCAATACTGGAGAGCATGAAGGTCACCAGTATCTCGTTGGCGTTGAACTGGGTGCGCAGCCAGGCGGCAATGCCCGCCCAGGCCGCTCCTGCCAGGGTGCCGATACAGACCATGGCCGGCAGCAACCAGGCGGATTCTGAATCCTCGAAATGCAGAGCCAGCGCACCCGCTGCCATGGCGCCTGCCAGCAGCTGACCCTCGGCGCCGATATTCCAGACACGTGCCCGAAAGCCGATAGCCAGGCCTTGGGCAATAAGCAGTAAGGGGCCAGTCTTGAGCAGCACCTCGCCAATACCGTATTGCGTTGTCAGCGGTTCGATGAAGAAGGCGTAAAATGCTGCCAGTGGGTTTTTACCCAGCAGCGTGAACAGGATGGAGCCTGCTATGAGCGTCAGCACCACGGCTGCCAGAGGCACCAGCAACTGTGCTTTTAATGAGGTCTGGGTGCGAGCAACGATTCGGTAGGCCATTATGCGGCTCCTGACTCATGCAGAAACTCACCAGTCATCCAGCGACCAATCTGGGTCGAGCTGGTGTCGCGCGTCTGCAGCGAAGGTGAAAGATTGCCGTCGTACATGACATGCAAACGATCACTGATTTCAAACAACTCCTCCAGCTCTTCGGAGACCACCAGAACGGCGGCACCCTGATCGCGCATTTTCAGCAGGGCTGTACGGATATTGTTGGCAGCGCCCACATCCAGTCCCCAGGTGGGTTGTGACAACACCAGCAAAGTGGGTTGCAAGGCCATTTCCCGGCCAACAATGAACTTCTGCAGATTGCCACCCGACAGGCTGCCAGCCATCGATTGAATGCCGCCGCAGCGCACATCGTTATCCTCGATGCAATCCTGCGCAAACCGATGCATGGCGCCAAAGCGGATCATGCCCAATTTGGTCAGTCCATGCCGGTAGGCAGTCAGTAGTGCGTTATAGGCCAGTGACAGATCGGGAACCGCGCCTCGTCCCAGCCGTTCCTCTGGTACAAAGCCCAGGCCCATCAGTCGGCGTTTTGTGGGTGGCAGGGTTTTGATTGATGTGTCATCAAAGCGTATGTCACCGATGTCTTTACCCGCAAAAAGTACTTCGCCGGATATCAGGCGCATCAGCTCGTTCTGGCCATTGCCCGAGACACCGGCGATGCCAACGATCTCACCGGGGCTGACTTGCAGAGACACCTTCTTCAAGGTCGTGCCGAAGGGATCGATCGGTTCGTGTTGTAGATTTTGAATTGACAGTCTTATGCGGCTATCGGGTACCGCGGGTGCATGGGCCGGTGGATCGATGGTCCGACCTATCATCATGCGTGCTAATGACTCGTTACTCTGGCTGGCAGGCTGGGTGCTGCCCACCACTTTGCCAGCTCTGAGAATAGTGGCGTTGTCACACAGTTGGCGTATTTCATCCAGCTTGTGGCTGATGTACAAGATGCTGCAACCATCCTCGCGCAGTGTGCGCAGGGTTTCAAACAATTGCTGTACACCCTGTGGTGGTAGTACAGAGGTAGGTTCATCCATGATCAGCAGCTTCGGCTTTTGCAGGATGCAGCGGATAATCTCGACACGCTGACGTTCACCAACTGATAGTGAGTGCACTACCGTATCGGCAGACAAAGGCAGTCCGAAGCGTTCTCCCACCTCTTCCACCTGAGCGGAAAGTGATTTGATGGAACCCTTCACAGCCAAGGCAATGTTCTGGGCAACCGTCAGGGATTCGAATAATGAGAAATGCTGGAAAACCATGCCGATGCCAAGACTGCGAGCTTGCGATGGGCTACGGATACTCACTGGCTGGCCCTGCCAGAGGATCTGACCTTCATCGGGTTGGCTGACACCATAGATGAGTTTCATCAGTGTGGATTTACCCGCACCGTTCTCACCTAAAATGGCGTGGATTTCGCCACGTTGTATGTCCAGATCAATCTGATCGTTGGCAATGACAGCAGGGTAGGCCTTGCTAATGCCGCGCAGCTGCAGTAGCGCGCTCAAGCGCCCGGACCCGCAGGGAAAACACCAGGCATGACGATGAAGCCGGGAATGCGTTTGATCCGGTCGGTCCATCGACGTATAGCAGGGTAATCCATGCGGGAAATGCCACCCTCTTCTGAGAGAATGATGTAAGGAAAGCAGGCAATATCAGCAATGGTGGGTGCATCACCATTGACTAGCCAGTTCTGCTTGTCACGTTCCTGAAGCCACAGATGTTCATCCAGAATGCGAAACAGTCGATGCGCACGAGTGCGGCATTCATCGATATCAAAATCGTAGAAGAAGCCGTCTGCCAGGCGCGCAGCAGAGGCGCTTGAGGTTAGGGCGTTGGCAAAGCACAACCACTGGGTGACTTGGGCTGCAATGGTTGGCGATGTTTGTGGATGCCAGGTTCCGGACTTGTCGTACTGTGTAGCAAGGTAGGCCAGTATCGCCTGTGAGTCTGGCAGTATCAGTTCACCATCTTGCAGAACCGGCAGTTCTCCCAGAGGACTGACGGCCAGAAAAGCAGCTTGCTTATGCTCGGCTGCCGGGTAGAACTCGACAACCTTCGTCTGGTATTCAATACCCAGCATGCTCAGTAGCAGGCGAACCTTGTAGCAGTTGCCCGATAACTCGTAATCGTACAGTGAGATCATGCGGCTTTCAGGGGCAGGTTCATTGAGAAAATGTTCACAGGTCAAGTACCAGTTTTTCAGAGCGGGCGCGGGAGACACAGCTCATCAGACAATCTCCACGGGCCTGTTCGCTCTGGCTCAGATAGACATCCTGATGATCGGGTTCGCCTTCCAGCACGTTGACACGACAGGTGCCACAAGAGCCCTGTTCACAGGAGGAGGGCACGGCCACGCCATTGTGGCGCAGTGTCGTCAGCAGACTCTCACCTGCCGGGACCTGCAGCGTCAAACCTGAGCGAGCCAGTTCCACAACAAAGCTGGATGAGTCATCCAGGGTCGTTAAGTTTTTGAAATACTCAAAATGTACGGTGTTGTCTGCCCAGCCCCGGGAGCTGGCCGTGTCACGGGCACAGTCCATCATGGGGCCTGGGCCACATAGGTAGAGATGGTGGTGGGCAGGAGGATTGGCCAGTAGTGTGGCCAGCTTCTGTTCGGTTTGTTGCGGATCCAGTCCTATATGGAACTGAACATCGCCGTGCAGGGATTCCAGTTCATCCCTGAACATGATCTGGTCTTCAGTGGTCACAAAATAATGCAGCGTAAATGGGCGAGCCATTTTATTCAGTGCTCTGGCCATCGATAGTAATGGCGTCAGACCGATACCGCCGGCAAGCAGCATCGTATGCTCGGCATCACGACGCAGGGTGAAGTTGTTGCGTGGTGCCGAGGTGGCCAGCAAGTCACCGACTCTGATGTTGTGGTGCAGAGCGCTGGAGCCACCAGCGGAGTCGGCAGTTTCCTTGACCGCAATGGCGTAGTGATCGGTCTGGCCAGGGCCGTTGATCAGGGAGTATTGCCGGATCAGTCCTTCTGGCAAATGCACGTCGATATGGGCGCCGGGTTGCGAGGCAGGTAGTTGTAGAGCGCCAGACACGCTGATGGCTTCGAGTCTGAACGACTTGATGTGTTGAGCCACGGTATCGATGGCTGCGACCCGAACGCGCTGTGTGGCACTGCGTCCCGAACTGCCCAGAGGTGGCAGACCTGCCTGAGCTTCGCTGACCGTGGGGATGATGGGTATCCACGGGGCAGGAGCGGGTTCGCTGGCGATCAGGGACTCTAACTGTCGTCGCACGTTGTTGATCACATGGTGGTGGCAGCGCAGTAGCTGGGTAATGCTGGCTTTGTCGGTTGTCGTCTCATCCAGGCCGCACAGAACACCGCGTATGGCGGTGCGGCCCGAGTCGATGGGTTGCAGGAAAAAGGCAATATCGGGTGACGGAGACTCGGATTGCGAGCAGTCAGCATGCAAAATGATGGTGTAGGGGTCGGGGGTGTTGGCACCGTAGCGCACACTTTGTGTGCCGATCTGTGTTGAATGCTGCACCGTGTAGGCCTCGATCAACGGTAATGCCACGCGATGCAAGGGGGCGTTGAGAGTCATGCCCATCAGTGGGGTAACGTGACTGGTGTCCAGCATGCCTAACTCGGGCAGGGCGACATCCGGTGATTCACCACTCCAGATCAGGCCAAAGCGCTCGGCGACCGCATAGGTGTTGTTGCAGATAGAGCGGGCCGGTGCGTCGGCAGGGTGTGCCGGTATATAGGTGCAACCTGCAGTCCGGTTGGCGTAGCGCCAGCCATGATACTGACAGACCAGCTCGGTACCATCGTTGATGCCGATAGACAAACGCACGCCACGATGCAGGCAACGGTTTTCCCAGACATTCACATTGCCATCGTCAGCTCGCCAGACGGCCAGCTCACGTCCCAGGATCATGGCCTGATAGACGTGCCGATAGACAAGATCGCTACTCGCTGCGACCGGGTGCCAGAGATATCGGGCTGCTTCAAGATCGATCATAGGGCACTAAAAGAGAGCATCTTTTGAGAGAAGGTTAGGAGAGCACAGAGGCCTTGGCAAGCACTCAAGATAAACAGATTTACGTTTATGAATCAACGGTTTTTTGACGCTGATTGCCGAAATGCGATATCACGCAGCGGCAGGAATGACCCCGTAGTTCAAGCCCTTGGAGCGTAGCCAGCGTCGATAGACGATAGCGGCCTTGTCAGCCCTGATAGGAGTTTCTGCGCGTGGATCCAGCGGTAGTCTTTTAGGCAGCTGGTTTTCGAGGATAGGCTTGTCCTGACCGAAGATGGTCTGCTGGAACATGCGGATATCCAGATCACTGCTTTGCGCATCGATGACGCTGACCAGAGCATGGGCTCTGATGGTTTCCTCGTCCACCGGCTGCAGGAACAGGGCGATGACATCCAGACGCGATTCATCAGTGGGGCAGGACTTGTACAAGACGCTGCAATAGGGGTGAGGCACACGGTAGATGTAATCGGCCATGATGCCGCCGGTTGCGCCTGCCGCGGCTTGCGGTTGGTAGAAGATGCATTCTGTAGCGAGGATCTCGTCACGCTTTTCGTCCAGAGTGACCTCGTACTCGCGTACCTCGGTGTGCGGTTCTGTCCCCAGGATGCCGGTATGCACAAACGGGAAGTGCCCCATGTCCAGAAAGTTTTCCACTGCACGCGGTGCCGATGTCTTTACACCGACGGTGGCTGCGCAGACATTGCGTCGGTCAGACTCGGCGTATTCGGGCAAGTCGAACAAGGGGGTCGTGGGTGTGCCCATGCAGGTCCAGATGTAGCCATAGGCCAGCGTCACGGGTAGTGAGCGATCACCGTGTTCAACAGACACCTGCTGATCGTCGAGCTTGGTGTAGTGAATTCTCTCACCCAGCAAGCGGGTGGTGAGCCTGACGCCGCTTGCCGAATCTTCCAGCGCGGCAATAGGATGCCAGAGACCCAGAGCGACAGGATCTGAACAAAGAGTGTGTGGGTGATTCATCAGCGGTGACACGCTAGGGGAGGGCGATTCAATCCCTTACTGTGCCAAGGAGACCTGGGTCTGTCAAACCGGATCAGAAATACGACAAGACTTGCTGCCGAATGTTGATATCGCGATATATAGGGGGGCGCTTAGGCTGCCTGCAGCGGGTAGGTATTCAAGCGAGCATAAAAAAATGCGGTTGTGAGTCGGTCACAACCGCACAGAACGTCACAACCTGTGGATCAGCTTTGCCGTACTTACAGACCTGATTGGAGAATGTAACCAAGCCTGCTGCATATAGCTTCTCCACATCCTTAACTATCCTCCCGGGACTTGTCCGGTAGGTTGTGGCTTGTTTACAGCTTTGTAAGTTTACGGGGCTAAGCAGCCATTATTCGCTTTATATGGTTACATCGAACATCAAGGTAATCAAGATGGGAGGCGCGAAACCGCTACAGCCCATCTGGGCGGGAATTCTTTCGAAGAGTTTGAAGCTGTCGGAGGCCTGCGGCGATGAGGGGTACTTGAGTTCGATGAGTTTTATAATAAAAAAGAATTTGCATCGCACTATTGCCAGCTTGATCTTGATGGGCGTATCTGCATCGAGTTTTGCCGATTCAAGTATCTATGCCGCTGATGTTGAAAATACAATCAACCATATTCAATCCCTTACACCTGCAGGCAATAGCGTCACGGTGGACGATCAGGAGGCTGACAGGTCATCAGACAATACAAGTAACGTCTATGGTGGCTGGAGAGTCGATCACCAACAAGGCGGAGATATGAACATCAGCATGGTGTCATACCTTTCTGTGGGAGAGCTTGCGCAGCATCCTGACGGCTATGTTATATCCGCCGTTTGCATGGATTTGTTCGATTCCATAAAACTGCAAATCCTGTCCCCTGAGCCTTGGGAGCCGTCCCTATATACAGTGACCGCTTATGGCGATGGAAGGCTGTCAAGCTATGGGGCTGAGAGCGGTGGGAACATACTCGGATTTTCAGAGGCGGTTAGCCTGCTTTCATTGATGAATAAAGGCGTGTCCATTAATCTGGAGGTTCATGACGAGAGCGGTACTCAAAAGACCGTCAGCCTGCTTGTCAACAGCGAAGGTTTCAATGAAGCTTTGAATGTTGCTTGTGGGGAGCATGCGGGTTATCGCCAGATTGTTGATGATAGTACTGTGCATGCTGAGGTTTTTTGATGGCGGGTTTCGGGCGACAGATGAAAGTCCCCTGGTTTCATTGATACGCTCCAGCCTCAAATGGAATGCAAATCCATCACTTCCGTCAGATACAAACATTTTTGTCAGGTTCTGAATAGACAACACTGTGGACAGTTTCTAGGCGGCAATAACCCCGTAGTTCTTCATGCTTTCATATACCCGTGAGACTTTTTCACATGTCAGGTCCAAGTCTAACTTGTCAAAAAGTCTGTTCATCACATGCTGATTGAATTTCTTTCTCTACCAGGAGGCAATGGAAATCACCGTTTCAGACTCAGTTTGCTTCTCTTTTCGGTCTTCGAGTTTCAATAAATTGAGCGCACTCAACGAGGCGTTAGTTTGTGTATGGATTGCCTCCTTGCGTAGTGACTAGCAGTGTGTCAGCCCCGTATATTGCTTCGCATCGCGGAACAAAAATTCGATTTGAAAACGCGCTTTGTAATAACGAATAAGCCTCGTGGCGTCTTTTGAGCCAATGCCTGCTTCAACAACACGACACGTATATTGCGTTTCAAGTGCGTTGAATACAGCACCGCTGTATACGCATCGCCCCCCTCCACCCATGATTCCACCTCTTCAAAACGAGCCATGTCCGTATTAGTATCCACTTTCCCGTCAAGCCTTCTGGGGCGCCCCGTTCCAGCATAGTCGCCTTCGTACAGCCATTTCATATTGGCATCAACCCGTAGCTTGCCCACAAGCTCAAAGCCTGCTTTGGTGACAGCCGAGACAAACTTGGTTTTGCTATAGTACGCATCCGCCGCGATGTGCTTGACTCCCAGTTCTTTGAGCGCAGTGGCCTTGGATACTAAATGTTCAGCATATAAATCAACGCGTGTTTTCTCCGCCTCATCCAAGGTTTGCTGTGCCTCCCCCGCAGCGCCGTTGTAGTACCAAGCCAATCCTTGCGTCTTTTTCCCAGACTTGCTTAAAAAGCTGGCATCAATGGCTGCAATGAATTGTTCTGGATCAGGGCTTTCATGAAGGAGCAAGGCGGTGTTGAATTGTGAAAAATCGAAGGGGTGCCGATACCAGCGACTGAAGCATTTCTCACTGATGCTGCTATAGCGGCTCATGTTTCTGAAGTTGGCTTTACCTTGAAATACGACCAACACAGCGAACAAAGCACTTATGAATTTTCGTTGAGGCTTCTTGACATTAGACATTGAGTCCAAAATGGTTTCTACTAGCAAGTATTTACCCATTCGCTAATCACGAAGCTGTGTTCGCTCTATTTACAAAATACCGAAACACAGCATGCGTCGTCAGACGCAGGACAAATAACACAGCAAGGAAGCATGCAAGCGAAACAACTAATCGGAGCCAGAATGGATAGTGAGACAAATTTTTAGCTGCATTAAACACAAAGAATATGAACATGGCAATTCCGTATGCCGATGAGTAGGCTGCATGTTCCCAGAGCTCTTTTTGAAGGAGTTTTTTTTGCCTTCGCTTTTTTTTGTCCGTCAGTTCGGTACTTGTGTTGTTGCGATTATTCTTGATAGAGGAATACGTCACCACACCACACAAAAGTGCGATAACGCCAGCTATCAAGACATCCGTGATTTCGAACATGGTCGGTTCTCGTTGTTTTCTTGCTTTGGGAGTTTCCGCAGACTGACAAGCTACTGATGTGCTGGTATCAATTGATCCGCGCAGTACCTACAGAATATAACAGGAGCTGAAGGTGGGCACACAGTGGCTCGCCAAGAAAAATCACGTGATCTACATATTGGTCGAAGCGGTGGAAAAAGTGCGTATGAGCTCTTGTGATCACAGCATTGATTATTGCAATTCGACGATTACACTACTGAATAGTTTGGAAGTATGCATTGAGCAATGCACGTTAAATATGAGCTGGAGGCATGCGAAGACGCATTATCTACTGAGGCGAACTGCCCAATGTATGACTTCCACCTCTGAAGTATCGTTTTTTGGTTAATTCTCCGAATCTCTTTGAACGTCTGTCGTAACTCCGCCGCGATACACACTCCTCCAGGTTCTCGTGGTATGCAAAAAGGATATCGATGATATGACTATGTTAGATGACGACGGTCAGCCAGTTGCCCGCCGTTTTGGTGCTGCACGAATAAATGACAGAAAAATAGACGAGCTAATTGGCCTGTGTCGAGGAGTACTTGCCGATGGGGCTGTTACGTTAAGCGAAGCGCAATATATGCAAGATTGGCTTCGTGCGAACAAGGATATTGCAAATCACTGGCCTGCAAATATCATCTTCTCAAGGATTGAGTCTGTACTCGCCGATGGAGTTCTGGATAGCGATGAGGAGAGAGATTTAATTGATACCTTGATAAAGGCAACTGGCGACCCTCAAAGTGATGGTCAGATGCGATCAAACTCTAGTGGTTTACCTTTGTGCGAACCCTATCCGGATATTGAATTTGCAGACCGAATATTTTGTTTTACAGGTAAATTTGCTACAGGTTCTAGAAAGTACGTAGAGGAAGTCGTTAACGGTTTGGGGGCGAGCTCAAAGAGTGGTCCTTCCGGGAAAGTCCATAGCGTCACTCAAAACTCCCTGAGTGACGCCATAGCTACAAAAGCTAGCGAAAGTTCCCGCAGCCCTCAGTTCACATTCAAACTAACAACACCCGAACGCTGCCAGCTAGACCAGTTACCCGCATTGGTGCTGACAAAAAAGAACTCACCAGACTCGGTGGCTGTCCAGTCCGTGACATCACCCGGCAGGGTGGTCAGGTAGCTACCATCGCCGCGATGGACGTTGATGGTTTTTGCACACGCCGTTGGCCAGCTGACGTTCAGTCCTGCAACCTGGGGTGCGACTGCTACGCTGGTATCACCGTCGTTGGCATTACAAACTGCTTCGCCAGATAGAAGCGTGACTTCATTGCTACCCATCAGAGGTTCACGGATATCACTGATCATGATGGAACTGCCGAGTTCTTTGCCTAGAAAATCTGGCGTCAGCTTGAATGTGCCACCACCCGCGATATCCCGAGGAATCATCAGGCTGTTGGTTTCAGTCCGGGTGACCAGTTCACCGTCTTGCCATACCAGGGCGAACAGTTTGGTCTGGTTCCAGACAAGTTCACCGAAACTCTCGCCATACTCAAAACCCTGCAACTGGTAGCTCTCATTTTCATTCGACGTTGTACCGTTTGGTAGCAGGAAGGCAAAACGATCACCGGGTGTGCCCAGATACACTGAAAAAGGATAATCCGTTGTCAGATCGGCAGCGCCATCGTTGTTGACGTCAGTAAACTTATTCAGTTGCTCGAAACCCATTATCTGGGATACCTGATCCGTGCTCAGTACCCCTGGGCTGACATCTCTGGGCAGGCCTTCGGCACTACCGTAGAGAATCAATGAGCTGTTGTTGTAGAAATCGGTTCCCGGTGCGGTCAGTGCCAGCTCCATCGATTTTCTAAGGGTGTTGGTGCGTACATCATCATAACCATCAGCATCGAAATCGCCAATACTCTGAATGTTGATAGATGCCGATTCACCTTCTACCGTGTCAAATTCCAGAGCATAGGCATTCGCCGCCTGCTGGAAGGTGTCAGGCATCAAGGAGCCTTCTGCTTGTAAATAGGAGCCACCGTGAATTACCCAGGTGACGCTGTTGTTGTCGTCCACCCGAGCTTCATTCATGCTCAGATCCTGTACACCGTCTCCATTGACATCGCCCAGGTTCTGCACATAGCCACAGTATTCTTCCGATTGCAGATAAAGAGTCTGCTCAGCACTGAAATCCTGCTGATCCACATTTGCAGGAAAGTTGCCTATGCCGCCGGCATAAACAACGCAACTCCTTTCGGATTCTGAATCCTCGCTATCCGGGTACCATTCCATGGAAATCTCGCCCAGTCCGTCCTGATCAATGTCCTCCAGAACAGTGCCGATATACCCGGTAGTAATCGTCGTTGCAACATGGGCATCGGCGTCGGCAGCATCGTAGACAACCCCGGGAACCAGATCGCCTTTGAGCAATATCGCTCCTACATATTCGAAGTCGTTAATCAGGAAATCAGGTACACCATCACCACTGATATCGCTAATCGATTCCAGATGCAAATCACCTTCTATGGATTGCAGACCAGGTCCTGAATTCTGGCAGATGGAATCATCGGAAGACAGGTAGGGATAGCCGATATTCCTGACTCGTGCATAAGCAGACAGGTCACTGGAATCGATATCTCCCTGTGAGAGTTGAGTCGAGGGTACATAGACCAAGGTCAGGCAACTGATGCCGGGCTCACTCACCATGAATGCTCTTTCGGGCAGAGCGTCACCGTCTCTGTCTGCAAGCTCATAGATAGAGCTGTAAATATGACCGTAGGTCAGCTCTGTTCCATCGAAGCTCAGATTGGGTTCCAGCAATACGTGATTGGGGGATTCAGGTGAGGCGTTGTAGTCGAAGCTATCCGCGTGCAGTGTGCCGGCGTAGAGGCCGGGCAACATCAAGGTCAGAAGTAGTGAATATTGTTTGTATTTCAGCAAATGTTTCATACCGGGTCCATGAGCAAGAAAAATGACCAGTACATGCGGTACTGGCTCGCATATTATAGGCCTCGAAGAAACATTGCTCAGCGGTAATAATGCACAGGACGCGGTGAGTGACTGTATTCCTTTTTGTACGTTGCAGACATCATTCTGTCATTTCATGATGGCTACACGATAGCCCTAGGGCCGATCTAATGCAGCTTTGTAGTGTTCATAAGTACCCTTCACTGCAATCGTATTGGGGTGGTCTGCACCGACGACCTTCTCTAATATTTCAACTGCTTCGATATACAGGGGGCCGGCTTCAACGTAACGCTCTTGGGCTCTGTACAGCTGCGCCAGATTATTGAGACTGGTGGCTAAAGCCGGGTGGCCTCGTCTTGCTGTTTTTCTTCGAGCTGCTTGACTCCAGCGCTATCAGCGTCGGTGGTAGCGGCGACATTGTCACTGTCTGTCGTCAGTTGTGACACGGGAGGCTTTGATTCTTCGGCGCCGGCTGTTCCCCAAGCAACGGGAATCAGTGTCGTCAATCCGGCCGCCACCATCGTTAACCAAACTTTGTTTCTATTGTTCAAATGTCGCATCTATGCTCCAAATAGCCAGGAAAGGCTTCGATTGCTCATCGTGCTACAGAGCCGCAACTCGTTTTAAGGCGGCTCAGCGTGATAATCGAGCACAGGCACAGAATGCGAGTTGCTTGCATTTGGAATCAAGCAACCAAATCTACAACCAGAGTTTCTGGAGAGCATTCTGGCATACAGTCCCTTCTCGGAACGCTGGCAAAGGTATGCAGGTGTTCCCAACAGTCAACCATCGGTACAGCTGGCAGGCTGTATCTGCCCCTTTCCAAGTGAAGAGACAGCGAACATCATGTGTCGAGTTCTTGCCTATATCGGGCCAGAGATACCTATCGAAAGTCTGCTGCTGGAGCCGGAGAATAGTCTGATCAATCAGACTCTGGATCCTGAGCTTCATCCGTTATTGCAGCTGGCCGGCTGGGGATTTGGCGCATGGGGTGAGCATCTTCTGAAGCCAGAACAGGCATTGCTGTATCGCAGGCCGATGGCCGCTTTCTATGACGACAATGCCAAAAGTTTCATTCCCAGTTTGCAGGCCAGCACCATGTTGGCCCACGTCAGAGCGGCAGCCTACAACTCGAACACGGTTCTGGCTGACGAAAACTGTCATCCCTTTTCCTATAAAGAGACCCCTTGGATCATTGCCCAGAACGGTGCCTTGCCGAACTGGAGAGTCTTGCAAAAAGAATTGCTATCGCACTGCAAGGATAAGTATCTGGAGCAGATGCGCGGCACTACTGATACAGAGTTTCTTTATGTGCTGCTACTCTCGTTGCTCAAGGGCGACAGTGACGAGGAAGTTCAGCAGGGCTTTGAGGACATGTTGAAGCTCATTAGTGAGGCTATGAAAAAGCTGGACCTGGCTGAGCTGACGAAGTTGAAGATTGCTCTGGTTGCGCCCAATCGAATTATTGGCGTCAACTATGGTTTGGGGCACCAGGGAGAAACAGAGGTCGCTGGGGATTGGAAAGAGTTGAGAAAATCCGGCCACGGCACCGATGACTATGCTTTGTCCATGCTTCTGGAACCCATGTATTTGCTGACAGGTCGAAATTTTCAGGATTACGAAAAATCCTACGGCATTGATGTCTGCTCTGACGATCAGGCGACATCGGCCATCTTTGCCTCTGAGCCATTGACCGAGAATACTGACGACTGGTCAAGACTTGAGTTTGGCGAGATTGTCATGCTTGAGAAAAAGGGCGAAAGCATAAGCCGAAAGGTGAGCAAATTAAACCTGTAGATGGCCTGAGTGTTTAGGAAAATTCTCGGTGAGAGCACTGCATAATTGAATGCAGATGTAGCCATCTGTGAGCAGCTCGCTACAAACGGATTGGCATCCAGCTATAGGCGGATGGCGCGAGGTCCGACTTGCGCTAATGCATCCTCCAATGACGATGCACCGGTCAAGTTCAGAATCTCAGCCTCATACCCAGCCATCAAAGGCGTTTCGATGTTCTGCCTTTTTAGCGAGATCAAATAGCTTATACCATCCTTGTGTTGAGAGCCGGCTTTGCCCTTGGCGCTGTTGATAGCCAGGTGGGCTAGCTCATTTACTGTAGGGTGGGAGATATTGGCTTTGATGCTGGTGTACAGAACAACATCAATACCGCCCAGGCCTTCAACTTCAACCACCATCACCTGATTGGCAGGAGCTCCGGTCGGGTTGGCGTAGTGCCTGTCTGAGCCTTCGTTCCGGGTCTCTCTTCTCCACAGCAGGTCTTTAGCCAAATCGATCCCGACAGTAGTATTCAGAACCAGGATGACACCCTCGACCGATGCCCCAATGCTATTGACCGGAACAACCGTAGGTGCACCATCCCGTGTTCGGCTTGAGCGGGCGAACTCGATATTAAAGGGGGTTTCTACATCGTTGACACGACCGGATATCAGCGGTTGCAACTCTATGCCCGGGTCTTCAATCAAAGAACCGTATGCGAGTATTCCGATGGTGTTCATGGGGCTAAGCGTTTTTGATTAATAGTCCGAAACATCTGAGGTCGTGGTATCGGCCTTTCCAATATCCTGCATCCCGACGTAGCCCTTCTTCCTTGAACCCCAGTTTGCGCAGGACAGACTCGGATCTGGAGTTGCCAGGGATTGTTTCTGCCTGAATGCGGTGCAACGCTCCCCAGGGCAATTCATTGAAAATGGTGCTTTTCAGGATCGCATTGATTGCCTCGGTTGCATAGCCGTTGCCCCAATACTCGGGCAGCAAATCATAGCCCAGCTCAGTGCTTCTCATTTCCCGATCCCAGGATTTGAACCCGACGGTGCCGATGAGGCGTGAGTCTTTTTTCAGTCGTATTGCCCAGCGGATACCGGTGCGTTCATCGAAGCGTGCTCGAAATTCATGCACTATATCGGCTGCTTGTTCCCTATCTGTGAGGCATTCCAGATCGTGATACTCGAGAACTTCTGGCAAGGTAAATAGTTTGTGTATGGCTTTGACATCTTTGTCTGTGATCTCATCAAGCCGCAGTCGTGGTGCGTCTACAACCGGGAATTTGATGTGTGAGTTTTTATCCAATGCGTTCAGATAGTCGATACGTAGAAAGACACGTTATACACTATCTCATTGGCGTGATACATGCGATTACGCGCAGGGATGCTGGTGGTGATCAGGACTTCTTGTTTGCTCAAAATTCTCTCCAGTTGTATCTAGTAGACAATGGATGTCTGCCCGAATCACCAACGTCCGTAGCCCGCTTCAAGGACATTCGCTCATGCCATGATGTCCCGGATGATGTCTCAATTATCCAGAGCTTCCTTCACATCCTGCTTGTACTCGCTCTCTGGGCGGGTGGCTTCCTGTTCGCATCGGGCCCGCTCGTCGACATCAACAATTTGAGTGCAGGTGCTGCGTCTCCATGTTTCATTGCCTTTGTAGGTGCCACAGCCTGTCAATATGGCGGTCACTAGAATGAGCAAAGCTAATGGCATCGTGTTGACTCTTCAAAGTTATACATGAAGAACCATTGTGGACTTAAACCAGCTGTAAAGACAGGTTAGACAGGTCCGTGAGGCTCGATGCGGGATGAGGCCAATAGAAGTTATGCACTGGCTATACCCCGGCACACACTACAGAGAACTCTATTGTTCAGCGTCAGGCTCAAGATGGGTTGCCGGTCCTCGATCATCGAACTGAGCTTCTATGATTGATCGCCCCTGTGTCAGATTCACATCCCGCAAACGGCCTTGACTGAGATCAATGGCATGCCGGCTTTCATCACGCATGGCTTCGATCTTGTCGGGGTCTACGCCTGGCACCTTGCTGGCATCATTGATCGGATTGTCAGCATCGTGCATCGGTGCTGTCACATCGCTTTTGTCTGCCAGAGGCTCACCCAGATATTCCTCGTCATCCCGAATCTCATCGGAACGAATGTCCTGCCTCATTTCTTTATTGGCAGCAGCGATGGTATCGGGGCCATGCCTGGGTGCTGTCTGGCCATTGTCGGCCTGATCCTCACTGCCGCGGATGTCGCTGGCGTGATCGCCATGGCGCAATTCATTATTCTCTGAAGCGATTGTATTGGACGTGTCATTTTCAATATCTGAAATAGTCATGTCATCTCCACGGAGTTGTTTGTTTGCTCATTGTTTCTGGTTACCAGTGTGGCTGAGTCAGCGGACTGGTTGAGCGTGATGTAACAACTATCGACTAATGAGATGTGAGCTTGGTAGTCCTGATCATTTCATTGGCATGCCGTACATTCTGCCTATTTTCAAGCGGCGTATCTGCAGCTCTCAACTTTGAGGGCAGGTGGCGAATGCGGCCTGAAACAGACTTCAGGTGTTGCCATTGAATATGCGTTGATGCAGCAGATTCGTGCCGACCCGATAGGCAAGCTCGGCAGGGTGCTCCACATTCCACAGGGCCAGGTCTGCACGCAAGCCGGATCGAATCATGCCCGTATCCTGCATACTCAGAGCCATGGCCGCGTTGCAGGTCACACCGGCAAGTGTCTCGGCGGGTGTCATGCGAAACAGGGTGCAGGCCATATTCATGACCAGCAGCAAAGAGGTCATGGGTGAGGTTCCGGGATTGCTATCGGTGGCAAGCGCCATGGGTACGTGGTGTTTGCGGAAAGCTGAAATGGGAGGTAGTTGAGTTTCACGCAATGTGTAGAAGGCACCAGGCAGCAAGACGGCTACGGTTCCTGCATCGGCCAGGGCTTGGACATCCTCTTCGTTGGCGTACTCGACATGGTCAGCAGAGAGAGCACCATAACGAGCAGCCAGCTTTGTACCACCGATATTCGATAACTGTTCGGCATGTAATTTGACAGGTAAGCCCAGTTCCTGCGCCTTGTCGAATACTCGAGAGATCTGTTCGGGGGTAAAGGCGATACCTTCACAGAAGCCATCCACCGCATCGACCAGACCGGCAGCGTGGGCAGCTTCCAGAGTTGGCAGGCAGACCTCTTCCAGGTAGGCATCATCTCGCCCTTTGTATTCCTGAGGTGCTGCGTGAGCGCCCAGAAAAGTGGTGCGGATGCGAACGGGTCTGACCGTTTCGATAGCGCGTGCGGCACGCAGCATGGCCAGCTCTGTTTCTCGATCCAGACCATAGCCGGACTTAACCTCTATCAGAGAGACGCCTTCTGCCAGCAGTGCATCAACTCGCGGTAGGGCGGATGCGAGCAGGTCGTCAACGCTGGCAGCGCGTGTGGCCTTCACGGTGGAGACTATGCCACCACCGGCGCGTGCTACCTCTTCGTAGCTGGCACCTTCCAGACGCATCTCGAACTCGATAGCACGGTGGCCGCCGTGAACGATATGTGTGTGGCAATCAATGAAGGCTGGAGTCAACAACCGTCCACCACAATCCTGCTGTTCGTGGTCTGCAAACTCGGCTGGCAGATCCGCTTCGGGACCCACCCAGGCGATTGTTGCCTTATCAATCACCACGGTGCCGTTCTCGATGAGCCCGTAGGGCTGGTCTCCGTCCATAGTGGCGAGAGTCGTATTAACTAGGCGCATCGAAATCTGCCTGCATGGATGATGGAGGAAATCATTATGTCCATACATAATGTGACTGTCAAGACGAGAAATTGTGCCTTTGTAGAGGCGGGTAGATCGGTGGCAGGGCTGTTAGGCGAGATGTATGGCAGCGGGATTGAGACAATAAGGTCTCAGTTAATTGAAGTCATCAATGCAGTCGTCTCTGGTGCAAACGATGTTTGCGCAGTGAGAATCAAAAGTTGCATCACTATTGTGCCGGGTCAATTTCTAAAATGTTCTTCATATTGCTCCACATCTCCGGGGATATCCGACCACTGACGAGCTGAGCGAACAAATACATGTCGTCGTTCTAAATTGGTGAGCTCAGACCAGTTCTGTTTATCAAGCGTGCCTACAGAAATGGACTGTATGGATGGAACGGATTCCAGGGTAAGGCCGATACTGGATCCGCAGTTATTGCAGAAATGTTGGTCGAGCCATCGACCAGACTCATCTGATATGTGCCGATAGACCGATAAGGTATCGGGGTGAAATAGAACCTGATCTTCATGAAAAACCAGTTCAACACCGAACGCAGAGCCTGTGCGTCGCTGACACCAGGTGCAATGGCAGATGGTTACTCGTAGGGGAGAACCGATGAGGCTGTAGCGAACTTTTTTGCAAACACATCCGCCAGCCTGCATCTCTAGTTCAGAAGGTTTCATGTGATCTCTCAAGTTGCCTACTGGCTGCGACTGATGGGTTTATCGTTATTGTGCGGGTTGAATGTTATTCACTGATCAGAATCAAGTGCTGCTATGCCTTTCAATCCATGTGCGTATGGAGGGGCATAGAGCATTCTGTTCTGTATGTACGGGGCAAAGTTTCTCTCGAAGCGTGCAGCATATTGTGAGAAAAATCTTGCAGCAGCGCTCTCGTCACAAAGTGATTCCTCTACACAGACCCACAGGCTCTCCATAAAACTGACCATTTCGTTCAAACTATTCGCTAAAGGGGATTTGCTGTCTGCGGAGCTGTCAATCCATTGAAATACCATTTTCTGGTGTATTTCAGCTTTGCGCGTATCGTCTTCTGGAATTGCGGCTACTTGACTGATGTTGTTCTCGTTTTTCCACAATATATCGTTAATATCTCTCTGCGCCAAGCCAACACCGGTGTCTTGGTCTCTGAATTCGCTCACGTAGAGCAACGTTCGTTCGACACGAGTATCAGTTGAATTCTGTTCGTATTGGATATATACGAATATCACGCCGACGACAGCCAGGCCGTGAACGAATAATTGAGCCCAGTCGTTTAGTGTTGTCTTTGCTGGATCAAAAGCGCGGCTATTTGCCGGAGAGTTTTTCAATAAATGAGACTGCCTGACACTGGACCCCGCAGGATCCAGATGCTAGAAAAGCATGTCTTTGTTAGAAGTCCTCGTCGTCCCAGTTGGGCATTGACGATCGGGACAGGCCACGCTTCCACGGGGGGTGAAGTTCTTGATGTCTTTGTTCGCCCATGCGCCTTATCGGATCCTTGTAGAGTTCTTCGCAGGCGTGCAATAGCGCACGGAGCAAATTATGCATTTCACCGATATCCTCGTCACTCAGTGAGGACAGAGCGTCGATTGATGGCAGTGCGTCCCATAGTTTGGTTTTGTCGTTCATCACACCCGGCTCTTGTGAGGTTCTACCGGACTGGTTACATGAGGTCGATTCCTGTTTATCATCCCCTGCCATTCGGTCTATTTCATCGTCAAAACAAAGATGCCGCTGGCGTGGATCACATTGCTCATCAAGCTCCGGCGTGCGGCACTCTATGATGTCCTCGCTGTAGAGCTCCCAAACCGTATCGCGCAAACGGTCAAGATAATCAACAATGGCGGCAGCTTCCTCTGGCGTCCAGTAGAAGGCCACATCAACACAACGTGAGTTCATGAGTCTTTGCCTTTTGGTTTGGGCGTTCTTGTCACTTTGGCTCGGGTCCCTTTCTTTGAAGCTGCTCTTTTTTTGGCCTCATGGACTCGATACGATTCACCCTTGATCACCAGTATTTCTGAATGATGCACCAGTCGATCAACAATGGAGACCACACTGCCGTTGTTGGGGAACATGGATGCCCATTCGCTAAACGGTTTGTTGGTAGTAACAATGATCGGCTTCTTCTCGTAGCGACGGTTGACGATCTCAAATAGAAGATCCGCATGTCGATCGCCATAGGACAGATAGCCCAACTCATCAATGACCAGCAATGAGGGGTGAGCGTAATATCTGAGCCGGCGTCGCAACGCGTTATCACCATCCTGTGATGCCAGATCTCCAAGCATTTCGGCAGCATTGACATACAACGCGGTATGACCTTGCATCACCGCTTCATGCGTGATGTTTTGAGCCACAGTGGATTTGCCCAAGCCATTTGAACCGATCAGTATGATATTGCTTGTCTCGTGAATAAACTCCAGATTCATCAGCTCCGAGATGGCGCCTTTGTCGCATTGTTCAGGCCATTGCCAGTCGAAGTCTGCCAGTGGCTTGAAGCGCCCAATGTGAGCGCTGCTTAGACGTCGTTCAAGGCCGCGCTGTGTTCGTTCTACCTCTTCCCACTGCAGCAAAGAGGGGATCCAGGCAATCTGATCCTTTGAGAGTTCATCCCAATGTGCTAGAAGGCCATGAAGTTTCAAGGCCAGGGCGCGTTGTTGTAATTCACTATTTAATGGAGTCGTCATCTGTCTCTCCCGGCACGCTATTGTCGTTGTCGTTGTCGTTGTCGTTGTCGTTGTCGTTGTCGTTGTCGCTCAACTGGTCATAGCAATCCAATGAGCCCGGGCGCACGACAATGTGATTAGCGCGTGCGTTAGCTGGCAAGGGTACGATCAGTGGTGGTGGACGGTTGTGCTCATCACGCCGTCGTTCAAGCACAATGCGCACAGCATTGGGATGTGGAACCTGTTGTCTCAATGCCTCTGCAATGGCGTGTTCAAGCTCCTGTGCCCCGTAGCTGTCCAGCAGGTTCAGTAGCTGGGCAACCACCTGGCTAGGCCGGTAGCCACGCTTGGCGCCTTGTGTCAGTAGTGCAGTACTGCTCGGTGCAGACTGCGAAAGCCGATCCTGGCCGCGGTGTGCACGCCCCCGACGCTTGTAGTTAACGAGTGCCTGCAGATGCGCAGGATCTTCAATCTGTTCGCCTTTACCATAACTGCGAACATGGCTGGCAATCACCTTGGCACCATCAGTGATTCGCACCGTGCCCATCGAGGCAAGTACTGTCAGCACGCGACGCACATGAGTGTGTGGCAAGCTATAATCGTTGAGATCGTAGCGTGCGTACGGTGTTTTTCCGATGGACACACTGACCCGATCATCGGCTGGATACGGATTGTCCGGTAATGCAATCAGGTGCTCCTTCTCCTTTTCAAACGCTTCACCGACCGTGATTGATGTATCCGCCTGGCAAGGGCGTTGGGTACTGTGCTCAGTGCACCATTGGTCGGCCTGTCTATTCAGATCATCCAGATCACGGAAGTCACGGGCCGCAAAGAAATTCTCGCGTATAAAACGAACTCCTCTTTCAACTCGGCCCTTCTCATTCCCCCTGTACGGTGCGCAGGGGCGCGGTTCGAAACGATAGTGTGCCGAGAGTTTTAGCAGTTCGGGATTGAATGTGATCGCATCACCGTGGCGTTGAATGACAGCCGATTTCAGGTTGTCGTACAATACAACTCGAGCAACGCCGAGATGCTCGAAGGCAGCAACATGTCCCCGCAGAAAACTCTCCATGCGTGCGTTAAGATAGAAGCGTACGAAGATCATGCGGCTCCAGGAAAGCACCATCACAAAGGCCATCAACGGACGCTTGGCCCGGCCGATTTGCAGATGACCGAATGAGCCCCAGTCACATTGCATTTGTTCTCCTGGAAAAGTCTTGAGACGCTGGAAGGCCTCCGGATTTTTCCGGGGACGCAGCTCCGCCACGCGAGCACGAAAGTGACTGGAACACCCGTTATACCCGCGATTACATGCCATCACATATAGGCGAGTAGCGGTCAGATCGGGGAACTTGTCCAGCGTGGCTACGATGAAGTCGTTGTAGGGATCGCGTATCGATCGTGACTCGGTTCGCTCAGATTGTGGCACACCAACCTGGCTCAGTACACGTTCAACCACGCTGTGATGAATATGCAGCTGGCGGGCGATGGTATTGACACCCCAGTGCTCGACAAAGTGAAGCCGTAGAATCTGGCTATGCAACTCAGCATGAATCGTCATGGTGGTGTCCCTTTGTAATTCCGATGTCGAGAGTGATGTCGTGTTGTTCGCAGGAAATCGATTCTCATAGCCTCATTGCAGGCACGTTGACACCCGTTGCAGTAAACAAAACGAGACTGTGTTGGCCTGGATATCAGTGGAGCACTGCCGGACTCCTCGACGGAACCCCGGTGCGTTACTATGGGTGAATCGCAGGGTGTTGCACTCGGTTCTGAGTCAGGTGGCTTTAGCGTGAGCGGGGGTTGTTTGCTCGACTCGAGATCCGATTCAAGCATTGCTTTACGCAACCGGTTACGACGTTGACGGGCGGCAGTGCTACGCCTGCCTTTAGGACTGCGTCGGTAGCGTTTTGCGTTTCGTTTGCAGCGTTCTTTATTTGCAGCCTGGGCGCATCCATCGAAGCAGTAGATATTGCCTCGATCACAGTGGCGGCAGATAATGACCGGTTGGTGGCAACGAGCGCAGTGGTAGCGCCGTGCAGTGTCCAGGTCGTCCATCGGCAATCCCTGCCGGGTAGCTCTGGATTGAAACCTAATGAAGTGCGATACTTCACTTGGCTGTGTGAAAACACGGTTGGGGATGCGGCGTCAGATCGGACCGTCAAATCAGGACTGGCGTCGCGTCTTTCTACACGGCCATTCCTTCCTATCAGTTGATTGAGTCTGTGTCACGCGAATCAGAGGATCGGTAACAAACTAACCTGGAACCCTGAACAGAAGTGATGAGCAGGGTTGTTTTATAATGCACTAGCTCCCCGGCAACTATGCGCGGGTATTGAGCGTCGTATACAAGTGTACGGGGTGGGGTTGGCATGTTCATGGTTGTCAGGATATTTTATGAGCATTCAGCCAAATTGAAGGTGTATTTCCCCGACTCCGGGTAAAGTGCTGATCGCTCCATTATTTCGGTGCTTTGTCTAAAACACATTTAATCTGTTGATGTGAAAGAAACAGTACAAATGACATCCTGGACTGATGCTCACGGGATTGGCTTATCATGCCTACGTCGGGTTCTGATGCCATCGCGATCGTGGACTCATTTTCTTGCGTAATGGGTGGAAGAACATCCTCTACGAATTCAGGCTTTGCCGCGCCCAGAGTGATTTCGTTGATATCCGAATTGGTCTCTTCTTGATTCAGCAAGACTTCAGAAGTAGCCTATTTCGCGCCTGCAATTTGTGCGCATTGGCTTGTTGTCAGGCGGCGGTCTATCGTATGGCCCGGACATGATTTCTCGTGGTTAAGCTCATTGTGAAAAGCGAATGCATTCGGATCGAGTCCGAATGCTTGCTGTATTGCGCTTACCGTGGCGAGCGTGGATACGTGTTGTTTTACCGTGGGTCGTTCGTGTCCAACGTCGAAATTCCCGATCATCTCGATCATGAACGGTCCAACGCTCGCATTACCATTGAAGCCTGAGGCGCTTGCTGGAGGCAACTACCATGGACGACAGAGCCAGATTGTGCCGACGGGATCGATTGTCACGTGTTGGGCAATGTCGCGCCAATGATTATGTTCTGTGTGCACGCGCCACATACGTTGACAAAGCTCAAGCCCCGCAGCCTCCGTTCCCCCTAGGCGAACAACAAGTGAATCAAAGAGTGCGGCGGTTGGAACAAGCGTATGGTGCAGGTGAATGACATTGACTCGCTGAGCTCCTTACGTTGCAAAGTCGGCAGCAAGGGCGTGTATATCTTTGACGTCCACGGTATAAAACATTCGAGAGGACATGTTTTCTAACCCCACGGGTTTCGTCCGGAGCAGTACCTGATCTGTATCGAGGAAAGACTCGCGCGACAGAGGAGTTCAGGGTAACTGTCAATCTCTTCGGCGTGGGGTGTCGTATTGCTGCTCTTTAGACTAGTGTTTCTGTTCTGCAGTGTTATTTCGGGCAAATATAATATGCCAAGGCGTCAACGTCTTGTCAGTAAGTTGTTTTAGGGCCTGTGCATAAATAACTATTCAATTACACAGAGTTGCATTATTCCCGTGGTTTTATCGTGTAGTTCCACTCGCCATGGAATTTGTGGGGGTGCAGGTTGATTGACTCCATTTCTTCGTCCGTTACCTTGCGCCCTTTCTCGTAGGTGTTTGTGTCAAGCTCACAGCGTACTTCTAGTCCTTGTTCTGTCTTCGTCGCTCCGATCAGCTCGATTACCGTGCGATAATCGTACAACGGCTTGCCGCGCCAGTTCATGGTGATAAAGCTGAAGAGTCGGTGCTCGATTCGATTCCATTTGCTCGTGCCCGGCGGAAAGTGGCTGACGCTGATTGATCGACCCAGCTCGTCACTGAGCCCCTGAAGTTCAAGCTTCCAGAGCCGGCTGCGGTAACCGTTACTGCCCCCGCAGTCGGCGGTGATAAAAATCTCGCGCGCCGATCCGTAACGTGCCTTGCCGGATGTCTGCCACCAGCGGCGGATGCTTTGCACCGCAAACTCGGCCGTGTCCGCACTGATCCCGACGTTCACCCAGGCGTCGTTGTCCGCGATGTCGTAAACGCCGTACGGAGCCACCCTGCCAAGCTCACCCTTGAAATCGTGGGTCTTGACCTTCTCCGGCTCACCTTTGGGGCGATATTCTTGGCCGCTGTTCTTGAAGGCTCCGACAAGCTCCTTCTTTTTCGTGTCTACCGACAGCGCAGGCTGTGCAGCCTTTATGTGTCGCTTGCTCTGTTTGGCGATATATAGAAATTGCGCGTTGCGGTCTGGATGCTGAGCTCCTTCGATCGTTTTTGCGTTGCCTTGCAAAGAGTAGCCCAACTGTTTGAGCAGCGTCGACACGCTCCGGAAACTCACTGAATGCCCTGCCGCGCCAAGCTCGTTTGCGAGCACCCGCACGCTCTTGGTCGTCCAACGCAGCGGCGACTGTGGATCGCCGCGTGTGCCCGGCTCCACAAGCGACTCCAGAGCACCGAGCAGTTCGGGGTCTTCGGCAAGTTTCGAGGGGCGTCCGGCACCCGGACGACGAACTCGACGCGGAGACTCAATCGCGCCGCCGTTGCGCTCCATCAGCTCGGCGATGCCGCTACGTATAGTAGGCATCGATAGGGCACTTGCTTCGTGAACGATCGTGATGCCGCCGTGACCCAATGCCATCGCCTCGGTGGCAGCCCATTCGCGCCGGCCTCGTTCGTCGAGTGAGGGAAGGATTTGCGAATATTTCAAACCAATTTTATCTACGAGACGCTTGCGCGACAATTCTTCTCTGCTCATGTGCTGAGCGTAGCAGATATTCTTATAATTTGAATATTAATATTTGCACAGACCCTTAGGCTCGTCTGAATAATCAACTCGATCATTGGATTCGACGCCGTTTGCGAATGGCCTACTGGCGGCAGTGGCGTTTGCCTCGCACCAAAATAGGAAAACTGCTAAAGCTGGGAGTGCAGATATAAACAGCAGTTGCGTGCGGACGTACGAGTAAAGGACCTTGTCGTAGTTCCAAGACCCCGGGCATTCAACAAGCGTTATCTAACGCCTATCTGAAAGCTGAAGGCTTGTTCTCACTACGCCAAGGGTGGATATCACTTCACCATTCAGTATGAAACGCCCTGTGCGGACCCGCATGCAGGGTGTTGTGGGGAGGGCTGGCTAAACACCAACCCTTACCCGATTCGGTCAGTGCAGTAAACCTGATGCTCTATATTACTCAAACAACTCTTGCATAAAAATATCGAGTCGTTTTTCCGTGTGAGGTTGGCATCTCAACCAGCAATTCCCAGCGAACAAGTACCATAGTTGTATTGTAATGTAAAGCTGGTTACCAATTTATTGCAGACATCGATGGGCCTACCGCGAATTGGCATGAGTGATCAGATGTGGAGGAACGTGCGGTAGGCCTAAAGTTGGTGTGTGGAGTGTGGGCAGTAAGATGAGCCGACCTATGTTGGCCGATCAGAAGGTATCTCGAAGGCAAAGTCGCCTGGCTTATGCCAAAAACGCATGAACCCCTCCCATTCGGAGGCTTTGACGGTGGTAAAGGCGGCGCGCAGGCGTTCCCACAGGTTCCGGCGTGATTTGTGATGTATGCGGATTTCGCCGAAAACCCGGCAGAAGCTCTCCTGGACCTGATCGATCAGAAAAGCCAGGAACATCAATCCACCGAGCACACTGGAGAGGTACTGCTTTCCGTGGCCGTAGGAATGCCCCATGTGATAGCCCTGGTTCTTGGCTGCGTTGAATGTCTCATTCTCGATCTTCCATCGCGCGCGTCCGGCGCGCATGATCTGCTCGGCGTTCTCAGGGGTGATCTGCAGGCTGCTGATCCACTGCCAGTTATGCTCCTTGCCCTGTCGATCAATCTCGTAGTACTCCAGACAATTGACCAGCAGCTCAGCGTGAGTGTTGTTCAAGGGAACTTGCTCGCAGATGCGATAACCACGAAGTAGGCCCGTCTTCTCATCCACTGTTTCCCACGCCTGCAACTCCCCTTGCTTCATGCGCTGATCCAGCGTCTCGAAAAGTGCTGCGTTAGAGCCGGGTTTGGCAACGATGATAAAGTCCATCCGGTGTTCGATCAATGTCTTTAAGTGCGGCCCGTTAGCAGCCAGTGCGTCTTCGATCACAATGAAACCACGCTTGGGGTACTGAGCGGCAAGACTGGCAATCAGGCGCTTACCCGCATTGCGTTCGCAGTCATTCTTGTTCGAACCATCGGCACGAGTGATAGGCTCGAAATCCAGTGGCAGCACCGTGCTGCGTTCGGGATGAACGATCACGGCACCGAGCATCTGATGGTAGAACTCTGATCCTTCATCAGACTTCTGGTTGCGTTTGGGCTTTTTAACGCAACAGTGCTTGCAGCTGATGCGAGTGGATGAGAAAGTGCCTGTGCCGTCTATCGAGAGCAACAGTTTGCCGTTGAACAACTGGAAGTCCTTGAGCGAGTTGCTGCGCTGCAGGCCACTGTGAATGGCACGAAAGGCGCCTCGCAACTCGCTCGGATTGACCGGATCGAGAATCGCGCGCATCTGAGAATCACAAGGGACTTGGCTCAACCCGAACAAGGTGCGCAGATTGTGGTTCGAGACAGGCTCGCTGGAACGGGCATGCTGATCGAACATCAATAAGGAGGGGTACTTGAGTGAAAAGATCGCCAGTCCAGCCATCAGCGAATCGGACATCGAATACTGGACACTGGCCTGCCTGCGCTTATCATTGACTTTGTCAAAGGCGGTGCGAACAGTGGTCAACAAACCGGGCATTGAAACGTCCGGGCGGAAACGAGCAAACGGGGCTGCCATGGGCTACAACTCAACATCATCAACAAACAGATGTGAAAAGCGTAGTCGGCAGATTACGAAAAGCTAGTAGCCAAGGTCCGCTACAACGTTGATCTGGCGAGGTTTGTCAACTCGCCGGGAACTGCTGCATCTCAACAAAGCGCAAAGTACAAAGTACATATTGAAAACTACCAATTTCATACTAATAGTTTCGCGCCTTCTATTCTTGAGGCTTTTCGATCAAGCGTCACTAACGGAACACGACCTTGTGTTTGGGCGCTAGCGATATGTAGACAATCAGCGAAATCGGCATTGTTATCGGCATAAAGGCTAAGCGCAATTTCAATTGCAGATTCTTCCTGAAACTCTATTTCTCGTGCTTCCAGTAAGCGATTAAACGTAGTGATGATCATCGCTTTTTTAACTTCGTAAAGCGATCTAAGAACCCATTCCAGTTCAACGGAGACAGATACTGGAATGAACAAAGCTTCGTTTGTGATAGCTTCCTCAATAAATTGTTTAGCCGTTTCAAACTGCTTCCTGTCATCGGCTATTAGGTAGCGTACCAGTACATTTGTATCGATAGCCGGCATTTCAGTTCATCTTCATATCTTTGATTGCAACTTTCTTTTTATTGGTAACAATCGTACCTGCCAATGAAGTCACCGACCGATTTTTCGCTCGCATCACTGTAGTTCCATTGGGTAGCAAAGTAAAAATGACCTTGTCTTGCGGTCCAAGATTCATTTTCTTTCTGATTTCGGCGGGTATGGTAATTTGTCCTTTACTGGTAATCGCAGCTTCAGCCATCTCGACATTCCTTACAATTTTTATTATTGTAAGGCAGGTCATGTGTTTTTTCAAGACCGAGGATCAGGTATAGCTCTAGTCAGACACGGCAATCCCTCAAATTACCTTCCTTTTATTGATCCTGACAAAATGATGTAACTCAAACGTCTATAAAATTCCCCTTTGTAGACCGAACACCAGCGTTAACCCGCAATTGACAAAGACCGACCAAAGCGACAGGAGGGCTTTGTCACATTGTCGGGTTCTACGTAATGTTATGTGATGCCATATGAAGCTATTGCTTTAGCACGATTTCAGACGTTGGCATCAGGCCACTTTTGGTCGTGGTTTTATCTGTTTTTTATTTCTTTGCCTGCCTCGATCTCTACCGATCTGAGTTCATAGATTTTAGCAAGTTCATCCATCCTCTGGAGTTATTCCAAGGCACCTGGACTATGGCAACACTGCACCGGCTGTGGTTCCTCGTGTTCCATTGACGATAGCGCTTACTCGATTGGATAGGACATTGATGGTCTCTGCCAACGCACACGCTGACATTTCCAATTCTTCCATCTCCTCTTTGAGAATTTCTCCGGGATGCACCGGACGCATGCCGTTACGATACCTCATCCTCTATTCTCTTTTAATATCTGTTAATGGTAATCGGCAACTTCCACATCCTCCGGCCTTTCTTATTTCCAACGAAAGCAGCGATGCCGTTTTATGTGCCTTTTGCTTGTAGCGGAAACTTATCCGGATTTAGTAATATTGCCTCAGACAAATCAACGTCCAGATCTGGCCAGTAATAGTGACCTGGGTTTGGTTCTTCAACATTTGCAATTTGACTTACGGTTTTTTCTTTGAACCAAGGGTACTGATCATACGGAAGGAAATGCTCCGTGCCGCGTACATAGAGCCATATACCATGCCCGGATATATTTGTTACTTCAATTTCCGAAGTGCTTTTGCCAAGCTGCGATGAGTTCATTTTCGTGTTCCTCTACCAAAGCTTTGATTTCATTTAGTTGTTTGCTCGAATACTTACTATTCTTGCTCAATTCAATCTGGGGTTCTAGCCAGTATTTAGCTTCTCCATCACCAGAAATCACGTGTACATGCATTCTAACCTCTTCTCTAGAAAAGAAAAAGAATCGATACCCTTTCTCACGAAATACTGTTGGACTCATTTACCGCTCTCATTGGCTTTTTGAAATGTTTTGGCCATATCGCAAGGTATCCTTGCCGGACATAACAACGGCGCTAAGGTGCAATGGAGGCGGCATTGGGTTCTGGGCGGAGCCCAGGTTCCGATGACGGGTCCATTGACAGCTTCAGCGTTTCGTTAGGTTTACGTTTCTTGTATCCTGCTAAAAACGCACAACTGCAGCTGTAGCAGACCTTCAACCACCATTGGAAAACTTTGGAATTAGATAATTATAATATGCATGATTTAGTACGTTCTCACAATTGAATGAGCGAGTAGCGATATCTTCCAACGCAGAAAGTGAAAACGTTTGTTGATCTTTTGGATTATGAAGAACAGCAATATCATCGACTGCTGCGGGATAAGCGTGTAACAGTGGATTTCTTGCGTCGCTTACAAGAATTTGAAATTCTGCTGCGGCAGTGACTAAACAATGCTGTTCGTCAGATTTTGACAATTTCCCCGACAAAGACACCAGTTTTTCTGCAATGTTCCATGCTGTAATTTTTTTCGATTTAGTACAAACATCTCTAACATAGCCATTTTGCATGATTTCACAGCAATTCGCAGCCATCCACTCAGCGAGCGAGAAGTAATACACTGCACCACCCAATGTAAGCACGTATTCTTCCTGTAATTGATCTGTGGATAGACTTAATAACTGTTTTATTGTCATATTATCTAATAATCTACTCGTAGTAATAATCTAATAGCTATTCTCCTGAACGTATATCTTACAACCTTTGAGAGTAACTTATGTGGACTCCCCCTGTGTCAACAACAAAATTGCATAAATGAAGAAATAGATGCGTACTTATGTACGAGCTCTCGATTGAGTAGCGAACTCAGGCTCTGTGATATTTACGCGGGACGTGTTTTCAATTCTACTCAACGAGCTCAAGGCTCTTCGTTACTAACTGAGTTAACACGCTGATTTTTATCTTCGTTTTTGCATCTTCATCGTTGGAACGCTTTTTAGACGGCGACAGGATCCGCCTTATATTCGGTACCTTGTGTGAGCATGGCAAATGCCGTCCTCACGTTTTTGTTGGCCAGAGCAACCGCCGCGATTTTCTTGCCTCGTCGCGCGACCAGCTGCTGTATCCACACCTCTTTACTGGTGACCGCTGTTCTTTTGCACACCTGTGCAACGACTGCCATCGCTCCGGTAATAAGCTGGCTCCGCAACAAGCTGTTTTTCACATACCTGCCGATTGAGCCGAGCTTTACCTTGCCTCCCGATGTGTGCTGTATCGGAGTCAATCCGATGCATGCCGAGGCATCCTTACCTTTGCAAAACGAACCCAGGTCCGCGCAGCCCAGTGCTATATACAGGTTCACGGCATTGATTACTCCCACCCCTTCCAGCTTGAGCAGCCGCTTGCAATCTTCATGCTGCTCAACTAATTCCTCCAGGCACCCATCGTATATAGCTATGGATTTGATGATGCTCAGGTGGTGTTGCCAGGCGGTATGCAACGCCTCTCTAAAAGCTGCCGAGAATTCATTCTCCGCATCTTCAAGCACAGATTCTATTACCCCTCCCAATCCACCATTTCTCGCGCTAACACGAATATTAAACTCTAATAATAGTGCTTTTAGCTGATTGCCAGAAGCGGTCTTTTGTTTCACAGATAACTCCCTTAAGCGCAAAATGGTTTGCAACTGCTGTTGCTCAATAGTCTTTCCCTTGATGAAACTTATGTCCGGCAACATGGATGCCTGGACAATCGCCAATGCATCATTCTTATCTGTTTTCTGGTTCTGTCTGATCTTGGATACCAGATCTGCTGATATCAAATGTGCAGCATGGCCAGCCTCCGTGGCCTTCTGTTTCCAGTAATTTGATGTGCCGCAAGCTTCAAATACTACCGTCGTGCTGGAGCTCGTAAATAGCCATTCAAGAAATTCGTGGTGTGTCATTTCGGTGTTCGATTGCACTTTCTTGCTCGCGTAAACACACACTTGAATAACATCTTTTGCCAAATCAACACCAACAATAGTATTCTTCATGCTGGACTCCATTAATGTGAATTGTGTCGGAACGATTACATTAACCCACTTCCTAGAGGAGGTGGGGGAGTCCAATTATCTACTCAGCCCACTGATGCGATAGCTGGATTGAAGGCCTGACCTTGGAAGCTTTCACGCAGGGAATCAAGTACATTGCGACCCTGTTTTTTCGCTGTAGAAATATAGCCACGAATCCGGCAAAAGATGTCAGCGCCTTGCTCGGAGCGAAAGCAGCCCGATATCTTTAGTTTGGCCTTGATCATTCTCACATCACGCTCGGCCAAATTATTATCAAATGGCAGCGTCAGATCATAGAGAAACGCCAGCGTTTCAGCCTTGTATCTGAATAGTCGATCATGCAGGTTCTTCACCTTATGTTGTTTGGCTCGCCCCCGCTTCTTTGTCGTTGATATTGGCACCACCGGCAGTTCGGCGCGCCCCTCGCGCAGTATCCGACTGTAGCGTCGATCGTAGTGGTTGATGCGAGACTCATCGAGCATTAAGACTCCCTTGGCCCGGGCCTCATCGGCCTCTTTCTTGGCATCCAGCAGGCAGGTGATCAACTTCTCGGCCCAGCTCTGTTGATGCTGCTCATGAGCATGGATCAGCTCACGCAGAAAGTGGGCACCACACAGCACATGAAGGATGGCGAAGCGGAAATAGCTGGCCCAGCAGTCATGTACCGCGTATCCCTTGAATCCGTCAAGTATGCCCATCTCCATCATCGCCTCATGCCCACGTTTGACGTGCCGACGGTAATAGGTCGCGTGCTCGGTGGCGGCCACATGCAGCCACTGCAGCTGCTTGCCCACGCGCAGACCGCTTTCGTCAAAGTGGGCCACCTTGCTGTCAATGACCATGTCTTTGACCCAGGAATCGAATTGCGCCAGATGATGGTAGGCACGGGTCAGAATATTATTCACAGTTCCTTCGCTAAGATGAATCTGGAACAGGTCCGCCATCGCCTCTTTGAGTCGTGCATAGGGCAGCATCTGATACTGACTCAGATAGATCACTACACCCTGAACCTCGGTGCCGTATTGCACTGACTGGTTGACGTGTTTTGGAAAGACGGCCTTGCTGCGGCTCCGGCAACACGGGCATGCCTTGATCTGTGCACGATGCTCAGTCGCCTCGATCTTGATCGGCGGGATATCGAATACCTGGCGCGCCTCGAAGCCGAGTACGGGTACTGTGCTCAAATCCAGTCCGCAGCTGGAGCAGGCTTCCAGTGCATGATCCACGATGTGATCCGGATGAGCTGTCATCTTCAACGTCTTGCCGGGATGACCCGGTTGCCCTCCAGAACGCTTACCGCTCTTGGCACGGGTACTTTTCGGTTTAGGCTTGCCGTAGCCGTCACTTGAGGGTGGCTTACTGCTGTTGCGGCTGTTCAGTTTAAGCTGAGCTTGCAACTCTTGAACCTGTTGGGTGAGTGCATCGACCTTCTCCAACAGCAACATAATCAACGCGTCTTTCTGCGCTGAGGTGAGTGTGCTGAGATCGATGGGAGTTGGCATGATGTGAGTTATAAGACGATACTGAGCGACTGTCTAGTACTTTCGTGCATCGGTGGGCTGAGTAGTTACCTTTGAGAAATGAAAGTGATTGACTCTCGCATTCATCTTCAGTGTCTATGGAGTTCTCCTTTGCCCAGTCATAGCCAGCATTATGGCCAGAGCAATCCTCTGTACAACGGGATCCCTTAAAATACAAATAGTTTTTTGAATACAAAATACATGCATATTGTTCTGGAACATCGCCACTACAATTATAGTATTGGGCATGATTTTTGAACATCTTTATCAAATACTTGTACCCGTCATTATAAGTTTCACACTTATGCATAAAGCTCTTATCATATAATTTCCAACATTTTTTTAATTCCCAATGATTTTCCCTGATCTCATAGAATGCAGGTAAATAGCAATCATATGCCAATATTTTTTTATTCACTAAACTTTCGCTAGTTTGTAATTCCAAACTACTCAATGCAGATATGTTTTTTTGCCAATCGGTATAACAACTTACAACTTGCTCCTCAGCTTCTGAGAAATCAGCTGCCTGCGCAACTCGACCGAACAACAAAACCACAACGGTTAACAAACCAACATAGAAATTATTGCCTGTTGTCATCGAACGACTTTAGCTCTGTGAGTTAAGAATCCAATTTTACAAGTAATTACCAGGTTGGCTTAAAAAACGAATGCCTTTAACTGATGTTCACAATTGTGCAGTTATCTTCGGAAGTATTCGCATCAAAATTGATCGAGAACACACACAAACGTATAGGTGTGTCCAAGTAAACCTAACACCAGCGCTAACCTGAGCTTTATACGAATGCGGGTTCTGGCGCAGTCAGGCTCCGTGTTCGTGTCAAGCTACAGGTTTAGCGTATCGTTAGTCGATGACATTTGTGACGCTCTTGAGCTATTTCTTATCGCCACCTATCCATTTCATTTCAAGGGTTCTTTGATTCATTGCACAATCCCTCAGATACAAATTAATCAGGCTTTGGTAAGGAATTCCCATCTGCTCAGATAAGGCCTTGAAGTAAGCTACTGTGTCCTTGTCCAAACGCATCGTCACGGGTTGTTTTAATAATTTTGTATAAGGGTTCTTCCGTCCTTTCATTTTCGTGAAATCGTAGTGGTCTCTCATTTGCGCATCTCCCAATAGTTTTTTTCCTCTTGCTTGTCTGTTTGTCTTGCTGAGATGATACGAACAACTGAATCGCTTTCCCTCAGACAATGACATACAACGAGCACTCCAGCACGAATGCTCAGCCCAAGCAAAATGAACCTGTCTTCATCCTCTGAATGATCTGGATCATGAAAAACAATCGCTGTTTCATCGTAAAAAGCAGTCCTTGCGTCTTCAAATGAGACGCCGTGCTTTTTCTCGTTTGCTTTTGCCTTTTTAGGATCCCATTCGAATTCTAATTCTTTCATACGTACAGTGTACATAACCAATAGGCGGTATTCAAGTTTCTACTGCTGGCCAGATTTTGGTTTCGTTTTATGGATCCTAGTAAGAATCCCTTCATCGAGTTCACGTGGGAATACTTAAAGTCTTGCAAGAATGTTCAAGAGACGACTAACAGCCGCAATATGCTGAACTTGAGGCTGACACGACGAAGCGGTAGCGCAGGCGTGGCAGGGTCAAGTTTCAGTATCATTGCTTTGTGTACGCCCAGCATGGGCATGAACTAATGAGGTGAAAGTCCTCTGTAGGAAGATCACCATCTAGTGATTCCAGCTATGGAGCCATTAGATGATAACTACTAGCGAATGGCAAGGGCCAATCCGTGAGGAACGGTCTGAAGGAAGCCGCTAGCAAACCTGTGAGCTGATGAACAAGAACATCATATGAGGCGTAGGCAGAAGGCGAGTCAGCACAAGATGACGAAGCCAGGTGATCTGATGGCCACCGTAAATGATGCAGTTGTGCAGGGAAAGTTCATGTTCTTATCTGGGGAGATCTGTTTGACGTGCGATCGGCCTTTTTCCAGTGAGGCGCTGGATGACCAAGCCTTGGCTCTTTGGACTCCATCAGCCAAAGAGAGCGAATCGATGAACACCGATAGCGCCGATGCGGGCAACCGCACTGGTGATCAGACAGAAGTCAGCAGACGGCATAGTAGCCAAACGCTCACCGTAATGGGTGAGACACGGTGAAGGCCCGAACATAATGAATAAAGGAGGAGCCTTGACAGACTTGAGCACACGAACACCGTCCGGTGATGGCGTGACTCAGCGTCTTGTCACGAAGCCAGCCTTTGGTGACGATCTACTTGAACGCATTCTGGACTCTGATAATCTACGCAGAGCTTGGAACCGTGTTCGAGCCAATAAGGGAGCTGCAGGTGTCGATGGCATGTCCATTGATGAGTTTCCTGACTGGGCAAGTGCGGGGCACTGGAAACGTGTTGTCAACGAACTGGAAACAGGTCGTTACCAGCCCTCTCCAGTCCGACGGGTTGAGATCGACAAGCCTGATGGCAGTAAGCGCCCGCTAGGTATTCCGTGCGTTTTAGATCGGATTATCCAGCAAGCTATTGCCCAGATACTAACGCCAGTGTTTGATCCAGACTTCTCTGAGAGTAGTTTTGGATTCAGACCAAGGCGTAGTGCAAAACAAGCGGTTAAGCAGGTTCACTCCATCATCAAGGCGGGACGTCGCATTGCTGTGGATGTGGATTTGTCCAAGTTCTTTGATCGGGTAAATCAGGATCTGCTCATGTCACTTCTCGGCAGAAAGATTCGAGACAAGCGTGTGCTACGATTGATCAAACGTTACCTGAGAGCTGGGGTTATCGATAACCAGCTTTATCAAGAGAGTCGAGACGGTGTACCTCAGGGCGGCCCACTTTCGCCGTTATTGTCGAATATCATGCTTGACCCTTTAGACAAGGAGCTGGAAAGACGCGGCCATCAATTTTCTCGCTACGCGGACGACTTTACTATTTTAGTCAGTAGTCAGCGTGCTGGCGAACGGGTGCTACACAGCATCAGCCAATTCTTGCAAAACCGTTTGAAACTGGTTGTGAATACAACTAAAAGCCGTGTCGTTAAAGCCAAAGATTGTCAGTTCCTGGGTTTCACTTTCGGGTCTGGCAGAATTCAATGGCACGCGTCGTCCTTGCACAATTTCAAACGTGAGGTACGACGTTTAACGAACCGCAACTGGGGTGTATCCATGCGCTACCAGATATTCAGGCTCAGCCAGTACTTACGTGGCTGGGTAAACTATTTTGGCATTGCCAACTGCTATAACCAGTGTGTCGAACTCGATCATTGGATACGACGCCGTTTACGAATGGCCTACTGGCGGCAGTGGCGTTTACCTCGTACCAAAATAGGAAAACTGTTAAAGCTGGGAGTTAAGATACAGACAGCGGTTGCGTGCGGTCGCACGAGTAAAGGACCTTGCCGTAGTTCCAAGACCCCGGGCATTCAACAGGCGTTATCTAACGCCTACTTGAAAGCTGAAGGTTTGTTCTCATTACGCCAAGGGTGGATCTCACTTCACCATTCAGTATGAAACGCCCTGTGCGGACCCGCATGCAGGGTGTTGTGGGGAGGGCTGGCTAAACACCAGCCCTTACCCGATTCGGTTTGGCTTTTTCCATAGATACCTGCCAGTGCTCAACAGGCACCTACGTCATGCAGCTCTGGGGCGTGGCTTTATTTGTTTTTCTATGTCCTTTCCCGCCTCTATCTCAGCGGCTCTCAGTTCATAGCTTTTCTGTAGATTCATCCATACCTCGGGTGTCGTACCCAGGTAGCGGGATAACCTCAGCGCAGTATCAGCAGTGATACCGCGAGTTCCATTCAGGATTGCACTTACTCTGTTGGCAGGTACATTGAGTGCTTCTGCCATTGCACGAGCAGACATTTCCAATTCTTCCATCTCCTCTCGGAGAATTTCTCCAGGGTGTACTGGACGCATGCCATTTCGACGATTCATCTTTTAATTCTCTTTTAACAATTCCTTAATGATAATCAACAACTTCGACATCCTCAGGGCCATCTGGTCCCCACCGAAAACAAAGACGCCATTGCTTGTTTATTCGAATGCTGTATTGCCCTTTCCGCTTACCGACAAGTGCCTCGATTCGATTGCTCCTAAGCTCTCGTAAATCCAGTAATTCTTCGACCTCGTTCAGGTAGGTCAATCTTCTTGCCAATTGGTCAACAAAGCTACGAAAGTCCTTTACATCCTCACCTTCAAAAAACCGCGCAGTCTTCTTGTCTTTGAAGCTTCTGATCATCAGATGTATTTACGCGATACGTTACGCATACCATACTGCTTCTAAATGAGACTGTCAAATGGGCGAAAATTCCTACGCCAATACGTAAAAGACGGGTTACGTGCAAAAGTTCGCTGCCACACCGAACATCAACAATAACCTGCAGTTGCAATTGAACTGCATTCTGGCGTAGCCAGGTTGCCGATCAATTGCAACTGTCAGGTTCATTGTCTAGTTAGGTTTTACATCTTCAACGCGCCTGTCAACTCTTGTTATTTGAAGGTGGTGTATCTTGACAAATATTGTCGCGCAGTAACGACTCCACGCACATGTTTTCAATTTGATCATCCAAATGCGATGTAGGGTCGCCAAGCCGATCCCATATCTTTAACTCATAGCCCAATTGTTGCCACCGCAGAATAGCTTTAGTAGAAAAATCTATTACCCAATTCGCACACATACGCTCATCAAGTGTTCCTGGTTTATTCCAAGGGCCAATATGTGTCCTGCCATCACCTGTATGTGCGACATGCGGCGCTCTCAGTTTGAAGTTCTCATAATCATTGGGCTCTATCCCAGCGGCGCTGGCTGCTAGGAATCGTTCTACAATCATTAACCGATCATGCTGTTTTTCGATCTCTTTCAGTAAGGGCTCATTTTCGGATCCAGCATACTTGGAACTCAAACCAAATTCGTCAAACGAAAACCTTGTTTCTTGTGGTCTGCTTACTCCTTCCAGTTTGTCAAATATGGTGTGTGAAGCAAGATCGAAAGCTGATGCTGCATACCCTGCGGCAGATTCATAGTTGGTAAATTCAAAGTGTTTTTTCGCGACAACTAAATGTTTACGAATTACAGGATTTTCAATAAAGCTTATCTTGCTCAATTCCTCAAAGTCTATTTCAAAGTAATCTGCATAGGCTTGCTTTAGAAATCTACTTGTCAGAACGCGCCAATCATTCATTGCAGTCCCATCGGGCTCGATTGCTTGGTGCTGTATTAGATTCCTGAAGGAGTTCAAATTCCGCATGTCTTGCCTATATGGCAATCTCTTCTGCTGTTTTTTTAGTTCACCGTGATTATCTATTTCTCCCATCATTGACTCAAAATCAATGTTCAGTTGTTTCTCACGGCGAACCTCAAACTCTAAGATTATCGTTCTAAGCGTAATTTCTACTGCAATATGGAGATTGTGAACAGCCACCATTTTGCTAACGGCGTCTTCATAATCTGCGTTTCTAGAGCCATTTTTATAGAACTCTTTTGCGAGCAGCAATTTTCGCTTAACAATTTCATCCATAATATTTACATGCCATCCTAAAGCGGGTGTTAGAAATCTAATCTAATTTAGCGTCAACTAATTCTTTGTAAGTAAAACCTAACAGCCGCGATAACCCGCGCTTGCGGCCAGCGCGCGTTCTGAGGTACTCATGGTTGCGTGCTGGCCGCAAGTGACGGCGTTCATCGCTCTGTTAGGTTTACCTTTTTTGAACGCCACGATATATTAATCACCTCTCACACTATCCATTACCCGCAACGAACATTAGACTGAAAATAACAAAAGCCCCAAATACGCACAAATCAAATAGTCTATAGATAATCGCTTTTTGTCAAATTAAACACAGGTAGTTTAAAACATATTTCTCTTTTTCTCTCATACTTTTTGTTTCGCCTCTTTCAAAATTTCTTGAAAGAAATTATATTCATTTCCAAATAATTGTTTTTCTTCTTTTACAATATGGCTAATTGCCTCTATACCTTCTCTACACGAATCGATTATCCATTGTTTTTCAATTGAGAGATAATCAGTATTAAAATGAATAAACTCGTTTCTATGTTTATTTAGATTTTCTATGCGCTCTCTATCAATAGAATTACATTTATCATTAAAATATTTGTCATATAGATCCATGAATACATTGAGCTGAGGGAATTTATCAGGTTGGTACATACCTCCGGTGGCTAGCTGCTTAGGCAACTCAACATTTTCCCATTTTTTCGCATGCGAATTCTTCCACGTGTCTGAAATATCAGCCTCCCTCAGAGCAACTGTAACTGCTCCTTGCAATGCGTTATGAATTGCAATTACTGCATACTGAATTATTAATTCATTTTCACTTGATCTTTCCATGCATGAGCAAAACTCTATTAGTCCAGTTTTTACTATTTTTACTCTATCGAATTCAATATTCATAATAATTTCTATGGTAAACCTAACAAGTATTCGGTGGATTCAGTTATGCACCGCATATCAACTGTGGTCCCTATTCAATATCACTTCACGCCAGGCCACCGAATCCAGCTCGGTTCAGGCATTACAAGCCCAGTATGGATGACTCGTGTATGTACGCAATAGTAAAGAGTCTGATATTGAAAGCAACTTGCCATTTCAATATCAGCCCCTTCAGCTACACTCCACCAGTTTCAACAACAACGCTCCCACTCTGCCGCTGAACCAACGGAAACGTCTTCAACTGCTCCGCATCCAACGACTTATCCATCAAATAATCCGGCGTAACAAAATAAGTATAAGTAGTACCCAGCTCTAAATCGCTATCTATATAAGTAAAAGCCCCCGCACCAGCACGCCCCACCGGCACTCCGTCACGCCAAACAAGGTAGGTAAGATAAAAGGGTGGCCTCACTGTCCCATTAAACGTCAGTTCCACCAGTCGTGGCGCAATTAAAGCCGCTGTCAGGTTTTCGATCTTCTCGAAGGCAGGCACCAGGCGGCGTGTCGTACTCAGCACTTCGTCATTATTCGATAATACCGTCACTTCCACCACAGCTTCTTCGCCATCAGTCGCATCGTCTACCGTGGCACTATCCAGTGCTATATCAAACTCACCAGCAAAGACATCATTAATGCTGATCTGATATCGATCAGCAGCGCTTGATTCAACGGACGGTAAGTTGATGAGGAACTGTGTTGGCAGACGGCGGACGACGGGGCTGTCAATCGACGTTATATCGCGACTGTAGCCTGTGTAGGCGTTGTTAACGTCAAGAATTACATCATCAAAACCATCATCGTTGATGTCAGCCAGTGTCGGCTCCAGCTCTCCTGATATGACAACGCCGCGCTGACCATCAAGTTCATCCACTGACACATAGGGTCGGCGTTTGTCAGTCATACCAAATATCAGATAGTGAATGTCAGTAGTATTGCCGGGTCCGCTCAGAATAATATCCATCGCACCATCCCCGTCCACATCGCCGCTGGCAACAAAACGTGCAACAGCTGCCGGAAAGCAATTGCCGCTGTTCTGGCCAACAATGCGTGTTACATCACTGGCAGGGGCGTCCGTGAATCTATTGCGTTTGACTATGCCCTCACTGCTACCGTAGATAACGGCTGTATAGCTGGCAAATCCGCAGTTGCCTGAACCAAAGCGGGAGATATACATATCATCATAGCCGTCATTGTCAAAATCACCAATCGGGCTCATGGAGCAGGAATAAGCTGGGCCGCATCCAGGAAATACTGCGATGTCGCTTAGTTCAGAAACCTCTTCAACCTCAAAGTCCAGGTCCGTCTTGCCGTAGATGAAGCCACCACTCACCTCGCTGGGTGCGGTAATCAGCAGATCCATTATTCCGTCACCATTGATATCGCCTGCGGTGGAGAAAGAACCCAGGTTGGGAAGGCGCACCAGAATTTGCGCCTCTGGCAAGCTGTCGGTATTCAAACGTGCCGGGAAGCTGGATGCACCTGCCAGCAAGCTGGTTCGGGCGAATGTGAAAAAGCCGCTGCCTCTGACGCGCAAATCATCAAAGCCGTCATTATTGACATCACCCATGCCCAGCACAGGCATGCCCACGTCTTCAATCAGAAAGCCGTGAGTCAGCGTGACGTCAAGCTCGGCATCGGGGCTGGTGTCCAGGGGCAGGTCAGGGTAGCTGCCTTGCGCATCGGCAAACAGAATAACTGCGGTGTTATTGAATGCCTCCAATCCCGGCAGAAAGACAGACAGGTCTTCCAGCCCGTCGCCATTGACATCACCCACCAGAATCGCACCCTCAGGTAGCGGGCTGCCCGACTCATCCGGCACCTGAGCGTTTGCATCGGCAAGGCTCAACTGTGCAGGGTAGGTGCCTTCGGGCACTTCACCTGGATTTACAGGCGGCGTTATGGGCGGTGTGTCGCCACCTGCCACTTCAATGTTCTCGTAGCGGACACCTGTGGTCAGGTTAATCACCCGGTAGTTGCCATCAGCCACTTCACAGGAGCGTCCGCCTTCGCAAACCGACTGATAATTCTCAGTGCCTTGTACCTGGTACCAACCATCGTCAGCCCAGCTGATGGTATTGCCATTCACGGTGGGCGCTGTACCTGTGGTAGGCGGAGTTTGCTCGCCAACTTCTACCGCCTCATAACGTGTGCCGTTACTGTGATTGATGACGTTATAAGTGCCCGGCTCAAGCTGGCATTCACTCAGGCCATTGCATAATGATTCGTAGGTCGATGCGTTTTGAACCTGAAACCACTGGTCCACGGGAAAGACAAGGGTGGTGCCAACTATCTGAAAACCTTTTTCATTACCGGGCAGCTTTGGCACTTGAATGCCTTCAAAACGTTGACCAGTGGTGTGATTGATGACGATATATTCGCCATCTTCAACTTCGCAGTTTGCGCCTGCTTCACAGATGCTTTGGTAGTTGCTGGCATTCTGTACCTGATAGTATCCATCGTCAGGCCAGCTGATGATATTACCCGTCACCACAGGTTCCGCAATGGCGACAGAATTAGCCAGAGGTAACGCAATAAAGAGCAATAGGCACTTATTCATTATTTCCATCCTGTATTGACGTAGCTTTTTCAGATTATCAGAACGCTAGCCTGTCGCCATCAGAGAATGTTTGATATCAAGGCTATTGGGTACAATTACCGACGGCTCCACCGGTGCGCAGCACAAGCAGGCTGACCACGATCCCTAACACCTCCCGACCCACCCTTCCGCTCATGCCAAACTCTCGCCCCTCAGAACCGACGCTGCTGTTTACTCTGCGTGCGGTGTGGACCCTGTTGTTCGGTATCGGCCTGCTCATGGTGGCTAACGGCTTGCAGGGCAGTCTTTTAGGTATACGGGCAGAGGCTGAAGGGTTTGCACCGGCTTCCATCGGGCTGATCATGTCAGGCTTTTTTGTCGGCCTGCTGGCAGGTTCGCTGTGGACGCCTAGTGCGGTTCGTCTGGTGGGTCATGTGCGTGTGTTTGCCGCCATGTCAGCCATTGCTTCTGTCTCCATACTGCTGCATGCCCTGTTTGTCGATGAGCTGAGCTGGTGGGTTATTCGCTGTGTGACCGGCTTTTGTTACGCCGGTATTCTGGTGGTTGCCGAGAGCTGGTTGAACGATCGTGCCCCCGAAGAGACACGCGGCCAGATACTGGCCCTGTATATGGCGGTCTCCTTTGGCGGTGTGGCGGCCAGTCAGATGCTACTGACTCTGGCCAGCAGTGAAGAGGCCACGCTGTACATGCTGGTCTCTATCCTCATCTCATTGGCGGTGGTGCCCTTGTTGTTACGCTCCACGCCATTGCCTGATATCGAGTCGGGCACCCCCATTTCAATGAAAGAGCTGGTCAGTGCTTCGCCATTGGGTGTGTTCGGCATGTTTATCGCCGGGCTGGCCAACGGTACGGTGTTCGGTATGGGGGCGGTCTACGCGCGTAGTGCCGGATTCTCGGTGCCTGATACTGCTTTGTTCATGGCGTTGCTGACGATTGGGGCTGCGGTCTTGCAATGGCCTATCGGAAAATTGTCCGATCGTTTTGATAGACGTATCATCATGGCGATCGTCGCTGCTCTGGCCGTTGCGGCCTGCCTGGCAGCGACTGGCATCAGCGCCATAGGCTCACTCTATTCGATTGTGCTGATCATCTTGACGGGCGGAGTGGTGTTATCCATCCATACGCTGTCACTGGCTTATACCAACAGTTATCTGAAGCCTGAACAGATGGTCGGGGCCAGTAGTAGCCTGGTATTGATCCTGGGGGCAGGTTCGGTTATCGGCCCTATCGTGTCGGGTGCGGCCATTTCCTTCTTCGGGCCGCCGGGCTTTTTTATCTGGCTGGCCAGCTGCCATGCCTCATTCGTTACCTTCGCCATCTGGCGCATGCGTCAGCGCGCAGCACTTCCCAGTGATGAGCAAGCGCTGTTTGTACCTACCCCGTTTCAGGGCGCTGAGTTGTCCACAGCTTATCCAGAAGAGAGCGTCAATCCTCACGATTGATAGAGGGATTGGCCGGCGGTGCAGGAGGGCAAATAGAGTGGGTAACTTTCGCTACGTTAAGTCGGCTAAGGGCCTGTGCATAAATAACTATTCAATTACACAGAGTTGCATTATTCCCGTGGTTTTATCGTGTAGTTCCACTCGCCATGGAATTTGTGGGGGTGCAGGTTGATTGACTCCATTTCTTCGTCCGTTACCTTGCGCCCTTTCTCGTAGGTGTTTGTGTCAAGCTCACAGCGTACTTCTAGTCCTTGTTCTGTCTTCGTCGCTCCGATCAGCTCGATTACCGTGCGATAATCGTACAACGGCTTGCCGCGCCAGTTCATGGTGATAAAGCTGAAGAGTCGGTGCTCGATTCGATTCCATTTGCTCGTGCCCGGCGGAAAGTGGCTGACGCTGATTGATCGACCCAGCTCGTCACTGAGCCCCTGAAGTTCAAGCTTCCAGAGCCGGCTGCGGTAACCGTTACTGCCCCCGCAGTCGGCGGTGATAAAAATCTCGCGCGCCGATCCGTAACGTGCCTTGCCGGATGTCTGCCACCAGCGGCGGATGCTTTGCACCGCAAACTCGGCCGTGTCCGCACTGATCCCGACGTTCACCCAGGCGTCGTTGTCCGCGATGTCGTAAACGCCGTACGGAGCCACCCTGCCAAGCTCACCCTTGAAATCGTGGGTCTTGACCTTCTCCGGCTCACCTTTGGGGCGATATTCTTGGCCGCCGTTCTTGAAGGCTCCGACAAGCTCCTTCTTTTTCGTGTCTACCGACAGCGCAGGCTGTGCAGCCTTTATGTGTCGCTTGCTCTGTTTGGCGATATATAGAAATTGCGCGTTACGGTCTGGATGCTGAGCTCCTTCGATCGTTTTTGCGTTGCCTTGCAAAGAGTAGCCCAACTGTTTGAGCAGCGTCGACACGCTCCGGAAACTCACTGAATGCCCTGCCGCGCCAAGCTCGTTTGCGAGCACCCGCACGCTCTTGGTCGTCCAACGCAGCGGCGACTGTGGATCGCCGCGTGTGCCCGGCTCCACAAGCGACTCCAGAGCACCGAGCAGTTCGGGGTCTTCGGCAAGTTTCGAGGGGCGTCCGGCACCCGGACGACGAACTCGACGCGGAGACTCAATCGCGCCGCCGTTGCGCTCCATCAGCTCGGCGATGCCGCTACGTATAGTAGGCATCGATAGGGCACTTGCTTCGTGAACGATCGTGATGCCGCCGTGACCCAATGCCATCGCCTCGGTGGCAGCCCATTCGCGCCGGCCTCGTTCGTCGAGTGAGGGAAGGATTTGCGAATATTTCAAACCAATTTTATCTACGAGACGCTTGCGCGACAATTCTTCTCTGCTCATGTGCTGAGCGTAGCAGATATTCTTATAATTTGAATATTAATATTTGCACAGACCCTTAGTCGTCTTCGGGTAGGTGATATTTTCCATGCTGAAGCCGGCGATGAGCATGTAGCACATCCAGTTGGAATAGCTCGAATTCTAGTTGTAGAGCGAGAAGGTAGTGTGTAACAGAATTTGATAGTCGCATCACGGTGTGGAAGGGCAGCTAATGGCCGAGGGACTATCAATGATGCTCGAAACGTCAATCAACGGGAATTTATGATAGATCGTCTGGATTGTGCCCAATGCTGCCTGTCGAGCAATTGCAAATTCCGCGTTGTTGCTGACCATTCGATCGGCGGATCTTCCAAGCAATTCTGCGAGCGCCCCTTCCGGACGGCACTGCCACTTGGCCCTGATACTTTGAACGCCGAATCTGCGGGTACAGATTCGGCGACCACTAATTACTGCGCCCGTCGCAACATGCCGTGCAAATCACGTGGGTCATCAGGATCGGCCACCATATCAAGCTCGGTGAAAAAACCGGTCCGGCTCAACTGGTCACGCACATAGCGCAAGGCCGAGAAGTCTTCAATGGCAAAGCCGACGCTGTCGAACAGGGTGATCTGTCCTTCGCTGCTACGGCCTTTTGCAGTACCGCTGACAACTTCCCACAATTCGGTTACCTGATGATCGTCGGCGAGTTGCTGTATTTCACCTTCGATGCGAGTCTGTTCCGGGTATTCAACGAAGATGTCAGAGCGCAGCAGTATGTCGCGATGCAGTTCGGTTTTGCCGGGGCAATCTCCACCGATGGCGTTGATATGCACACCCGGGCCGACCATATTATCGGTCAGGATAGTGGCGTACTGTTTGTCCGCAGTGCAGGTGGTGATTATCTCGGCACCTTCAATCGCTTCATGCGGTGTGCTGCATTTGATGACCTTCAAGCCTGAGTCGGCAAGATTGCGTGCCGCTTTCTCAGTGGCCTGTGGATCGATGTCATAAATCTGGACGGTGTCGATACCCAGTACCGCCTGGAAGGCCAGTGCCTGAAATTCGCACTGGGCACCGTTACCGATCATGGCCATGGTACGTGCGCCTTTGGGCGCAAGGTATTTGGCGGCCATTGCCGATGTAGCAGCGGTGCGCAAAGCGGTGAGAATCGTCATTTCCGAAAACAGCACGGGATAGCCGTTATCCACTCTGGCCAGTACGCCGAAAGCGGTGACGGTCTGAAAGCCTTCGCTCATGTTCTTGGGATGACCGTTCACGTATTTGAAGCCATAGACCTCACCATCGCTGGTCGGCATCAGTTCAATCACGCCTTCCTTGGAATGCGAGGCGACACGCGGTGTCTTGTCGAACAGTTCCCAGCGACGAAAGTCATGCTCGATATAACCGACCATTTCTTTGAGTACTTCGTTCAGACCAATGCTGTGGACGATCTTCATCATGTTGTCGACGCTGACAAACGGGACGAAGGCGAGTGCGGAAGGTGTAGGTGACATGCTCAGAAACTCCAGGTTTTGCGGTCCATGACGCGACGTCCGAACAGACTCGCGGTCAGATCGACCATTAATCGCGCCGTGCGGCCACGATCATCAAGAAAAGGGTTGAGTTCGACCAGATCCAGAGAGCTGAGCAAACCACTGTCGTGCAGCATTTCCATCACCAGATGGGCTTCGCGAAAAGTCGCTCCACCGGGCACTGTGGTGCCGACCGCAGGTGCAATCTCAGGCTCGATAAAATCCACATCAAGGCTGACATGCAGCAAGCCATTAGCCGCCTCGACGCGTTTGAGGAAGGCGCTTATCAGTGTGCTCACGCCGTTCTCATCAATGGCGCGCATGTCACACACCTCAACGCCCTGGCTGACCACCAGTTCCCGTTCGCGCTTGTCCACCGAACGCAGGCCGAAGATGCAGACATTGCGCGGATCGACGCAGGTGCTCAGCGACTCGCCCAGCAGGGATTCAAAGCCAGGCTGACCACAGGCGAACGCCAGCGGCGTGCCGTGCAGATTGCCACTCTCGGTGGTGGCAAAGGTGTTGAAGTCGGCATGTGCGTCAAGCCAGAGTACGAAGAGCGGTCGACCAGCCTCTTGTGCAGCTTTTGCCGTGCCGGCAACCGAACCCAGAGACAGGCTGTGGTCCCCGCCCAGATAGACGGGAACGGTATTCTCGTTCGCCAGCTCGTAGGCACGCTGATAGAGGCTGCGGGTCCAGCCAGCGACCTCTGGCAGATTTTTCAGGTGGCTGTGAGAGCTCTTGGCATCGGTGGCTTTTTCTGGGGTGAGATCACCCAGATCATTCACCTCTATACCCAGTTCCTGCAACTCTTCAATAATGCCAGCGGTACGAAAAGAGGCAGGGCCCATGGTGCAGCCTCGACGCCCGGCGCCTTCTTCTACCGGCACTCCAAGCAGCGAGATATGTGTGTGTTTTGTTGCGGGCACTGTCGTTTACTCCAATTCATTGAACGACTCATTTTGAGGCGCAGCAATGGCAGAGTAAATCGCACTAACGAACAGATTGAGCAATAGATTTACCAGATTGGAAAGCTTATTCTTCCAATCTGGTAGAAAACGACCAGTATTTACAAGGCCTGGACGAATGAGCGCGCTACATGATCAAGCGCGGTGGCGGGCTAACTCAGGTCACGTAAACGTCGTCGTACGTTCTCCGGGTACTTTTCACGCAATTCCAGCCAGCGTTCACGCTGCAGTTCCATGTCTGATTGCCGGTTAATAAGCTGCCAATGCTGTGAAACATTAGCCAGCGCTTCTGCAGGCTCTACCTGTCCGGCCATGGCACGATCCAGCCAGTTGCCCAGGGTCTGGTAATACTGCCCCTGATTCGCCAAATACAAGTCCGGTATGGCCGATTCCAGACTTTGTCTGTGTACGTCGAGAAAAGGCTTCGAATATGCTTTCTGAATCTCCTCATCATCGTAGTGCGTCGGTCGAATGGGATCGAAGAAGCCGCCAACCTGGCGTACCGCCAGCGTCGACATATGCGGTGAGGAGGCGTACAGCGCAAACAGGTAGGCCAGTTCTGCCTGCTGGCTGTTGGCGGTCACCACATAATTCCAGCCCCAGTTGAAATAAGGGGTTAGCAGCAGTTCATCGTCAACCAGGCCTCCGGGCGTCGGGCCGTACTCCAGTCGACCTTGCATGGCAGACTTGCTACTGTTGAAATACTTCTGCGAACCGCCCCAGCCGATGTTGCAATACACATCGCCACGACTGAATCGTTTCCAGTTGTCGACCAGTCCGAGCGAGCGGGATTCGGGCACCTGATGACTGGTTGCCCGGATCATCGCTTCCAGCGCTTCGACGCCGGCATCGCAATCGATCTGTGGCTCAAGTGTCGCTGATAGCGGCCAGTAACCCTTGGCATGGAATCGAACCCACCATTCCCAGGCCAGATAGCCCGGATTTCGGAATAACACACCGCCATACAGACCCTTGTCGGGTCGATGAAACCAGGCCATTTGCTGGTCCAGTGTCTCCCAAGTGTCGGGAATGGCGAGTGCTTCGCCAAACTGGTCCTCGTAACGCTTCTGCTCGTCCGGGTCGTTCAGCAAGCCCTTGTGGTAGAACATCAGGTAGGCGTCGCCATCGGCCTGAAAGCCATATAGTTCACCATCAAAGCTGTCGCCGGTGCTGAACAATACATCCTTGCGAAAGTCAGCTGGCTCGTAGCGCGCGGCAAAGTCATCAAGCGGCAGGATGGCGCCTGATGAGGCCAGATCCGGCAGTCCGAAGGTGGCTGGCAGGGCCAGATCGTAAGTGCCATCGCCACTCATGCTGTCCAGAGTGAGCTGTGTATTGATGTCGTCTACCGGCGACTCAATGATCTCCACTTCAATCCCGCTGGCTTTTCGAAAGGCTGCAATGACCGGAATGAGGTTCTCACCGCTGCCGGCCGGTATCAGCATCCGCAACTTGACCTGTTGCTCGCCTGCCAGCTTGCGTGCCTGCTTGGCAACCAGGGTGTGTAACTCATCGGCGCTGTCAGCCAGTACCGATTGCGGCAGGCACCAGCTAAGCAGGCCGCCCGTTCCGCCTTGTAATAATTGGCGCCGACGGCGATCGAATGGGGTGAGAGTGTTCAACAGGAGATAACTCCGACGATAACAAGTTGGTAGTAACCAGTGTGAGCTGCAACTTTTATGCAATTCGGCCGATAGTCTTGGAATGCTAAAGTTAAGCCAACTGATGTCCATGTCAGGCCAGATCGTGTTTCGATTGCGTCTGGTCTTCCTGTGCATTCTGCTGGCACTGGCCCTGGCCGGTGCGTTAGGTGGCTACCAGCTCAGTTATCTGGTGAACTCGCAGGAAAATGCCATCCAGCGGGCTGTGCCATCGCTGGTGACTGCTCATGAGCTGCAGAGCGAGCTGGCGAGCGTGCTGGAGCTCAAGGAGCGGCTTCGTCAAACTGAATCTGTAGCGGTACTGACCAGGCTTGATAACCGTATTCAGCTGTTGCTTCAAAGTCTGCGGAGTCGAGTCAATCAAGGCGTGACGGCCTCGACGCCGGAGCCCAACTCGCCATTGAGCACTATTGGTGCCGGCCTGAGTGTTCTTGATCAATTACTGACGGACAGTGTGCCATTGCGGGCCAAGCTGATTGGAGGGCACACGAGGTTGCGTGAGCAACGGCAGATGCTGGTCGATCTACGCACCCAGTTCGAATATCGTATTGAACCCCGAGTGATCGAGGCGGCCTTCGTGTTGAGCGAAGCACTCGATAATCCAGAGCCCCTGTCAGTAACAGTCCGAGATTCGATCAAGGCGCAGGTGGTTGCACAGAAAAGCCTGTCGGAACTGTCGTTTCGAGTCATGGCTGTGATCGATCTGGCTGAACAGATGTCATTTCAGGTCGGTTCCAGCGTGTCGGCAGAGGGGGCTGCGGATCTGCAGTTCAGGCTGCGTAACGTGGCACAGATTCTAGCCTCTCTAGAGAACGACCCGTTCCGTCGCCAACTGGCGCTGGTGTTGCGCCAGTTGCACGATCTTATACAGGGAAAGGAGGGGCTTATCGCCCAGCTCGACGAGCTTCAGAGTGTCGAGTCGTCTCTGGATACTTTGCTGGCCAATCAAAGTGCTGTCGTCAAAAGTGTTTCATTGAATGTTGACAAGCTGGTAATCGCGGCAAACTCTGATATCGATGCTTCGTCGCGGGCCTTCAGTGATGCCCTGAGTCAGACATTGACGCTATTGCTGATTGCCAGTCTGTTGATAACCGTGATCATTGTGTGGGTCAGTTATCAGGTGGTGGAGCGCCAGATTGGACGTCGAATGACAAAACTGACGTCAGCCGTTCTGGACATCGCTGGTGGCGATACGCAGCGAGTGGTTGCTATCGAGGGAAATGATGAGATTGGCAAGATGGCCAGTTCACTGGAAGTGTTCAAGGACAATGCTTGCAGGTTGCGTGAGACCAGTGCCGAGATGGAGCAATTTGTCTATGCCGCCGCGCATGATCTTCGCTCGCCGTTGCGGGTCATTGAAAGCCTGGCTCAGTGGACCATCGAAGATGGTGAAGATCTGCCGGAGGATTGTCTGGAGAATCTGCATAAGATCTTGCAGCGTGCTCAGCGATTGTCGGCTCTGCAGAGTGATTTGCTGGATTACTCGCGCGCCGGACAGGTCAAAGAGAGCCTTGAGATGCTGGACCTGTCCGCCATGGTGAGCGAGCTGGCTGAGTTGATTGATCCCGAAGGCTGTTTCTCGATTCAGATGGTTGGCGACATGCCTGGCGTGACTACATACGCAACACCGCTAAGACAGGTTGTACTCAATTTACTAACCAATGCGATAAAACATCACGATAAAGACCATGGCAAGATTGAAGTTCGGGTGCAGTTGTCCGGCGAGCGTATGAATCTGTCGGTGCAGGATGACGGTGCGGGTATCGAGCCTTGTTTTCAAGCGCAGATCTTCGAGTTGTTCAACACCTTGAAGTCAAAGGATGAAGTGGAAGGTAGCGGGCTTGGTCTGGCTTTGATACTCAAGTTGGTAACCCGTTACGGTGGAAAGGTGCAGGTGGAGTCAGATCCGGATGCGGCCCGTGGTGCAACCTTTGCATTTGATTGGCCAGTGCAGAGTATTTTGCAGCGTAAACCGGGCGGTGCTGGCAAGCAGGCTGCTCAGCTCGAAGATGGCCCGCGGATACCGTTCGCGAATTCCGAACTGGCAAATCCACCATTAAATGGACTGCCTGCCGATAAAACAAGCGACGAAGACAAAGATGTCTCCTGGAGAGAAGCTTCATGATTAGTGTTGCAGACCCATACAAGCCCGTGCATTTCCTGGTGGTCGACGATGATGAAATATGCATCATGGCCATCAAGCGTGCCATGAAAAAGCTTGGCATCGCGAATCCAATGAGTAGTGCCAACAACGGTATCGAGGCATTGGAAATCCTGAATGGGGCGCTTGATCCGGATGCACCGCTGCCGCGTTATGTCTTGTTGCTGGATTTGAGCATGCCGAAAATGGGTGGGCTGGAACTGCTCGAGAAACTACGTGCCGACCCTCTACTGAAAAAGCTGGTTGTTTTCGTACTGACCACATCCGATGCGCCCAAGGATATTACCGCGGCCTATGAGAAGAATATTGCCGGCTATATCGTGAAGGACAATTTGAGCGAAACCATCAGCAAAGCGCTATCCATGCTTGACGGCTATTCGAGGCTGGTCGTATTGCCAAGTTGATTGCTGAGTCCGAAAAGGGGTTGAAGTGCCATCGTTCTGTGAGGGTCGTCTGATTTTAGTGATTCTGTCTGCATAGGTCATCTGTGTTGTCTCAACACTGATAAGCCGACACCCGATATGACGTGGGATAATGTCGAACTTTCTAAATTTCAGGAATGACAGATGACCACTCGTTTGATCGTGCTTGCTGCGGGCAAGGGCACTCGTATGAAATCCGCGATGCCCAAAGTATTACATTGCCTGGCCGGTAAACCCTTGCTGGGTCATGTGATCGATACTGGCCTGGAATTGAATCCTGCCAGCATCACGGTGGTGATTGGCCATGGTGCCGATCAGGTGAAAGAGACCATCAAGCAGCCGGTGCAATGGGCTTTGCAGAGCGAGCAGCTGGGTACGGGTCATGCCGTGCGTGAAGGTCTGGAGGGTATCGGCGACAACGATACCGTGCTGATTACCTATGGTGATGTGCCGCTGACTCGCGCATCCACCTATCAGGCACTGCTGGATGTCTGTGATGACAACAACATCGGCTTACTGACACTGATGATGGAAGACCCTACCGGCTACGGCCGCATTCTGCGCGAAGGCGGCGCGGTGGTTGGGGTTGTCGAGCAAAAGGATGCCACGGCTGATCAACTGAGTATTTCTGAAGTCAATGCGGGCGTTGTGGCCATCAAGGGTGGCAGTCTGCGTGATCTGCTCAGCCGTATCTCCAATGAGAATGCCCAGGGGGAGTACTACCTGACGGACATTCATGAGCTGGCCGTCAAGGATGGTCTGAGTATCAAGACCGTGCATCCACAGGATGGCTGGGAGACCGATGGTGTCAACAGTCGCAGCCAGCTGGCAAGGCTTGAGCGCATTCATCAACGGCATCTGGCCGAGCAGCTGATGGACAGTGGTGTGACGCTGGCGGATCCCTCGCGTATCGATATTCGCGGCACGGTGAGCACTGGAACCGACATCCTGATTGACGTCAATTGCGTGTTCGAAGGTGACTGCGTGATCGGCAATAATGTGAAAATTGGTCAAAACTGCCTGATTTCGGGCAGTAAGATTGCCGATGGCACTGAAATACGGGCAAACTGCGTCCTGGAAAATGCTGATGTGGGAAGCCACGCGGTGATTGGCCCCTTTGCGCGCTTGCGTCCGGGGACTAAAACCGACAGCGGAGTCCGTATCGGAAACTTTGTGGAAACCAAGAATACTCAGGTGGGTGAAGGCAGCAAAATCAATCACTTGAGTTATGTGGGAGACGCAATACTGGGCAAGAGTGTCAATGTTGGCGCTGGCACCATTACCTGTAACTACGATGGCGCTAACAAGCACCAGACAGTTATTGGCGATAACGCATTCATTGGCTCTAACAGTGCATTGGTAGCACCTGTTGCTATCAGTGAAGGTGTCACTATCGGTGCCGGCTCCACAATTACGCGCAACGTGCCGGCTAATCGCCTGTCGTTGACACGGCCTCAGCAAACAGACATCGACAACTGGTCTCGGCCAGCCAAGAAATAGCAAATCAAACCGGCCTTTGCGCCGGTAATCAGATAAATATCAGGACGACAATATGTGCGGAATCGTAGGGGCAGTTGCTCAGCGGGACATCTCGAATATTCTATTGATGGGCCTGCAAAGCCTTGAGTACAGAGGCTACGACTCGGCGGGCATCGCAACGATAAGCGAGGGTGACACGCTTAATCGTTTGCGCCGAGTGGGCAAGGTCAAGCAGCTGGTGGATGCCGTAGAAGAATTCGGTATGCCCGGCGGCACCGGCATTGCGCACACGCGTTGGGCGACTCACGGGGAGCCCAACGAGACCAATGCACATCCGCATGTATCCAATGACAGAATTGCCGTTGTTCACAACGGCATTATCGAAAATCACGCAGCGCTGCGAGTCAAGCTCAAGGCGCTGGGTTATACCTTCACCTCCGATACCGATACAGAAGTTATTGCGCATCTGGTGGATCATGAGCTGAAATCAGCTGACAGTCTGTTCGCCGCTGTGCAGAAGGCTGTACCTCAGCTGGAAGGTGCCTACGGCACTGTTGTCATGGATCGCACACAACCTGAACAACTGATTGTGGCGCGCTCCGGAAGTCCTCTGGTTATCGGCTACGGTGTGGGTGAGCATTTCATCGCCTCCGATCAGCTCGCCTTGTTGCCTGTCACGCGTCGCTTTGCCTTTCTGGAAGAGGGTGATGTCGCCAAGATCACTCGCGACAGCGTTGAGATTGTGGATGTCGAGGGCAATGCGGTTGAGCGTCCGGTTGAGGAATCGACGCTGACCAATGATGCCGGTGATAAAGGTCAGTATCGTCATTACATGCAAAAGGAGATTTACGAGCAGCCCGTTGCCATTCAGCGCACGCTGGAAGATCGATTGGCTGGTGGCAAGGTGCTGGATGCCGCCTTTGGCGAAAATGCGGCCACCTTGCTCAAGGATGTCGAGCATGTACAGATTATTGCTTGTGGTACCAGTTATCACGCGGGTATGACAGCTCGTTACTGGTTTGAGGATTTTGCAGGCGTATCTTGCAATGTCGAGATTGCATCCGAGTACCGGTATCGCAACTCGCATGTCCGGCCGAACAGTTTGCTGGTTACTATCTCTCAGTCCGGCGAGACGGCAGATACGCTGGCAGCTTTGCGTCTGGCCCAGCGTCAGGGCTATATGACCAGTCTGACTATTTGCAACGTGGCGGGCTCATCGCTGACGCGTGAATCGGATATGACCTATCTGATGAAAGCCGGGGCAGAGATTGGTGTTGCTTCTACCAAGGCATTCACCGTACAACTGTCGGCGCTACTCATGCTGGCAGCGGCGGTGGGTCACCACAAGGGCATGAGCGCGGAGAAGGAACAACAGATCGTTTCGGCTCTGCAGAGTCTGCCAGCCAAGATCGATCAGGTGCTGGGCATGGATGAGGCGATTTCGCGCCTGGCGGAAGATTTTGCTGACAAGCATCACAGCCTGTTTCTGGGTCGAGGGGATCAGTACCCGATTGCCATGGAAGGAGCTTTGAAGCTCAAGGAAATCTCCTATATTCACGCTGAGGCCTACGCTGCAGGTGAATTGAAGCACGGCCCTCTGGCATTGATTGATGCGGACATGCCGGTCATCGTGGTTGCACCCAACAACGAGCTGGTCGAGAAGCTGAAGTCGAATGTGGAAGAGGTTCGGGCGCGCGGCGGTTTGATGTATGTCTTCGCCGACAAGGATGCACACTTTGCTAGTGACAAGACCATGACCGTGCTGGAAGTGCCGCATTGTGATCCGCTGATTGCACCGATTATCTACACCATTCCTCTGCAATTGCTCTCGTATCACGTGGCGCTGATCAAAGGCACCGATGTGGATCAACCCAGAAACCTCGCAAAGTCCGTCACAGTAGAGTAAAAAGGTCAGTTCTCTCCTTTTTATGATGTGTCCGGATGTCTCCCAATCTAAGGGCCAGCCTGTACATGGTGTCTTCCATGGCAGGCTTTGCCATCAATGATGCGCTGGTAAAGTCACTCGGCGATGACTTGTCGATCTCTCAGATACTGGGGGTTCGAGGGCTGATGGTCAGTATCCTGATTGTTCTGGTGCTGTGGCAGCGAGGTTTGCTGTCACGCTGGAAAGAGGCGCTGATTCCCATGGTGGGGTTTCGTGCCTCCATGGAGCTGGCCGCCGCCTACTGCTTTCTGATGGCACTGGTGCAATTGCCGTTCGCCAGTGTGTCCGCCATATTGCAAGCCCTGCCGCTGGCTGTCACGCTGGGGGCGGCGCTGGTCTTTCGTGAGGTGGTTGGCTGGCGTCGCTGGTCAGCTATCGTGATCGGCTTCATAGGCGTGCTGATCATCATTCGCCCCGGCACTGGCGGCTTTGCCCCGGCCTCTTTGTGGGTGGTGGTCTCGGTTGTTTTCGCAGCCTCGCGTGATCTGTCGACACGTGCCTTGCCAGCCTCATTACCCTCATTATTGGTAACTGCTGCAACCGCCTTGCTGATCACCGTGTTCGGACTGGCTAGTGTCTGGATAAGCGGCGACTGGGTGCCGCTGAACGCCAGGCACTTACAGGTGCTGGCGCTGGCGTCGGTATTTCTATTCGTAGGCTATCAGTTCATTGTGCTGTCCATGCGCACCGGTGACATTGCCTACGTGGTTCCGTACCGCTATACCAATCTGCTGTGGAGTATTTTCCTGGGCTACCTGTTCTACGGGGAAGTGCCCGATGCCTACACCATCCTGGGCTCATCCATCGTTATAGCCATGGGACTCTTCACCCTGTATCGGGAGTTGGTTCGTCCCAGGCAGCGGATACCTCAAGTCTTGGGCTGATCGGTCCCGGTATTGTCAGTGCCCTCGTCCATTCGCTCCAGCACCTCGTTGTCATACAGGCGGGATTCGAACACCTCTTCAGAATCTTCCAGCTCTTCCAGGTGCGATTCTTCAGCGGCCTCCAGAGCAAAGGAGGTTGCCAGGCCACTGCTTCGTGCAGACAGTGGCAGGTAAGGCGCAGACTCGTCGGTAATCAGGTGAGCACGCTGACTGATTCGGTAGATGCCGTAGAGGCTGATACAGCTCAAGAGCAGGAACAAGGTGATGAAATACCATTCGATGCCCAGATTGGTCATCGCATAACCCACCAGGATGGGCCCTGTCATGGCACCAAAGCCGTTGATGAACAGCAGTCCACCTGCCGCGGCTGCCATCTGATCCTGTTCCAGGTAGTCATTGGCATAGGCCACCAAGAGTGAATAGGTGGGATTGGCGGCACCACCGAGCAGCACGGCGATGACCAGCAGGATGATGAAGTTTTCACCTACGTACAAACCGAACAGGGATGAGGCTGCGCCAACGGCTGTGACACCAATGATCAGGATACGTCGATCGATCCGGTCCGAGAGCCAGCCGATTGGGAACTGGAAGACCATGGCGCCCAGAAAAATGGCGGTGATGAAATAGGAGGTCTGCGCAATGCTCAGACCACGCTCGGTGGCGTAGACCGGCGACATGGCGTAGAGCACCGAGTAGACACCGCCAAGCAGCAGTATGCCGACGCAGGCCAGAGGTGAGGTTCTGATCAGTTCCTTGAGCGGCATGGGCCGGGCTGCTGTTTGCAGTGGTGCGCTGGAGGAGGATGAGAGCAGCATGGGGGCGAAGGAGATCGAGACCAGCACCGTAATGAGAACGAACAGGTTGTAACCGCCGGGGTCTGCAACATTGAGCAGCAGCTGACCCAGCACCATGCCGGCCATCTGCACGATCAGGTAGAGCGAGAGCGCCTGACCACGAGAGCTGTTGGAGGCGGAGTGGTTAAGCCAGCTTTCTGCCACCACGTAAATGCCGGAGAAGCAGAAACCCACGAGTACGCGCAGTAGCCACCAGGCAATCGGATCGACCACGGCTGCATAGAGAATGAAAGCTGCCGATACCAGAGAGCCCAATGCGGCAAATACCCGTACATGGCCAACGCGTTGCAGCATGATAGGGGTTAATTTCGAGCCACCCAGAAAGCCGACAAAATAACCGGCCATGATGAAACCCATCGTGCCGGAATCGATATGTTCCAAGGAACCACGGACGCCGAGCAGCGTGCCTTGCAGGCCGTTGCCGAGCATCAATAGCAGGACACCGAGCATAAGAGCCCAGGTTTGTTTGAGTACGAGGAACATGAGTTGTCGAGCGCCAGATTAGTCGTGCATTGTACGGGTACTGATCGCGTGCGACACAGCCTCAGAGCCCCGATTGTGGTCTAGGGTGTCGTGATTGCGACACCGCAATGGTTATACTGCCGATAACGTCTGTGGTGGCTTTTGCGCAGGAAAGCAGAGCCGACATTGTTGTTTCACACACACATTTGAGGAATTAACCTTGAGCAAGACTGTCGATTACTATCATTTCCTGATATCTCCCTGGAGTTACCTGGCGCTGAACTCTTTTAATAGTCTCAAGCAGCGCACGGGTGTCACGGTCAATTACCTGCCTATCGATGTCGGTTCGACGTTTGCCAATATGGGCGGCGTACCACCAGCCAAGCGGCATCCTTCCCGTCAACGTCTGCGCATGGATGAGCTGAAGCGCTGGTCCGAGCATCTGAATGTGCCAATTAACCTGACCCCCGCTTTTTTCCCTGCCGATCAGACTCTGGCGGCCTGCATGGTTTATGCCGCAACGCCTGAGCAAGCAGCAACGCTGAGCGATGCCTTCCTGGTGGCCGTATGGCGTGATGAGAAGAATATCGCTGATACAGACACGCTGATTGCCATTGCCAATGAGTGCGGTATTGATGGAGCTGCTCTGCTGGCTGCCGCTGACAACGATGCCATGCGACAAAAGCTGACCGATGTCACAGCCGATGCACACGCGAAGGATGTGTTTGGATCGCCCACCTACAGTCTGGATGGTGAACTGTTCTGGGGTCAGGATCGTCTCGATTTTCTTGAACGCGCCATTCTGAAGTAGACCGGATTGCCCGCCCCCCTGAAAAACAAAACAGCACCCATGAGGAGATACTTGATGTTAGAAGAATTCTTGCCATCGATCAGGCGATCGCTGGCCTTGAGCGCAGCTCTGGCGTTAATGCTGCCTATGGCGGCACAGGCCGAAACCTTCCATTGGGCCGGTACCACGGATCCGCAAACACTGGATCCGCATGCCAGCAATACAGCTCCGGTGCTGGGCTTTTTGAATAACGTCTACGAAGGACTGGTGCGACGTGACAAGCTGATGCAGGTGGAGCCGGCTCTGGCCACCAGCTGGGAGAAGCTGGATGAGGGCGGCTGGCGCTTCAAATTGCGTGAAGGCGTCACATTTCATGATGGTGCCGAGTTCACGGCTGACGATGTCTTGTTCTCTTATGAACGAGCCTCATCAGAAGAGTCGGATGCACGCTCGTGGTTTGCACCGGTCAGCGAAGTGCGGGTGGTGGATGACTTCACCATCGATTTTCTGACCCATGAGCCCAATCCGCTGTTTCCAGGCTCTATTGCCAATTTTATGATCATGGATCGTGGCTGGGCAGAGGAGAAAGGCGCTGAGCGTCCGTCCAAGGAGGCAGAGAATTTTGCCACTCGTAACGAGAACGGTACCGGGGCATTCGTGGTGACCAACCGTGATCCGGGTGTACGCACCGAGCTTGAGCCGTTCGCCAACTGGTGGGATAAGCTGGAGTCCAATATTACCGAGGCGGTCTTCACACCGATCGGTCAGAGCGCCACGGGCATGGCGGCGCTGTTGTCGGGTGAGATTGATTTCATCTCCCCCATTCCTTTGCAGGACGTTCCACGTATGAAGGAGCGCAAGGGCTTTACGGTGCATGAAGGCATCGAGGCGCGCATCATCATGTTCGGCTTCAAGCATGACGGCGATGCTTTGACATTTTCCGATGATGTGGAAGGCAAGAACCCGTTCCAGGATCCGCGTGTTCGCAAGGCGGCTTATCAGTCCATCAATGTGGAAACGCTGATTGCCAAGATCATGCGTGGAAATGCACAGGCCGCTTCACAGCTGGTATCTGCAGAAATGAGTGGCTACTCGGAGAGTTTGAGCGAGCGACTGCCCTATGATCCGGCTGCGGCCAAGGCACTGCTGGCAGAAGCGGGTTATCCGGACGGTTTCAGCTTCGGGTTGCAATGTACCAATGATCGTTATATCAATGATGAGTCTATCTGCAAGGCTGCCGCTTCCATGATGGCCAAGGTCGGTCTGAATGCAAAGCTGACCAGTATGCCGGTACGTAACTACTGGCCTGAGTTGCGTGAGCATAAATTCGACATGTATCTGCTGGGCTGGTCACCGGGTACATTCGATGCCGAGCATCCTATTCGCTTCCTGGCCTCCACGCCTAACGAAGAGAAGAAGCTGGGAAGCTGGAACTTCGGTGGTTATTCCAGCGCTCGTATCGATGAGTTGTTGCCGCTGGTTCAGGTAGAGCTGGATGAGGAAAAGCGTCAGGGCATGGTGGATGAGATCAACCAGATCATGCAGGACGAGACCGCCTATATTCCTCTATATGTACAGCCGCTGATCTGGGCTTCAAAGGACAACATCACACTGACACAGCGTAGTGATGATTTCTTCCTGTTGCGTTGGGTCAATATCAACTAGTCCAAAGCCAGGCCCGGATCCGATCGCGGAATTAGACGCGGACACGGTCCCGCTCACAGTTTGAGCGGGACCGTCCGGTATTGCTACCCTAGAACTGAATGCGAAGCGCGTTATAGACTGGATGTAATTCGAAATTGCACCAAGCGCTCTTATGTCAAAAGCACATCTTCTCCTGGCTGTTACGGCACTAAGCTCCTTTCATGTCGCCGCTGACACCTGCCAGGCCCCTGATACGGATGCGCCTTATCGTCTGGTGTTCGAAGAGAATTTCGATGGCGGTGGGTTGGATCGTGGACGCTGGGACACAGAGTTTCTGTGGGGCCCGGGCGTCATCATCAACAATGAGAACCAGTATTACGTCAATGACGGGCAGTTTGGCTATGAGCCATTCAAGGTCTCCGATGGCGTGCTCTCCATCGAGGCTATCAAGGCCCCCTTTGATCGCACACTTCTATATCTGACCCGCTCGATCTATTCTGCGAACACCGTGGAACTGTTGTGGCGCTCACCTGAAAACGCGGCGAGTTATGAAATCTACCGCGATGGTGAGTTGCAAGGCACGGCCCGTGGTGGCTCCTGGCTGGAGCGCAATCTTCGCGACGGCATCGACTATGCCTATGAGGTGGTAGCAAAAGACGGCAATGGCAATGCACTGGTTACTGCACAATTAACCGTTAATACTGCTGACCGGCCCCTGCCCGGAAGCGCGCCGCAGGCATTCAGCCTTGGACTGACATCAAAAATCTACGCACCACGTGTTGCAGAGCTGCAGTGGCAGTCACCGAATCGTGCCGCCCGTTATGAGATCTATCGCAACGGCACACTTTATCGTTCTCTGACAGGTGCTGACTACAAAAGTCTCTACGAGTCAGGCCTGGTGGAAGGGCAAGATTATGAATACCGGGTAGTGGCGTTCGACAACTGTGATGAGAAAATCATCGAGCAGAACACAACCCTCAATACCGGTGATGGGACCAGTCCTGCGGCTAGTCTGGATGATCGATTGGTGATTCGCAGCAGCATCTATTCTGAGTCTACCGCCGATATTGGCTGGAATGCGGTACGTGGTGCACGTCGTTATGACATCTTTGACAATGGTGTATTCGTCAGTAACACCGATGGTCGTTCACTGTTCATCGACGACCTGGTGCCCGGTGTTGATCGCAAGTTCAAGGTAGTTGCGCTGGATGCCGATGGCACGACCATCGATCAGACAACACGAGTGCTGAATACGGCTGACAACAGCTTTGCGCTCAATCGACAACCGTATCTGTCGGGCATCATCACCAGCTACAACTCGTTTCGCTTCAAGTATGGCCGGGTGGAAGCACGTGCTCGCATGCCGGCAGGCAAGGGATTATGGAGTGCCTTCTGGTTGCTCAATGCCTACTACAAACAGGACCAGCCTGAAGATCCGGAAATCGACATCATCGAAGCCATTGGTGATCGGCTGACAACTGCCAATCATGCTTACCATTATCAGAGTGATCCGGATGGTGACGGCTTCAATACCGATCGGGTGTCCGTTGAAATGAAGGCACAGATAAGCGACTTTTCAAGCTCGTTTCATACCTATCGGGTGGACTGGGAGCCCAACCTTATCGTCTGGTATGTGGATGATGTGGAGACAGGACGAGTTGAGGGTGAGCAGGTCTCTGACGAGCAGATGTACCTGATCGCGAATCTGGCTGTCGGCGGCAATTATCCGGGGCCCGCCGACAGCACGACCGTCTTTCCGGCGCGCTTTCAGATTGATTATATTCGGGTCTTTCAGCAATAGCGAGAAGGCTTGAGCTCAGTACTGGCGCATGGCCATGAAGTATTGGTCGGCTGCGCCGGTGGTGTCTTCCAGTGCCCGTATCAGATCGGAGATGTCGATATCCTGAGAGCCACAGACAGAAGGCTCGATGGAGTCGACCAGTTGTATCCACAGCTGCCGGTTGGCCTCTGTGCCGGTGCCGGTTGCTACGGCGTGTTGCAAGCTGTAGAAACCCTGGTTACGGGCGGTATGCCACAAGCAGTTGGCGTAATCGATGCTGGCCATGGCAGAGTCTGAGGGTACGGCCACCATGGCACGAACCTGGGCGGGCATGATGCCGGGCAGAGCAAGAGTGAGCGCCACACAGGCGAATACCGCGATGCCCAGTGAGTCGATGACTCGGCTGCACAGCTTTTTCATTGAAGTTTTCATCAGGTATCAATAACGGTGGGGTTGTTGCGTTCGACAACCATTCGGGCGCCAGGACTGGCTTGGCCATCAGGGCTGGTGACGGTATCCATGACCATGAAGTCGCTTTGCCAGCGATCAGGGCTGATCTGGCAGCTCAGATAGCCGCGACGATTACTGTGATGATGGACATGCGGATGCGAGGGCTGGATGTCGGGCCAGTAGCCGGCAATCTCGCTGCCATCGCCGCCGGAGCTGATAGAGGTGGTTGTCAGTTCCACCGCGACCGATGGACCATCAGGATGGGACATGTCGGCGGGTACATCGGCGGCCCAATGACTGTGGATATCTCCCGATAGCACCACCACGTTTTTCAGATTGGCAGCGCTTATGTCGTTCACCAGGCGTTCGCGAGCCGCGGGGTAGCCGGACCATTTATCCATCACATGCGGGTTATTGGTATTGCCCGGCGTGGCTTCGCGACCAAACATGGGAACCTGCTGTGCCAGCACATTCCAGTGGGCGACGCTGTCTGACAGATTCGATTTGAGCCACTGCTCCTGCGTGCCTCCCAGCATCGAACGATCGGCATCCGAATATTCAAGGCAAGAGCTGGCAGAGTGTTCACGGCAGGCCTGTCGGGAGCGATACTGGCGTGTATCCAGCACATTGACCGACATCAGATCACCGAAATGCAACTGCCGATACAGTTGCAGATGTCCGGCGCTGGGGAAGGCGGTCCGTCTCAGTGGCATGGCTTCGTAATAAGCCTGAAAGGCTGCCGCACGGCGCAGTTTGAAGATTTCCGGTGGGGTGTTGGTTTCGCTGAATTCAGCAGCCCAGTCGTTGTCTATCTCGTGATCATCCCAGGTGGCAACAAAGGGTGCCGATGCATGCACGGCCTGCAGATCCGGATCCAGCTTGTATTGGGCGTAGCGGTTCCGGTAGTTGTTCAGCGAGAACGTCTCTTCACCCAGATGTTTGCGAACCCGTGAGCTCAGGCCATCGTAGGGGGCGTACTCGTAGATATAGTCGCCGGTGTGGAAGATGACATCGAAGTTCTCATTGGCCATGTGGCGGTAGGCCGTAAAGTAGCCCTGTTCATAGTGATTGCAGCCACAGACCCCTATCTTTATCTGATCGACCGGGGCATAGCGCTCTGGGGCTGTGCGTGTCTTGCCGATAGGGCTTTGTATGCCGCCGACCACAAAGCGGTACCAGTAATCCCGGGCTGACTCAAGTCCTGCGATGTCGACATGCACGGCATGGCCCAGTTCGGCGTAGGCGGTCGCTGTACCGGTTTGTGCCAGCGTATGCATCTGTTCGTCAAAACCGATCTCCCACTGCACATCGATGGCAAGGTTCGGTAGGCCACCGCCTTCCAGAGGCTTGGGTGCCAGACGGGTCCACAAGACGATGCCATCGGGCAGCGGGTCACCTGAGGCGACACCGAGTGTGAATGGGTAGCTGTCGAAAACCGGGCTAGCCCAGAGGCGTTGGCTGCTCAGTGGCAGTAGTGCCGCCGCTGTGCCCAGCTTCCAGGCAACATTCAGAAACTCACGGCGGGAAAGACTTGCAAGTGCGCGCTCATAGGGCGTACGCATGAGTGAATAGACCGAGTGATGACCAGACTTGCATCATGTCGATCGAATGTGACAGGAATCCTTCGTGTGAGTTATGGTTTCGTGACAGGTACGGTTTTAGTGTTAACTCACATGGGTTTTATTGCGCGACTAGACTTGCCTGTGCGTATTTCCACCATTACTTTTCACTTTCATTCATTCATCGATCAGGGCTCACACCATGCCAAAGGCTTATTGGGTTGCACGCGTTACCGTCACCAACGAAGAACAGTATCCGGAATATCTTGCGGCGGGTGCTCCCGTCTATGAGAAGTTCGGTGCCCGTTTTGTAGTGCGTGGTGGGCGCTGTGAACAGCTGGAAGGACTGAACCGGGCTCGTAATGTCATCGTTGAGTTCAAGGATTTTGACACCGCGATGGCCGCCTACAACAGCCCTGAGTATCAGGCGGCGAAAAAGCTGCGTAATGCCTTTGCCGAATCTGATTTCATGATCGTTGAAGGATTTGACGGCTAAGGTAGTGGCCAGGAGTCTGCGCGACAGAAATTTATTGGCCGCGAGAATTTCTACTGCGCAGGCTCCTGGCGTTTAGCTATTGCGGCGTACTGGGTGTCCGGCCTATTTGCAAGCGGGCACCCAGTGACAATGAGAGTTGTTCCTCATAGCCGAGTACGGCAAAGAATCGAAAGATTTTCGCTGGCAAGACCAGGCCCGCCTCTACAAAGGGTCTGACACGGGTGTCATTGTCGGACAGTAGCGGATCCCTGGTGGAATCGATCATCAGCTTCTGTTCGGTGCGAGTGCGGTTCAAGCCCAGTTCCAGATAACCGTTCAGTCCATTGTCCTGCAAGGCTGTTCGAGGGCTGAGCAGCACACTCAGGGACTGGCTCTGGAGTCGGGTTTCAACGGTTGCCTCGCGGCCTGAGACCGACAGATTGTTATCAACCTCTGTCTCCTCGGTATGCAGGGCCAGCTGCAGTGTCACCGTCATCGAGTGCCAGTCCGGCACGCCGGTGTAATACGCCCCGCCTCCCAGGCCGAGGCCGGAATAGTCCGGCTCGCCATTGATGGCCAGATTGTCTTGCTCTCCGTTGACGACAATGCCCTCGACGAACAGCGTTACCTTGCCTGCAATGCGTGGCGGGGTGACTCGAAAACCGGTTCTGGTCCCGTCCGTATTGGCCCGCACCGAGGTTTCTAGCGTGACCCTGCGGAACTGGGCGGCATCAAAGGCCTGTGCATCCACAAGTCCGATCATTTCTGCCTGTAAGGCGGGTGCGCTCAGCAGGCCCATTAACAGAGAAACACCTGTCAGGGTAATCCTGCCATGACGCCAAGTCCTTGTGCGGTGTAGCATGTGCCGTCCTCTAGTTGTTTGCCAATACCGGATCGTTCTGCCATGGAGAGCACTATTGAAAGATCTCACACGACTAAACTATTCTGCTGACCCAGCTTGTCTCAGGCGCATCAGCGCCGTGGCTTTGTCCATTGCCGTACTGCTGGCAGGGGTACTGTACTACGGTTTATATCGACAGCATGCATTGCCGCCCATGCTGGAGTGGCTCTCTGTCTGGATGCCGCACGATACGCCGCTGATAGCGCACGGTTTGCTGGGGCAAAGTGTGCCATCGCTGACCCATGCCTTTGCCACGGTGTTGCTGTTACATGCACTACTGCCTGCCACCCTCAGTACGCGTCTGTGGCTCAGATTGACTGTTGTCGGCTGTCTGTTTCTATTTGAAGGCGCTCTCGGTACGCCGGACACTGCCGATGTCATGGCCATCGTGCTGGGTGCATTGATGGCAGAACTGCTGGCATGGCGTCTGGGGCTGTTCGTCTATGCCCGACAACGCACCTCTCGATGGGCATTGGCCGGACTGGTCAGCTTGTCTGGTTTGCTAGCGGCAGGGACCTCGCCCCTGCGTGACAGCTATGGCGAGTGTGCAGCCTTCGATGTAAACGGTGAATGTGAAGAATACAAGAAGCCTGCGACCCCCATCTACATGAGTTATGCAGAACTGCGTGAGGCTGTGCGGTTGGAGTCAGCGCGGGCACCGGATCAGTTGGGTCGGGTTTATCTGTATGGCGACTATATCTTTCTGAATGAGCGCAACAAGGGCATTCATGTCATCGATAACGGTAATCCTGAAGCACCGCTCAATGTGGGTTTCATCAACATTCCCGGTAATACCGAGCTGGCCATTCGGGATAACTATCTGTATGCCGACAGCTTTGTGGATCTGATAACGCTCGATTTGAATGATCCGGCCAATGTGCAGCTGATCAGTCGTCAAGAGGACATCTTTCCTTATGATGAATTCCAGAGCATTCCTTATAACATCAGCTTCCGGTTTCAAACAGTTGACAGGCAGCGTGGTGTGATCGTTGGCTACCGTCTGAGGGACAACTGATGCGTATTGATAAACTTTCGCCGTTAGTCCTGACCGTGTTGTCCGCCAGTGTGCTGAGTCTGGCGGGCTGTAACTCGGATAGCTCAAGTGGCAGCTTTGATGGTGCGGTTACCGGCATCGGCGGGTCAACAGCTCGCATGACCATCAGTGGCGATTATCTGTATGCCATCTCGGGCAGTAGCGTACAGCTCTTCGATATCACAGCACCCGAAGCACCCGCACCCTATACGCAGGTGCAAGTGCAGTGGGATATCCAGACATTGTTTCCGTATGAAAACTACCTATTGGTGGGTGCTGCCAGCGGACTGCATATTCTGGACAATACCGATCCGGCATCGCCACAGTACGTCGGTGATTTTACCCATGCCCGCACCGTGGATCCTGTCGTGGCCAAGGATGGTTATGCCTATGTCACCTTGAAGCGCGATACCAGTTTGCAGACCGGTGGCGATATTGATAATCAGATGAATGTGGTGGATATCAGCGATGTCACGCAGCCTCAACTTGTCGAAACCGTTTCCATGCAAGCGCCTGCGGGTCTATCTGTCGAGGGGTCAGAGTTGTATGTGTGTGATGGCGTGGCTGGTTTGAAAACCTTTGATCTGAGTAATCCTGCGAAACCTGAAATCGCCAATGTACTGCAAGGTGTGGATTGCCTGGATGTCATCGCCCAGGATCAGCGTCTGTACGTCATCGACGATCTGGGCCTGAAGCAATACAGCACCGTGAGTGGTGTACCGGTTTTACTCAGTTCTATTGATACCAAACCGGTGGTGTACGTTCTGGATTGAGAGTAAAGACACAGGCATGTGAGTTACTGGTCCCAGGTTTCGAAACTTGGGGCATCGTAACCATGCGGCTATTCCCGAATGATGCTAGCCATAAGTCAAGTTGTGTTTCTGATGCGCAGAGCCTTACTCTAGGGCTGTGATAAGTCATGGCTGATCTCACTGAGAGATAAAAATACGAGCCAGATAGATAAAAGCTATTACGTGATTTGAATAATCAAACATCGGCATTTTTCAGCTCAACGTTCTTGGTCGGTATTACACCGTTCGAACGTGAACTAGTCAGAGATCACGCCATTCCTGACACGCCGTTGACCGCGCGAATCGTATTTCATCGCGCCCTTTTTGAGGAGAAAATACCATGGCAAGACGAATGGGCTCGTGGTGGATAAAGGATGGTCTTGTTGGCCGCCGAATCGAAGCGCAAAGCTTTGCATCCACCTTTGATCTGATTCCGGGTTTCGACTGGACCGAAGATCACGGTGACAGCAACGTCAAGGAAAAGGACTTTGTTGTTACAACCAATTACGACGAAAAAACCGACAATGTTGATTGTCTGATGATGTCTTCACACGGTTCTCCGGGCCGATTTTCAGTGTGGGATGGATCTGTCAGTACCTCCGACAGTGTGGCCTTTGGGGCAGGCGATCTGGAAGTCTGGGCCAGTCATGCCTGTCAGGTTCTCAAACATGACAGCAATAATCGTGTCTGGGACTGGATACCGGCATTCGAAGGCTTGCATTATATGTGTGGGTTTCACACCAATTCCTACTCTGGCGGTGGGCGTGATCAACGCGGGTTCTGGTTCGCATGGTACGGGGGAGTAGCCCACGCATTGATGTCAGGTTTTTTCACGCACTACCCAATCCGCACAGCGTGGAAAAAAGCCAATCGCATGGTGGAGGGATCCAACGTGGAATGGGCCTATTTGCGGGCCTCCGGTACTTCTGATTCTGGTGTCACCGCAAATACCTATAACGAGAAGTTCACTAGCGGCGAGCCGACTGACCCTGATCGGAGCCGAACCTTCCACTGGACACGCGGCACCTGCTAAGGAGTATTGACATGACACTGATATTTGATGACATTGAATTTGAAAGTGAAATACCTGACATGCCTGAAAGCGGTATGGTTGTCCAATGCACAGCCCCGCGTTTTGAAGAAAGAGCTAAGGGCATTGACGCTCTGACTAAACGCCTTGATCTGGGAGAAATGCGAGATGTGGAAACTCAGTTTGGCCGGGCCCTGATATCTGAGCGCGGCGAGGCTGAATACTTCGCAGCATCCGGTGCCGTCTGGTCCACCAATATCCTGCACGAACTCAAGGCCGATGATGAGTTCCTGGACTGGGATGGTTTGGAGGAAAGCCGTGATGCTGATGGACAGCCTGTCTTGACGTTGGGCAGTAAGGTGGCTGATCAAGCGCTGGAGCTTGCCAATGAATTAATCGACATGGCAGGCTTTGACATGAAACATGCGCAAAAACCGCAGTTGCATCTGATGCAGGTCGCTCAGGCCGATGAAAAAGGCCGTCAGTTGCGAAGCGGCGCGGGCGAAGCCACCGTGTCCATGGGCTACGCACTGGAAGGCCTGCCAATCCTTGGGGCAGGTGGCAAGACACTGATCGACATGATCCCCATGCGCGGCCCCTTGCAACCAACCGGGGCTGTCAATATCTGGCGGACACCTGGTAAACAGAGCAAGGTCCAGATTGGTGGAACAGAGGCGGCACTGGTTGCAGGTCTTCTGGAAGACCCTGATCTGAATATCGCTTCTGAGAAGGGTGCAAAGATCACCATTCAACGTCTGCGCTTTGGGCTGATGTCCATGCCTGCCGCCGTGCACCAGAGTCTGCTGTTTCCCGCTCTGGAATTTGAAGCACGGGTCGATCTTGCCAAGACCGAAGAACACTATTTCATAGGGCGCGTTGTGCCTGTCGCCACGCCCAAAGCCTATGCCCGGGCGGGGATGGTTTCCGAGCACTTCGGGTTGGGTATGTAGATTGTTCTGACTAGTTACGAAATCGTGATCGCGCAGGCGATCAAAGCTAGTCGCGGTTTCGCATGTGTTCGGCAAAGGCGGCGAGTTTTGCCTCGACTGCGGTGCGCAGCTCGTCGTCGGCAATATTCTCTTGCAGGGATTTGTGCATGCACAGCATCCAGGCATCCCGCTCGGCGGGGCCAATCGGGATTTTCATGTGACGTTGTCGCATCCTGGGCTCGCCGTAATGCGCTCGATACCGGTCTGGCCCGTCAAAGAATCGGCTAAGAAAAGCCACCAGACGCGTGCGGGTTTCATCGATTTGCATCTGGTGCAGAGCGTGAATATGTGCAGCTTCGGGCAGTCGCTCCATCCATCCGTATAGACTTTCGGCGATGGCCTGAAGGCCAGGCTCTTCGCCGAGTCGCTGGTAGAGCGTAGGTGATGACGTCATCCTGATTACTCAACAGTCTTGGTATTGCTTGCTGATACATTCACGGGCAAGTTCCTGGGCTTTTTCTATCTGGGATGGAGACAAAATATCTTCAGCCTCATCTCGTAAGGCAATGCCGTCATCATCTCCGTTGTTGACTGCAATATTTGCCCACATATGTGCATGGACAGGATCTTTTTGTATCCCCTGACCTGATAAGTACATGACACCCAAATTGAACTGGGCTCCGACTTCCCCTTGTTTTGCCGCCAGTTTGTACCATTCCACGGCAGTTTTTTCGTTTTGCGGGATGCCTAGTCCACGCTCATACATCATGCCCAGATAGTACTGAGCAGTGGCCTGTTTTTGTTTGGCTGCCAGGGTGAACCACTCCACGGCTGTTTTATTGCTCTGCGAGATACCTGATCCACGTTCGTACATCGCGCCCAGATTGTACTGAGCATCAGCATTCCCATCTTCGGCTGCCAGGGTGAACCACTTCACCGCCGTTTCAGAATCCTGCGGGATGCCTTGACCACGCTTATACATCACGCCTAGATAGTTCTGTGCATCTGTGTCTCCTTGCTCGGCTGCCAGTGTGAACCACTTAATGGCCGTTTTGTCGTTCTGCGCAATGCCTTGATCGCCCTTGAAGTACATCAGCCCCAGATTGTACTGAGCACCGACAACGCCTTGCTCGGCCGCCAGGGTGAGCCACTTCACGGCTGTTTTTTCGTCATGCGGGATACCTGGTGCACGTTCGTACATCACACCCAGATAGTTCTGAGCATCGGCATGCCCTTGTTCGGCTGCCAGGGTGAACCACTTTACGGCTGACTTATTGTCCTGTGTTGTGCCTTGTTCATCCTTGAAGTACACGATGCCCAGATTGTACTGGGCATCAACATGGCCTTGTTCGGCTGCCAGTCTGTACCACATCATGGCTGTTTTGATATTCTGTGAAATACCTTCGCCAAGCTCGTACATTACGCCAAGATTATTCTGGGCAACGGCATCGCCTCGTTCAGCAAGCGGTTCCCATTCAATGAGTGCGGTTGCGTAATCACCATTATTATAGGCAGTTGAGCCAGCCTCAAAATCAGCACCCCAGGAGATACCGGCACTTCCAAGGAGCAAGGCAAGGATCATGCAGAAGTTGGGGGCGAGTTTCATAACATAATCAGAACTGATTGTAGAAGGATGATTATGGTTGAATGCGTTTAATGATGCCGGTACCTGAGGCTAAACAACATCGGCTTGTCTGTCCCGTAATGTTTAGTTTGGCGAGATGAAGACAAGAGTCGTTCTGGAGCTGAATTAATCATAAACGGTGAACTTCAAATAACCTCGTATTCTGCTGAATACAAGTGGTATCTATTCAGCTCTGCTTGTGGTGAGCCAGCAAATCGATACAGACCGCCAATACAATGATGGCGCCACCCAGCCAGGCGATGGGTGGTAGATCGGTGCCGATAATCAATCCGGCTGACACCGTGGCTACAAGGATTTCAGTCATGGTCAGCAGTGCTGCTGTGGGTGCCGGAATACGCCTTGCCCCCCAGATCTGACCCAGCATGGCCGGAAACAGAATCAGGGCACCAAAGATACCCGCCAGCCCCAGAGTGCCCTGCCAATCGATTGTGATGACTTGTGCCGCTGGCTCGACTGAATCTGCATTGATCAGATAGAGAAGGCTGGCCAGAGTGGCAGACAATATCAGGGCACATATTAGTGTCGATGATGTGACCGCAAAGGGGCGCGTCTCAGCTCGCCCACGCAGTAATGACAGGCTGACACCCCAGCAGAGTCCGGCAGCGATACCGCACCAGTCGCCGACGTTTTTGGGCAGTGGTAAGGCTGTGCCACCACCGAGCAATAACCAGAGCCCGCACAATGCGGTGGCAATAACCAGAAGCTTGGCCCGGGTAATGGGTTCGCCATAGATCAGGCGCGCCGATAGCGTGGTCCATAACGGCAGAAGATAGAACAGGAAAATTACCCGAATAACGTCGGAATACAGGATGCCTGTGAAGTACAGAACGGTGGCAGCGGCCAATGCCACACTTGTTAACCAAGTGTCTTTGCGCAGCAGGTCGCGGCTCTCTTTTTGTTGCCACATAAGCAGCAGGGAAGGCACTGCAGCCGTACTCATGACCAGTGAGACGGCCCAGAGTCCACTGACACCGAGATCGCTCAAATAACGCAATGGGAGCCAGAATAGTCCCCAGATGGCAGCGCCTGCAGCAACGGCTATCGCTCCGGCTCTATCAGTCTTTGTGTATCCTGTGCGGGCTGTAGTAGGCATTTGAGTAGTGTAATGCCGTGCGACGTAGGCTGTGCATACTTTGCTGAAATAACTTCCAACATAAAATAAGGAGACTGGAATGGATTTTTTGAAAATGGGTCAGGAGCTCTTGGGTGACAAGATGGGCGACATGGGCGGCATCATGGATGCACTGTCCGGTCTGACTGATGGCAACGGACTTGATCTGGCTGGTATTACAGACAAACTCAAAGAAGGCGGTCTGGGCGATCAGCTGACTTCATGGTTGGGCGATGGTGAAAATGCACCCATATCCGCTGATCAGATCACCAATGCACTGGGTGCTGACAAGATCGGTGAGTTGGCTTCCAAGCTCGGCGTTGATGCCGGTGCCGCAGCAGAAACACTGTCACAAGCTGTACCTTCACTGATGGACAAGTTCAGCTCAGGTGGCAATCTGCTGGAATCAGTAACTGGCGGCAACGACCCACTGGATATGCTCAAAGGCTTTTTGGGCAAGTAGTCCAGTTTTCAGATAGCCCCGATTGACTGGCAGAGCCAGGCATGTACTTCTTTTTACGTATCAAGAAGTCGTTGCCTGGCTGTTGTCGGTAGCAAGAGCAGATTAAGATAGAGTATTCAAGATAGTAAGGAGTAAAGCATGTTTGCAGAACACCTCAAGGCACTCGATCTGGCCCGCGACGGTCAATGGGAAGCTTCACACGAAATCGTGCAGGCCCATTCAGATTCATTCTCCAGTCTGATACATGCCTACCTGCATAGGGTAGAAGGTGATCAGAGTAATGCGGCCTATTGGTACCGACGTGCCGATGAAGAAGTTTGTCAGTTGAGCCCGGAGGCTGAGTTGCTGAGTCTCTACGAGCGGTGTGCCCAAGCCGGGATTTAAGTTGTTACCTGGGCCTTGACTCGCGGTTCAGCAATTCACTTTGGCCAATGTTGTGTCTGCCTCTTTTGATCGCAAGCGGCACAACGAAGTGCGTTCCCGAGGTGGGCCTACTTCATTGTGCGCACTCGATTTTATGCCAGGTGTTTTTGCATGACGTTAAACAGCAACGTCGACACATTGTTGTCAAAATCATTCCACGGCAAACTACCGCAGAAGGTAATGGAACCGGTGGTAAAGACTGAGCCACCGCCCGGGTAGTCTGTCCAGATCATGTCCGCGTGCATGGCCTCTTTCTCCGTGCCTCCGGTCAGGTTGGTCAGGTGGGTCAGTTGCTCTTCGGGGACCAGCATGAATCCGTTTTCGCGAGTGACCGAGCGGGCCAGCACTACGGTGGTATAGGGAGTGCCGAGTCGATGGTCGATATGATCCAGCTCGAAGCCTGCCGCCCCGTTACCGGAGAACCCGAAGTCGCCGATGATGTCCTCTTCGATGCCTTCGAATACCCAGTCGTACTTCGCTTCATGGCTGATACGCAGGAAGGGGTCGCCAAAGAATTCGCCTTGTGCGGCAAAACCGATACCGACCAGATCTTGAGGAGGACGTCCGTTACGGCGCCACAGTCCACCATAGGTACCATCAAAAGCGTTGTAATACTCGCCCGGTTCGGCCGCCCAGGCCCTGATGCCATCTTCGGCTCGTCTTATTTCGAGCACGCTGTCATTTTCGGCATGCACGGCAATGCGCCAGTAGAACCCATTACCTCCCAGGTACATCAGATTGCCACCGTTATCGCGATAGTCGCGCAAGGCGTCGAGGGTCTCGTTGGTGTGATATTCGGGGTGCGAGCCGGTGGTCACCGCTTTGTAACCGCTGATGGCGGCCACGCCCTCGTTGTGCAATTCGTAATCGGTGACCAGGTCGTATTCAATACCCTTGGCATGCAGCCAACTGAGCAAATGGCTGTCTGCCTGAAAGTGTCGTAATCCAGAGCAGCTTGCGGCGCCAAAAGTCACATAGCCGGGGCGAAGATTGAACAAGGGACGATGGTGGGAGGCATGACAGATACCCGATCCATCAGAGTGATAGTTGTAGGTTGACAGGCCATACTGCGGGAATTCTGCCGGATTGTAGGGATAGGCATTCCATTCGCTCAAGCGCTCTTGCCAGGAGGGGGCATAGTCGGGTCGAGCGTGATTGCCGTAGATAGCGTAGGTGAACGTTGACACCAGAACACACAGATCGGCGGTGCGTTGCCCAGATGCCATGCAGATAAAGAACGGGATGGCGTCCTCATGTCCTTCGCTCTCAAGGCGCATGACGTAGGCACCCGATGGCATCCCGGAAGGCACGATAAAGGTAAAGTCGGTGTCCCACTCGAAGTCGTATATATCATCGTCGTGGAAATGTATGGCGGCATAGTGCTCGGGTTTGTGTGTCCAGTTCATTTCCGAGGCGTCCCAGTTCGCACCCGTTACGGCGCGGGCGGGAAAATTGACAAGCGTCAGGTCAGGGCCTTTGGTAGCAGAACCAATGGTTGTCGATATGCCTTGGCTGAAGTCCCAGGCAGCAATAATTTCACCATTTTCCTGGATTGACGGTGCTTCGATTTTACCGTTGAAGTGTTGGATGGCTAAACCATCGACAAGCCGTGCTGCGATGAGTGGGGTGCCGGACAAGGCAATCTGCGGATTGATCTCACCACGTGCTTCCACAGTGGCAGATTGTGTTCTGCCTAGTTGTCGCTGTTCGAGGGTGACGACCCCGTTCACAATCTGCGCGCTGACCTGATACCAGTTGCGTAATTCCAGAGCCATTGATGTTGAAACGCTTTGACCCTCTGCAGACAGGCAGAGTTGGCCTGCAGTATTCAGGTACAAATCAAACGAGCCCACCGTAATGATGCTTTGCACGCAATCAGAATGACGGGTAGGGAAAATGGTCGCCGAGAATGTTAATGAGGCGCCTGGAGCTGCATTCAGCTCTGTCTGAGCAATGGCATAAGAGCCGGAGTTGAATAGACGTTCAACCGACGGAAATGACTGTGATTCAAAATAGTGAGAAGCATCTTCTTCGACAATACCCTGGCCTGCCGGGTTCGGGTCAGCACTGATGGAGCGAACCAGTCGGGCATTGAACGGTGTGCCAGTTTTTGAGGAAACCTTGAATGCAACCGTGTCACCTTGTTTGGCCGACAGGCGGTCGGCGTATCCAAGCAGTGGCGGATTTGTATGTGTATCAGTCATCGTATTGGCCCAAAAACCAGATCAGGCAACAAGGTTACCCATGAGGAGAAAAAGACGAGGAGCAGGATCATCAGAACATAGGGGATGAGCAGAGGCAGGACGCCAGACTCTGGAAGAGGCCGAGTACAGCTGTCGGAATATCAAAGATGGTGTCCAGTTGTCTGAATGCTTTGGTGAAGCTGAGTATGAACAATACCGTGCCGATGATGATAGCAGGCACCACACCTGCGTTCTTGCGTTCTATCTCTGTCCGGCTGATTGCGAGTCCTCTGAAGTCATCGCTCTTCCTGCGCCCGTACACCTGGACTATGCTGAACAGCATCAAGCCGAACAACATCGGGATGAACATCTGTACCCAGGGTTGTTCAATGCCCAGGCGGGTTGCTGAAGCTTGTTGAATCAAAATGAGGTGCACGATTGTGCGTATTTGTGCATACTGTTGCAACTTTGTGCAATGTTATGCGTCATGTCCTCCATCGAACTGAACAACCCGGATGTCAGGCAGGAGCTTCTGCTTGCCCGTATCCATAGCGGCGAGCGCCTCGTTGCGGCTGTTCTTGCCAAAGAGCTGAATGTTTCCCCTGACACTATCAGGCGTGATCTGATTGAACTCGAACGTAATGGTTCTGCGCGGCGTGTTCGTGGTGGGGCTGTGCCGGTGTCGCAGCCCGTCAAGTCGTTTGAACTCCGACGACAAGAGGTTGAACCGGGAATCGAACAGCTGGCCGCCAGGGCTGCCAGTTTGATAGATGATAGTTCGACTGTTTTTCTTGACGGCGGCACGATGCTTCATGCGGTTGCCTGTCAGATCAGCACAAATTTTCGCGGACTGGTGATCACGCCTGCACCCGCGATCGCTCTTGCGGTACAGGCGCGTGGGGCTTCCGTCTATCTGATTGGCGGGACGCTGTGTGCAAGCGGAGGCATTGCGACAGGAGCCCAGGCCGTACGCATGGTCAGTGATTGCGCAGCCGATCTCTGCCTGCTTGGAGCTTGTGGCATGCATCCCTCATTCGGTCTGAGTGCTGATGACGCCGAGGAGGCGAGTATCAAGCGTGCAATGGCTCTGGTTTCCAGTCATGTCGTTGTCGTCACCGGTTCAGCAAAGCTTGCACGTCGCGCCCGTCATCGGGTTCTGGCAATCGAGGAAATGGATCAATTGATCACGGATGCAGAGGCAGACGCCGATCTGCTTGCGGCTATTCGCAAAGCAAGCGTGGAGGTGCTCCATGAGTGATATCAATACAGCACAGGCACCCAGGCTGGATGGCGGAGCCACTACGAGTGTGTTCAGCGATCCGAGCTGGCGAGCGGTCGCTGCGGCATTTGCATTCAACGGTGCCTTGTTTGGCACCTGGGCTTCGCGTGTGCCGGCGTTCAAGGGGCAATTCTCGCTTGATGCTGCAGAGCTCGGGCTGTTGTTACTGGTGCTTGCGGCAGGTGCAATCATTGCGTTTCCCTTGGCGGGTCTGTTCTCTGACCGACTTGGAGCTCGCCGAGTGACTTTTGTAACGGCGGTTCTATACGGACCCGTGCTGGCATTGCTTGGGTTCGCTCAGGGACCTTTCATGCTGGCATTGGCACTGTTCGTGTTTGGCGCTTTGCACGGTGCAATGGATGTGGGGATGAACGGCTGGGGAGCCAGAGTTGAGGAAAAACTTGGCAGACCCGTGATGAGCGTCTTTCACGCATTGTTCAGTCTTGGGGCTGGCGTAGGTGCAGGACTGGGTGTGCTGGCTACTCACATGAGCCTAAGCCCGGCGACACATCTGCCTGTTGCTGCCGTGTTGTTTGCAGTTCCGACTCTGGCACTGCTTGTCATTGCCGATGCTCACCGACCGGAGGGGGTACGGAAGCAGGAGCAGCCCGGCAAGGTAAAGATGTTTGCAATACCACGAGGCACATTGCTTCTTGTTGGCTTGATCGCCTTCGGTGTATCCATTGGCGAGGGTGCAATGGCGGACTGGAGTGCTGTGTTTTTACGTGATGCAACCGCTGCGACTGAGAGTGCGGCGGCTTTGGGGTATGCGGTTTTCAGTACGACGATGGTTGCTACGCGACTGGCAGGCGATACGCTGATAACTCGGCTCGGTCCTGTTGTCGTGGTCCGCGCCAGCGGCATAGTGGCGGCTCTGGGCATTATCATGGTGGTGACGGCAAATGCTGTACCCATGGCCTTGACCGGTTTTGCGGTGGTGGGCGTTGGCTATGCCGTTGTCATGCCTCTGGTTTTCTCGCGTGCTGCGCGTGATCCGGACACCCCGTCAGGGACTGCAATCGCAGCAGTGGCAACGTTAGGATATGGTGGAATGCTGCTGGGTCCGGTTCTGGTTGGGTTCGTTGCCCACCTGACAACACTTGCCATCGCAATGTCCATGCTTGCGGCTCTGGCAATAGGTGTGGCTTTGCTGGCAAGGTTTATCAATCCAGCCAATTGATCATACTCAGGCCGCTATTGATCTTGCGCTCAGGTTCTGACGAACGGCATCGGCCAGTTTCTGACTGGCCGGTGACAAGCCCTTGGGGCCGACGATCAAGCCGATCTCTGAGAGCGGCAGGACCGGAAATCCATCGGCTTCAGTCAGAATTCGCAATTGAGGCGGTACGGTGCTTCTGGATAACACTGATATTGCAAGTCCGGCCTCTACCATCGCAATCGTGCCATTATGGTTACGTGTCGAGTATCCCACTCGATAATGTATTTTCTGATCGTCCAGGGCCTTCTTTGCCCAGATCCCCCAAAGACAACTATTCTCGAACGCTAGTGTCAATGGCTGCCCCTCTTCTGTCGAATGATGACGGGACATCACCCAGACCAGTGGCTCGCTGGTCAGTGTTTCAAATTCCAGCTGACTGCTGATCGCATTGACCAGCGAAAAATCGAGCTGCCCCTCAACGGTGGCACTGATCAACTCTTTGCTGGATTCCGAATCCAGGCGAATATGAACTCGGGGATACTGTGCGGCGAAGCTTGCCAATATCGGTGGTAAAAGACCTTCCACATAATCGTCGCAGACACCGAAACGAACTTCACCCTGGATTTCAGGGCTGCGGAAACTGGCAAGCGCCTCCTGTTGCAGGGTGAGGATACGTCTGGCATAGAGCAGCAGGTTCTGCCCATGTAGCGTCAGTACGGAACGACGGCCTTCTTTTTGAAACAGAGGTTGCCCGACAATCTCCTCCAGGCGTTTCATTTGCATGCTGATGGCAGATTGTGTGCGATGCACCAGCTTGGAGGCCGCCGCAAAGCTTCCTGTGTCTGCGATGGCGACCAGAGTCTGCAGCAGTTCCATGTCCAGATTGTCTTGCATACAATACTTCACCAATATTGATGTAATGCTTTAATATTATTCGTTTGAATGATGTATTGCAAGATCCCATGATGATCTCTCACCAACAACTGAGAGACAAGTCATGCAAACACTCATAAATCGAGAGCCTTTAGGCAAAGGATCGCTGGCTTTGGCAGCGTTAGCTGCCGCCATCGCCATCTGGTTGCTGATGGGTGCAATCCCCGAATCCGCATTCAGTCAAACAGCGGGCTGGACAGCAGAGGCAGGCTGTCAGAACGAAGCCGATGTATTAGCCGCGGCGGATCGTAGCCGAAACGGTATTTCAGCCAGCTGTAACCTGGAAACGCTGAATCGTGCGAGGGCTGAACGATGAGTCGTGTATTGATATCCGGACAGTTGGTGCACGCCTCGAAGTTTCAGCGTTCGAAGGTGGGCACGGTTAATGAAAAGCGCCGGAGCAGCATGTTCCGTCGGCTGCTCGACACCAGTCTTGTCTGGGGAGAGCGAATCAAGCAACGACGTGAGTTGCAAGAGCTTGCCAATAGCCCGGAGCTACTGATGGATATTGGTATTTCTCGTTATGAGGTTTTACGCGAAGGGAGCAAGCGGTTCTGGCAAGAATGATTGGATGCAGGGATGCAGGGATGCAGGGATGCAGGGATGCAGGGATGCAGAGTTCGGAGTGAACCGGAGCCGGAAACTGCTTGCTGCAATTGGGCATGCCTGCTTATTGGAAGGTCGTAAAGTTACGAATAAGCGACAGCTTATTGACTAATTTTTGACATCCTCCTCTCCCTAAAGAAAGAGGATTCCCACTAAGGAGCGCAATGTCCTGCGCCGAGACGGAGAATATTTCGAGCCGCGTTAACGTCACGATCATGCTGAACACCACATTCAACACATTGCCAGTCTCTTACCGAAAGAGCTCTTATTCCCTGCGGCCCGCACAGGCTTCCACATTCGGAGCACGCTCGCGTGGTATAGGCTTCATTGATTTCTCGGTAGACAATACCGGCCTGCTGGCTCTTGTAGTCGAGCATTGTCTTGAAGCTGGCCCAGCTTGCGTCAAGCACAGACTTGGCCATCGTGGTTTTTGTCAGCTTCGAGCTACTGACATCTCCCACGTAGATCTCGCCGCATCGATTGACCAGATGGCGGCTGAATTTATGCAGGGCATCTGCTCTGCGATTCCTGATTTTTGCGTGAATCGCCCGGGCGCGTCGCTTGCGTCTTGCCCGTTGGGCCTTGGCAAGCTTGCCTTCCAGGTGGCGATACCAACGTCCCTCCAGCACAGTGCCATCGCTGCAGGTGGCAACGGTTTTCAGACCAAGATCGATACCAATACTATCTTGCCCCTTGGGACACGTGCGATCAACCGAGACACAGATGCAAAAATACCATCGACCGCGAGCATCCTCAGTGAAACAACCTGCCCTGAACCTGTAACTGGCAAGACCGAAGCTGTCCCATACCTTGAAGTGAGAACCTGCAAAGAAGACCTGCCCGTGCTTCCAGTGAGCTGCCCGAGCCTTGAAGGGCACCCACCCCAACGAGCGTTTATCGCCAAAACTCTTGCGCCACCTCAGCTTGCGACGCTTTGCCGAGAAGCGTTTGCTGGCGTAGTGTTCGGCCGTTTCCTGAATCGTACTGCTGCCAATGTGCTCGAACTGCTTCGACGCACCCACCGTGTAAGCAGAGAAGTCAAATCCGGACATCCACCGACCACGCTCCCGAATCATACGATCAGACAGCTCGTTGCAGTAGTTCCATACCTGATTGACTTCAGTCGCCATGCTGCGCAAAAGCGGCGCGTGGCGATCTTTCACCCTGACTTTGAGAACCTTGATGCATGTTGATTTCACAGCCCGATTGTATAACCGTTCCGCCCTCATTCACCAAGAAGGGCCAATAACTACTGGCAATTTATACGGCATTTCAATTCCTCCCCGCCCTGAACGACGGGGTATCCTTGGAATTGAAGGGATGAATGCCGCGGGTATACATGGAAACGTAAACGTTATCGGGTATTTTTACGCTATGGATCGCTCCATCATCAGTCTGTTTTTGCTTACAATAATGCAACTACTGATCAATGACAGTAGCTGATCCGTCGCAGGGCGTCCTCGCATCGGACGTGAACTCGTCGCCTAAAAGTATTTCCAGGAAACTCCATCATGATTTACACCCGCTTTTGTACCGGTGCATTGATTGCACTTCTTGCTGGTTGCAGCAGCTCTGACTCACCCGACACCACAGACGGATCTGGTGACGGTAGTACTGCCCCCGTTATCTCCGCTGCAAATGTCGAGCTATTATTACGCGAAATCGTCAAGGTCGCTAACGACGACACACTGAATGCAGCATCAGAGAGTCTGGTGCCCGTCTTCGGTTCAGTCGAGACACTTATCGCCGAGGTGATAGCCGATGGTGCATCGAGTGGAAATGGTCTTACCTTCGTATCCAGTACGGTTGTCAACGAAGATGGTTCGAACTCTGAATATACTTTTTCCTGCGACAGCGGTGGCACGCTGGTGGCGCGGGCCTACCATGATGATTCGGTAGGTGGTCCTTATGTTGATCAGTTGGTGGCAGACAGTGCCTGCTCGATAGGTGATGCTGCCTATGAGGGATCTGCATACAAGGCGGTCCGCTTTGTTCGAGGCACTGATGTCTCAACGTTCGAGAACTTCTCAGTCTCTTATGCCGATGGAGATTCGCTGCTACTCGATGGTGAATACTCTGATAGTAGTCCCGAGCAAAATGGTCCAGTCGTGATAACGGGATGGACTGGCGCTAGTCTGCTCATGGTCGACGATGGTGAGACGACGAAAATCGACGATTACACTTCGTATCGCAGAAGTCAGGTTCAGAGCGATTTACCTGATTCCGACCTGCTGGCTGGAGGTCCGGGTGCGGCTGCAACAGTTACTTTTACCGTAACAGCCTCTTGGTCATCTGGCGAGCCTATCGATGTCGTGGTTGATTTAGCCTATATGGACCCAGAAGATTCTGTCGTGGGTGAAGGTGGTGAATATCCGGCTCAGTGGCAAACTGGCAGCGTGCGTGTGACGGCTGAAGATGGCAGCGGTTTGACCCTGTCGCCCGATACTGGTGAGCTAGAAACCTTCCTCGTTGCCATCGACGGCGAACCGGGTGCGCCGATTATTCTGAACTGGTCAGATGGTTTCCAGCTGAGCTGTGCGTCAGGTTTTGATTGCAACTGATTTAGTGTAGTTACCGGGAGGTGGAGCCTTCCGACGCTACAGTCGCCCCTCGCCATGCCTATGGGAAGTAAAGGATCATGCTGATTTCTGTATTTCTCGACGGCCACTTGAGAACAGTCAGCTGCCCGCGCCGGATGATTACTGGAGAGGTCGTGTACCGCTTGCACTGTCCGAATACGTGAATGCTGAACAATCAAGCGACACGATGTACGCTCTGGAAAAAGATATAGCGCACTCGTATGGTTACTTCGGTTACCAGTCGAAATTGCCGGTGGTCGTCGCGTCCAACAGTTTGGCAGGTACCGTTGGCGCACTCGTATCAGTGCACTCCCGCATTTGTAGGGTGTTCCGAGTGCTGCAATAGGTTCAGGGTTGGCGGTATTCGACGAGAAAATAGTTATCGATCAAAAGGTTTATCATCATGTGTATTATGTGTAATGATACAGTGAATACACCTAACTGAGAACGATCCACTTGTTTTCACTTCAACCCTCGTCAGGTATCCCCATCTATCAACAGATTGTCGACCAGGTTCGTAGTCAGATTGCCTCCGGCGGTCTGACTGCTGGGGCTAGTTTGCCGTCGGTGCGGAGTATGGCCAGTGACCTAGGTGTTAATCCCATGACCGTCTCCAAAGCCTATTCGATTCTGGAGCGGGATGAGGTGGTAGTGCGGCGACCAGGTGTTGGCATGTTAGTGAGTCAAAACACCCAGAGCCCAACAGATCTACTAAAACCCAAAGCTACTGAACTTGCTGAGAGTGCACGCGCACTGGGCATGAGCCGAGACCAGCTCTTGGCACTTGTAGCAATCCAATGGAAGGGAGAAGACGTATGACATACCCACTTGATCTGACGAATGTGCACGCCGGATATGGCACTAAAAAAGAAAGAGTCGAGATACTGAAGGGGGCAACCTTGCATCTTGATTCAGGGAGTATTAACGGACTGTTGGGGCGCAACGGGAGTGGTAAAACCACTTTGATCCGAGTGGCCTTGGGTTTAATGAAATCCACTGAAGGTAGCGCGGAATTGATGGGCGTAACCGCCTGGGATTGTCCGAATCCTGTTCGCGAACGGTTGGGCTATGTATCGCAAAACCTGGATTATTTCCCGGAAGCGACTGTGGATCGCTGTCTGGGGTTGGTTGGAAGTTTTTATTCCAATTGGGACAATGCCTACATTGATGAACTCAAAGATCGTTGGGATGTAGGTGAGGCTTCGATTGCTACTTTGTCGGTTGGTCAAAAACAGAAAGTAGCGTTGTTGATGGCATTGGGTCATCGCCCGGATTTGTTGATTCTTGATGAGCCGGTTGCTAGTCTTGATCCAGCCGCACGTCGGAGTTTTTTAAGTACCCTGGTTGAACTAAACAGCGATACCAACCAGACCATCCTGCTATCTAGCCACATCACAAGTGATATCGAGCGCATGTGCTCTCACGTGGCCATATTGCATCATGGCCAGATATTGTGTCACACAAAGATAGATGAGCTTAAAGAGCGCTTACGCGTAGTGGAGCAAGGTGAGGTTCCCCTCGGTGGCGAGGTGCTGTTAAAAAAAGACGGCCAGCTTTGGGTTCTGTTGCCCGAAGATGAGTTGGAAAGGAATAGCTACGCACGAGCTCCGGGTAGCCTGGAAGATCTGTTTTTAGAGCTTACCCAATGAAGAGGCTATTTCAATCTTTGATGCCGCGCAGCACATCGGGAATCATTATTTTTCTCATTTGTAGCGTCTGCGGTATCTTCGCCTGTCGCTTTTTCAAACTAACGCATCCTGAATATCTTTTTGCTCTGGCTTTTATTCAGGGGACATGGCTCGGGGTTTGGTGCCAGGACCTTCACCAGTTTGCAGGTAGCCATGGTGTTCCGCGATTTGCTAGTCGGATCACGAAATTTTATTTGATGGTGTTGTTAGCTACCGGGTTGTTTATAGCCGCAATTGCGTTAGTCAATCATGATCTCTTCAGCATCGTTGGCTTGCTTATGGCGATTGTTGTTATTGCCAGTGTCCTCACCTTGCTGACTCGAAACTTGCTGCTTGTCTTAGTGGTTGTCTTTGCAGTCATTTTAGGAATGAACAAAATTCCTGATGTTGGTAGAGAAGGGATAGCGAACCTGTTGAACTCGATCTACCTTTATCCTGTGTCGGTTTTGGCGTTGTTGCCAGGGTTGGCAATTTTGCATTCGCTCCTTATCAAACCCGTCAACATTGAGCGGCGGAGTTTACGTCAGGACTACGGAAATAATATCGAAAATAAACGATGGCATTCGGGTGGTCTATACGGTGTGAGTTGGTTCTCGCATTTGAGAGCTGCGAGTGGTGGAATCCTGTTCTTCTTGGTTTTTTTTCACTTCTACGAGCCGCCCTTACAGATGTTCTCCATCGTTTGGAGTATATGGATTTTGTCCTTTCCCGTGCAAAATATAGGGCGCTCTATGAGTGTCGCGCCAAGAGCCTGGTTGTCTGGAGCAATCCACAGTCGTGCGGAGTTATCGTCGGCCTTGTTGATACGGTTCCTGAGTATCGCTGGTATCTATACGCTAGCTGGCCTCGCCCTGTCACCCTTGGCCAGTCTGCTCAGCATTGATTTACCAGAAAATACAGGATCCGTTGTTGTTGCAGCTTTCGTAGGTAGCGCGCTCAGTTTGGGTTTGATTAGCAGTTACAGCAGCAATCTGGAAGAAAAAACAAATTCGTTTCATCGGAATTTGCTGCTGCTCGGGTTTTATATCGCCCTGTTTATTCTGGCTAGAATCCCTGTTGAGTTTGTCTGGGGGGTTACAGGGCTGGTCGCTTGCGCCGCGTTATACTTTCTGTACAGAGGGCATCAGCGCATCACTAAAATGGAGTTCATCACTTTTTAACGTGACAAATTAGGACAGCGCGCATGGTACTGACCCTACTGCGCACCTGATCAATCGTGTCCATCGTGAAATATTTCTCCAATACCCCTTGAAGCTCTAGTGGCTAGAGACATTAGGATAGGGGTATACCAGTCTTAACCGGAGAAATCAGATGGAGCAGACGAACAGCAACAGCGACCAGGGGGCGAGTTCGTGTTGCGGGCATTCGGCCGAACTGACTAAACTCGAGTCACACCAGGCTGCGCTGGAGAGTACTGTTTCAACCAGCCGTCGATTTGCGGTGAGTGGCCTTGATTGTATCGAGGAGGTGCGCATTCTGCGCCGTGCTGTAGGGCCCTTGGTGGGTGGCGATGAGGGGCTTGCCTTCGATGCCATCAACGGTCGAATGAGCGTGCTTGTGTCTTCATCTGAAGCCTCGGACAAGGACATTATTTCAGCAGTTGCAGCCACCGGCATGAGTGCGACGTCAGATGAGGGGCAGGGCACCGCAGCCGCTCCTGCGGTGGATCGCGGACCCTTGTACGCCACGTTCGTCAGCGGCGCCCTGTTGTTGCTTGGGATCGTCATACATCTGATCGGTATCGATGGGCCCTGGTCGTTTGCCACGCTGCTTGGCGGTCACGGTGAAGCGGGTCCGCCGATGTTAGAAATTCTTGCCTGGGTCGGCGCCACTGTCGCGGGCACACGCTACGTTGCACCAAAAGCCTGGTACGCGCTCAAAACGCTGCGACCTGATATGAATCTGTTGATGGTCGTCGCGGTAGTGGGAGCCATGGTATTGGGAGAATGGTTCGAGGCGGCTACAGTTGCATTCCTGTTTGCCTTGTCGCTGTTGCTTGAACGTTGGAGTGTGGGGCGGGCACGTCGTGCAGTAGAGGCTTTGCTTGATCTGACACCGGCAAGCATCCAGGCACTGCGTGAAGATGGCACTGAGGTGGAAATCCCTGCCACGGAGGCTGAGGTTGGTACCCGATTCGTCGTGCGTGCTGGCGATCGTGTGGCATTGGATGGTACGGTCAGCGAGGGTGCAGGTTCGGTTGATCAGGCACCCATTACCGGTGAGAGTCTACCGGTACTTAAAGAGGTCGGTGATGAGGTGTTTGCCGGCACGATCAACGGCGAAGGTACACTGACAGTGGTATCCAGTCGTCCGGCCGACGATACGGTGCTGGCACGAATCATTCGCACCATCGGCGATGCACATGAGCGGCGTGCGCCTGTCGAGCAGTGGGTGGAACGCTTTGCTGCACGTTATACGCCTGCGGTGATGATCCTGGCCTTGTTGATAGCACTGGTGCCACCCTTGTTGTTCGGGGCTGCCTGGCAGCCATGGATCTACAACGCACTTGTCTTATTGGTGATCGCCTGCCCGTGTGCATTGGTGATCTCCACGCCGGTATCGATTGTTGCAGCACTGGCCTCAGCCGCCCGTGCCGGAGTGCTCGTCAAGGGTGGTGGCTACATTGAGTTGCCAGCCAGACTCGATGCGTTGGCACTCGACAAGACCGGTACACTGACGTTTGGTACACCGCAGGTCAGTGACATCGTACCGCTGAATGCAAAAGAGGCAAACGTTCTGTTGGCCGAAGCGGCCGCCATCGAACGGCGCAGTTCACATCCACTAGCCGCCGCTATTGCGCGAGCGGCCACCGAACAAGGTCTTGATCCCGCGGCTGCGCAGGATGTCGTCACCACGGCGGGCAAGGGACTGACCGGTCGGCTGGGAGAGCGAGAGCTGAGGCTGGGATCCTGGCGCTTCATCCGCGAATCCGCCAACGATCAGGACATTGATCCCGATGGCGCTATCGCGGCCCAGGTCGCGCAGCTTGAGGCTAACGGTCGCACCGTCGTGGCACTGTCTGATGCCAACGGTGTGCGCGGCTTATTAGGCTTGAGCGATACCGTTCGCCCTGAGGCTCGTGCCGTTATTGCGCAGCTGCATGCACTTGGTGTAAAAGAAATCGTCATGCTCACTGGCGACAACGCTGCGGCCGCCGATCTGGTTGCCCGGCAGGTTGGAATCGACACGGTACGAGCAGGGCTATTGCCTGAAGACAAGGTAGCCGAGGTGGAGGCACTGGCTGCCCGGCATACGGTGGTGGCCATGATCGGAGACGGGGTCAACGATGCGCCGGCGATGGCTCGTGCCAATTTTGGTATCGCAATGGGGGCCATTGGCTCGGATGCTGCCATAGAGACTGCTGATATTGCATTGATGAGTGATGAGCTTGTCCGCGTGCCATGGTTGGTATCTCATGCAAAACGCACACTGACTGTCATTCGTCAGAATATTGTGTTCTCGGTGGGTATCAAGGTGGTGTTCATGCTTCTCACATTGTTTGGTATCGCATCGCTGTGGGGCGCTATTGTTGCTGATGTAGGGGCAACACTATTGGTGGTAGCCAATGCACTACGACTGTTGCGCGATCGTCGGTAGTGATGTCGACAGTGGCAGATTATTAATCTGCCACACCTGCGGCATAGCGAAGGCCACCCAGTAAATGGGCACGAAAATCCGGCTCTGAGTAGCTGGTATCGGTGTGACCACCGCCGGTGTACCAGGACCGGCCACCATCATAGTCGTGGTACCAGGCGCTGGGATGATCATCACCCATCTCGCCTCCTGAGTAGGAGTCTTCATCGAGAGTGAGCAGCACATTCACCTGGGCTCGTGGATTGCTACGGTAGTCATACCATTCGTCGGTACGTGTCCATGTCGAGCCTAGGTGGGCAGTTGATGGATGCGATCCGTCTTCAACGTTCTGGCTAGCTGATTGCACCAAAGGATGACGTTCGAAATAGGCACCAACCAGTGCGCCGTACCACGGCCAGTCATACTCGGTATCGCTGGCTGCATGAATGCCTGCAAAACCACCGCCAGAGCGAATGTAATTTTCAAAGGCTGTCTGTTCGTCAGCGTCGAGCACATCGCCCGATGTCAGGACCCAGACAACGGCATCGTAGTTGGCAAGGTTGGTCTCGGTAAAAAGGCCTGCTGAATCTGCTGCAAGATCCGTTTCAATGTCAGCGGAGCTGCCCAGTTCTTGAAGTGCAAGCACTGCATCTTCAATTGAGCTGTGGCGGAAGTCGCGAGTTTCACTGAATAGTAAAACTCGTGGAGCGCCTGAAGTATAGGTCCCTGCGACCAACTCGTCGATATTGCTGACACCATCATTGTCATTGTCCCACTGATCGGTGTCGAATTGATCTGCGTTGATCTGAAAAGACTCTGAGGCGTTGGTTCCGGTTGTGAAGTCCGCCTCGAAACTGCCTAACGTGATTTCACCATTCTGATCATAGAAGGTAACTGTCAGACGGTTTTCTGTATTCGTTGGAAATTCATCAGAGGCGGACCAGATCTCATCACCGACCCACTGTGCCGTCATATCTCTATCACCCCAGATAACACGAACCTGGAGAGCATCGGATGCATAGGCAGGCACGGTGATATCAAAGTCTACACGTGTAGAGTTTTGCACCAGAGGATCCGTAACTACTGGATTGTCGTCAGGTGTTATCGGTGTACCTGGAGCTGCTGGAGGTTGAGTCGTTCCATCTGTAGAATCATCGTCCAGTTCACCCTCACCCGTGCTCGTTCCATCGTTCCCGGTCGCATCGGTGTCATCGGTCTCGAAAATATCAGAGATAATGGGTGTTTGGGAGTCGCTGGAGCTGGAACAGCCTGCAGCAAGCAGCGCACTGATTAATAGTGCAATGGTCAGTCGAACGGGTATGGATACAATTGACATCCTCATGAAGTGTCCTCTGCTAGTTCACAATTCCAGTAGAGCACCGAATTGCATGATCAGAGAACCAGTATATGGGGAAACAGGAGAGTCTATTTGCTCAGACTATAACAATTGTTTCAGTATTAATACCGGCATGCGATGCCTTGGAGCATGCTCGGAACAAGGCAGGAATGTGCCCTGAGTCACTATCGATAGCGATAGTACAGCGCAACGGGTGCGGTATACCCGATGAGCAAAATGTCCAGACCCGTACTGAAAGGTAAATCCAGTAATGGGTAGCTGGGAGCGGGGACACCAAATCTGTCTGTCACAACCGGATCGTCACGCAATGAAGCAAGGTCGAGCCGCAGACCGCTCATGACCAGAGGCTTTCGCTCGCGCAGTGGCTGGTTCAAGGTGGATATGGTTGCGCATCCACTTGTCAGAACCAGCAACGTGCACAACGCTGTCGCTTTGAGGCGTTTAGATTTATCCATGCTTGGAGGTTATCGCAGATTTGTCAGATTGGAAGCCTGCGTTCGAGAAGTTTTTGTCGCGCAGACTGCTGAATTGGAGCAATAAGTCCAGATACTGATGAGCTTGGCGGGTACATCTGTACCCGCTTCCTTGATTGTTTGCCTCTACTCTGGCGCTGACTCTTTGCGACGAAGATCCGGGTGGAGGCTGTTTCCAAAAATATGCTGACTATTGCCGATGGCGTGAGAGCCTGCGCCAACGATTAGTGGATCAGGTCCCTGTAAGACCTTCCTGGATTTGTCAGGATAGGGGATGTCTGCCAGAAAATGACGCATCGTATTCAACCGTGCACGCTTTTTATCATTGGACTTGATGATGGTCCAGGGGGCATCTGCCGTATCGGTATAGAAAAACATGGCCTCTTTGGCTTCGGTGTAATCATCCCATTTGTCGAGAGACTCGATATCGATTGGCGATAGTTTCCACTGTTTCAAAGGGTCAGACTTGCGTGATTCGAACCGTGCCTTTTGCTCTTCCTGTGTAACTGAAAACCAGTATTTGTAGAGACGAATACCGGAACGAACCAGCATGCGTTCCAGATCCGGACATTGGCGCATGAATTCCATATATTCGTTGGGTTCGCAGAATCCCATGACCCGCTCGACGCCGGCTCTGTTGTACCAGGAGCGGTCGAAGAACACGATTTCACCCGCTGTTGGTAAATGCTGGATGTAGCGTTGGAAGTACCATTGAGCTCTTTCGGCGTCAGTCGGTTTTTCCAGCGCCACGACACGTGCACTTCTGGGGTTGAGATGCTCATTGAACCGTTTGATGGTTCCACCCTTGCCGGCCGCATCGCGCCCTTCGAACAGAATGACAATGCGCTGGTTAGTGTCCTTTACCCATTTTTGAACTTTCAGCAGTTCTACCTGCAGCTCAGCTTTGCGTTTTTCGTACAAGCCCTTCGCCATTTTTGTCTGGTAGGGGTACTCACCTGTTTCAAAAGCATGCCTGATGTAGTCTGGGTCATGTCGCTTCTGTGCAAGCTCATGGGTCAGCATCGCCGCGTGCTTGGCGCTGGCAGCCTTTGCGTCGGCCTTTGCATTGGTTTTTGAGTCTGCTTTTGAGTCAGTCAGGCTCGGTGAAGTTTCGATGGCGTTAACTGAATTATCCGTGGCAGTTGTTACTTTCTTTCGAGTTCTGCTTTTCCTCGCAGGGGTCGCGACGGCTGATTCTCCATTCTTGTCGTCCAGTTTATCCATGATGTAGCTCCCGGTTACCGTGTTTGCTCAGATTCTCATTCATGAAAACACATTCTTCAATATCGATGATTGACCCATGTCAATAGGGGGCAAACCCGCAGAATTAGTGGCTGGACGCAAGGGTTAGAACACGGCAGACTGAAGCGCCGTTTTATATCCGTCAGTGTTTCAAGTTATATCCAGACTGCTCAAATAGTGAGACAAGACTCGGTCTTGCTAAGGGATCGTGAGAGTTTGTTGCAAGTTACAAGCTGCATGCCATGTGTGGTTTATGCTCCTTGTTAAAGAATGAATGCCGTACAGAGCGAATTTTGTCTTGGCTCTATCGGTCTAACTTGCAAACCAGCGGAGTCAATTTGAACATAATTGTATTTGGCGGAAGTGGTGGTATCGGCGCCGCAATTCTCAAGCAGATCAGACTGCGCTATCCATCGGCTAGCGTATTCGCTACGTGGAATACCCAGCCTCCTGCTGATGAGTTGTCAGGCGATGGCATACAGTGGTCGCAGGTGGATGTGTGTTCCGAACAGAGCATTCAAACGTTCTCTCAGTCGTTCGATAAAGTTAACTGGTTGATCAATGCGGTCGGCATGCTACACATTGATGCCAAGGGGGATGCTGCACAAATGCCTGAGAAGTCCTTGAAGCAACTGAACCCTGAATTTTTCATGAAGAACATGCAGCTCAACGCCTTGCCCACCTTGTTGATCGCAAAGCATTTTGAACGTGCCTTGAAGCATGATGAATCAGCTCAGTTCACAACCGTGTCCGCCAAAGTCGGTAGCATCGAGGATAACGGGCTGGGTGGTTGGCACAGTTACAGATGCTCGAAGGCTGCGCTGAACATGGCTATCAAGAACATCAGCATTGAGTGGCGTCGTCGCCTGCCCAAGGTCTGTGTCACAGCACTGCACCCGGGCACGACTAATACCGAATTGTCAGCACCGTTCCAGGGCAATGTGCCGGATGGGAAGCTGTTTACATCGCAGTACACGGCAAGCTGTCTGGTCGATCTGTTGTCACAGTTCAAGGCGTCTGATACAGGTAAATTTGTGGCTTATGACGGGGAGGAGTTGCCTTGGTAAAGCAAGGGGGTTACTTGCAGGTGTGGGCATTGTGGCTGATATTACCGAGCGCTAACGTGCATTGAAACTAGTCGTTCTGTTATGTTTTAACCTTTAATTGTCGGTTCAGTGCAGAACGTATCCGGAAGCCGTAGTTAACAGGTGAAATTCAGAAAATTGGCAGGATGCCAGCCATCAAGTCCTGGGTAGGCTATACATTTGCCAATGCTGCTTCAGGTCAGAGGTTATTTCTGACATATTATCTGAGCTCTTCTAGTAGACGTCTGAGCAGGGATTGCATCCTGAGTCAAGTATGAAAGCCATACGTCTTCAAAAAGAGGAGTTAAGATATTTATGCGGCATAACATGCACGTTCACGTCAGCACACAGATCAGCGGTGACTACCCGCGCAGTGATAGGGGCATGAATTCGCTTGCCCCGAGAGCCCCGGAATACAAGCAACTGGTTGGTCTTGCGTTGGTCTCGATCGGATTGGCGAGCTCCCTGGCCTATGCTGATCCCAGTGTTAACGGTGCTGAGATTTCCTGGCCAGACGATGGTTGGTACCAGGTACAGACAGCGGATGGGGAAACCACGCTGTGTAATGGTGGAAGCTCTTGCAGTGTCGAGCCGGGCAGTTATCTGGTCATCAATCATACGACTGGTATTCGCTACGCGGATGTGCAGGTTGGAAATGCACAGAGCAATGAGGCTCAGAGCGGCGATGGTGATAGTAACGATGGCCAGAGCAGCGATAGTATTCAAGTGTCCGGCAACACCATCAGCTGGCCAGATGATGGCTGGTATCAGGTACAGACTGCCAATGGCGGTGAATCTGTTTGCAGTGGCGGCAACTCCTGCGAGGTAGGGCCCGGGAGCTATCTGGTGATCAATCACACCACCGGTGCCCGCTTCCCTGGCATCGAAGTGTCATCAAGCGAACAGCCTGTCATTGAGCCTTCAGAAGGCTTGATCAATAGAGACAACCATGTGGAGCTTCTCTCACAGGCCTTCTCAGTCTATACAGGGAAAGTATACGGCGATACGCTTCCAGGCATACCGCAGGCCTTTATGGAATCTCATCCCTCAACAGAGATTGAAGTGCCACCTGCAACGTTGAATGAAGGCGAATCGGCTGTCCTTTTTCAGTACGCTTGTGACAACGGTGGTGTGCTGCAGAATCTGGATACCGTTTATGATTTTGGAGATACAACCAGGACCTTTACCTGGAATGACTGTCTCGACGATACAGTCGTACGCAGTGGCACACTGAGTTCGCGGGAAAACAATGTTGGTGGCTATTATCGTGACCTGATGTTCAGCTCTTACAATGGGGATTTTGTCAGCGGCGACACAATAGTGGCTTCAGGTAAGTTCGGCAGCATCAGTGATTCGAATATCGATCCCTCAACCATTCGTATCGATCGTTGGACTAATCAGGGCGTCAATTACTCGTTCAAAAATGAATCAACGTTCCTGGAAGTGGGCAACGCCAGTACAGATACCTTCTACCGATGGCTTGATCGAACGGATGATGTGTTCATAGCCGAACTCGATGGCAGCTTCCAATTGAGTTCTTCACTGACTGAGCAACACACGGTTGAGGTGCTTACACGCGAAAAGCTATTTGTGAATATCACGCTTGATGGCTCTTTCGACTTCATCGAGGTTCGACCCTCTGTACCCTATCCGGACGTTCCTGCCTGGAGCTTCACCAGTGGCGAGATTCAAATAACAGCGGACGATGGCAGCTCTTTGCGTCTGAACGCTGAAAGCGGTGATACGCAAACGGCCCAGATCACGCTCTTGCAAGGTGGCATTGAGCTTGAAAGCTTCCAGCAGCCGTGGTCACTGTGGAGAGATGTCCTGACCTCTGTGCAGAAAGATACTCGCGATTCCTTATAGGAGTCTTCGACCAAGGGTCACCCCTCTTCAGGCAAATGATTCTTGCTTGCAAAGGGGGTGGCATAGGGTTGGTGTCACAGGAACGTCACTTTGCTGTCATCGCACGTTATCAATGACTGTACATACTCGGGAATCCAGCCATTACCCGAGTTTATCGATTCATCCCTTCAATTCCAAGGATACCCCGTCGTTCAGGGCGGGGAGGAATTGGAATGCTGTATATATTGCCAGTGCGTGTTGACCCTTCTGAGTGAATGGGGGCGGAACGGTTATACAATCGAGCTGTGAAATCAACATGCATCAAGGTTCTCAAAGTCAGGGTAAAAGATCGCCACGCGCCGCTTCTGCGCGGCATGGCGACTGAAGTCAATCAGGTATGGAACTACTGCAACGACCTGTCTGATCGTATGATTCGGGAGCGTGGTCGGTGGATGTCCGGATTTGACTTCTCTGCTTACACGGCTGGTGCCTCGAAGCAGTTCGAGCACATTGGCAGCAGTACGATTCAGGAAACGGCCGAACACTACGCCAGCAAACGCTTCTCGGCAAAGCGTCGCAAGCTGAGGTGGCGCAAGAGTTTTGGCGATAAACGTTCGTTGGGATGGGTGCCCTTCAAGGCTCGGGCAGCTCACTGGAAGCACGGGCAGGTCTTCTTTGCAGGTTCTCACTTCAAGGTATGGGACAGCTTCGGTCTTGCCAATTACAGGTTCAGGGCAGGTTGTTTCACTGAGGATGCTCGCGGTCGATGGTATTTTTGCATCTGTGTCTCGGTTGATCGCACGTGTCCCAAGGGGCAAGACAGTATAGGTATCGATCTTGGTCTGAAAACGGTTGCCACCTGCAGCGATGGCACCGTGCTGGAGGGACGTTGGTATCGCCACCTGGAGGGCAAGCTTGCCAAGGCCCAGCGGGCAAGACGCAAGCGGCGCGCCCGGGCGATTCACGCAAAAATCAGGAATCGCAGAGCAGATGCCCTGCATAAATTCAGCCGCCATCTGGTCAATCGATGCGGCGAGATCTACGTGGGAGATGTCAGTAGCTCGAAGCTGACAAAAACCACGATGGCCAAGTCTGCGCTTGACGCAAGCTGGGCCAGCTTCAAGACAATGCTCGACTACAAGAGCCAGCAGGCCGGTATTGTCTACCGAGAAATCAATGAAGCCTATACCACGCGAGCGTGCTCCGAATGCGGAGGCCTGTGCGGACCGCAGGGAATAAGAGCTCTTTCGGTAAGAGACTGGCAATGTGTTGAATGTGGTGTTCAGCATGATCGTGACGTTAACGCGGCTCGAAATATTCTCCGTCTCGGCGCAGGACATTGCGCTCCTTAGTGGGAATCCTCTTTCTTCAGGGAGAGGAGGATGTCAATGCAGCAAGCCTGTGCTCTGAATCAGAGTCTGTCCAGCAATTGCAGTAGAGATGAAATTCTGGGCGTGTCATGGCTGCCGTCATACAGGTCGAAAGGATCATAGAAAATAGCGGGCATACCTGCCGCCCGTGCAGCTTGCAAACCGACTGCGCTGTCCTCAATGACAATACAGTTTGCAGGCGCTACCTGATAGTGCTGGGCGGCATGCAGAAACAAACTCGGATCCGGTTTCCAGGCTTGTAAATCATTGGCACTGAACACGCCTTCGGTGAAATGATGGGCCAGACCACAGCTGGCAAGTGAGCGCAGTGTTTTCTCTCTGGGAGCATTGGATGCGATGCATTTGGGTTTGTCGAGGCGTGAGAGCATGGCATCGGCACCTTCACTGACCTTGATCATGGATTGGGCGAGCAGATCTTCGCGTTCCCGGTAGGTCTCCAGGTATTGGTCGGGAATGGCTCCTGGCTGCATTCGTTCGATATCGGCGAATATTTCAGCCAGTCGCATACCGCGGTAACGGGCGGTGAGTTCGCTGACGGAGGCTGTGAGTGCGGGAATGGTATCGATAAGCGCCTGCGATGCACAGTCTTCACTCTGTACCAGAGTGCCGTCCATATCGAAAATGACAAGTTGAAGGCTCATACTGACTTTTGGCTAGTTGTCGAAAGGTGATGATAAACGTTTCAATGGAGAGCCTTGTTGTCGTCAGATGCTTTCTGGCTTGAGGACTGGTTTAATGCAGGTCAAATCGTTAACTCCGATACTCAACGTATCCGATATGGATCAATCGTTCGAATGGTTTGAAAAGCTGGGTTGGGCGAAGGCATGGGAGTGGGGCGAGCCGGTCTCCTTTGGAGGTATCCGTTCTGGAGAGTGCCAGATCTTCCTGTGTCACGATGCACAAGGGGGCCGGGGGCGCGGCAGTGCGTCGACAACCTTTGGGCCCGGAGGCGACTCTATCTCTGATAAAGGGGTCTGGATGACGCTATGGGTTGACGATGTGGACGAGGTGTATCGTCAGTGTCTTGTGCAGCATATCGAGATTACCTGGTCACCGACCGACATGCCCTGGAATGTGCGCGAAATGCATCTGCGCCATCCGGATGGGCATGTTTTTCGGGTCAGCTCTGCCAAGTAGGTTGCGATGGATGAGGGTTCAATCAGGTTCCCCCAGCAATGCCAGCGACGGTGTCTCACGCAGCAATTGCCGACTGTAGTCGGCCGTGGGTGATTCGAAGAAGGTTTCGCTGTGAGCGGTTTCAACGATTTGTCCACGGCGTAGCACCACGACACGATCTGCCATCTGTCGCACCACGGCCAGGTTATGGCTGATGAACAGAATGGTCAGTCCAAAATTACTCTGCAAGTCTTTCAGCAGGTTCAGGATCTGCGCCTGGATGGAGACATCCAGTGCCGAGGTAGGCTCATCACAGATCAGAAACTCAGGTCGCGCCATGAGTGCTCGTGCAACCGCGATACGCTGGCGTTGTCCGCCTGAGAATTGATGCGGGTATTTGAGCATGGCTCTTTGTGGCATCTCGACCAGCTCCAGCACCGAGGCAACCAGTTTGCGGGCCTCGGGGCCTTTTTTGGCCAGCTTGTAGAACAATAGTGGCTCAGTCAGGATAGCTTCCACCGTCCTGCGATTGTTCAGAGACGAATAGGGGTCCTGAAAAATCATCTGGATCTGACGCCGGGCCGGATGTGAACGCGGACGCCTGAGTCCATCGGGCAAGGCTTCGCCGTTGAACTGCATGCTGCCGCCAGCGGTAGGGACCAGGCCGACAATGGCTTTGGCCAGAGTGGACTTTCCGCTGCCACTCTCTCCCACGATTCCCAATACCTCACCGCGGTGCAGATGCAAGGACACCTCAGACAAGGCCTTGAAGCCTGGCTTCTTTGAAAACCAGCTGCCAGATTTGCCAAAGGTGACATCCAGCTCATCGACGCGCAACAGGGCGTTGTCTGGTAATGCTGTCTTTCTTAGCTGGATTGCAGGGACTCTTTTTGCAACCTTGGTGCTGCCCAATAACCAGATGGATGCCTGTTCGGCGCTGGCACCGGCAATAGACCACTGGCTTTCACCGTCAATACGTTTGTCGTCCTTGACGATATTGCGAAAGCGCTCCAGTCGTTTGTCGAGCCTCGGAACAGCCGCCATCAGAGCTTGTGTATAGGCTTCCTGAGGTGTGCCCAGAACTCTGGCTGTCGGGCCAGATTCAACCACGTGACCGTAACGCAGTACCGTGACATTATCCGTGATTTCAGCAACGACACCAATATCGTGCGTGATCAGAATGATGCCGACCTTGCGTTGTTCTGCCAGGTTGCGAATCAGTTTGAGAATCTGTTTTTGTACCGAGACATCCAATGCCGTGGTGGGCTCATCGGCAATGATCAGTTCCGGGTCCGTACACAGGGCCAATGCAATGACCACTCGCTGGCGCATGCCGCCAGAGAATTGATGCGGATAGTCGTCCAGCCGTGCTTCGGCATTCTCTATCCCGGTTTCCGTCAGCAGTTCTATCGCCATCAGGCGAGCTTCGTCATCGTTGATTTTGCGATGCTGCTGAATGGTCTCGATCAGCTGGTCAGCGATGCGTAGCAGCGGATTGAGTGATGTCTGGGGATCCTGGAATATCATGCTGATGCGATTACCGCGCAAGCGATGGTATTCCTCATCATTCAGGCTAGTCAGCGAATCTCCCTGCAAGTGAATGGTGCCTGCACGAATTCTGGCAGGGCTTTCAAGCAAGCCGATAATGGCTGAGCCAATGGTTGATTTGCCCGCACCGGACTCACCGACGATACCGTGAATTTCTCCGGCGGCGACGCTGAGATTCACATTCTCGATGGCCGTGAATTCTCCGAAACGGCTAGGTATACCTACCGTGAGACCTTGTACTTCCAGTAGTTTTGACATTAGCGCAACTTCGGATTAAGCGCGTCGCGCAGAAAATCACCCAGTATGTTGACCGATACGATCAGCACGATCAGAGTGAGGCTGGGAAAGGCAACGATCCACCATTCGCCTGAAAAAAGATACTCGGTACCGATACGAATCAGCGTTCCCAGTGATGGCTGATTCGCCGGTACACCGACACCCAGAAATGACAGCGTAGCTTCAAGCAGAATGGCCACTGCCAGATCGACAGTCAGGATAACCATGATCGGCCCCATGATATTGGGCAGAATCTGGACGAGCATGATACGCAGCGGATGCATACCCATGATCTCGGTAGCCTGCACGTATTCCTTGTTTTTTTCGACAAAGGTAGAGGCTCGAGCGGTGCGTGCAAAGTTGACCCACAAGGACAGACCGATTGCCAGGGTCAGCACCACGATCATCAGATCGTCATGGCGTTGCTGGGGCAGAATTCCGCGGGCAATACCATCGATCAGCAGGGCGGTGAGAATGGCTGGCAGACTGAGCTGCACATCGGCAATTCGCATGACGATGGCATCAAAGCGTCCACCCAGATAACCGGCCATAAGACCGACCGAGACACCCAGAACACAGGCAAAGCTGATGGATAGCAAGCCGACGATCAGTGACAGGCGAGTGCCGTAGAGGATGGCTGATAGCAGGTCACGACCCTGATCATCAGTGCCGATGATAAAACGTGAATCGCCACCTTCGGACCAGCTGGGTGGAAGCAGGGAATCCAGTAAATCATAGCTGGTCAGATCGTAGGGGTCGGTCGGTGCAATGAAATTGGCAAGTATGGCCCCACCGATCATGAGGATGGCCATGAGGGCCGCTAGCTGGGCAAGGCGGCTGTGCAGAAACAGATACAGCAGCTCGTTTTCGATGGCGTAACGACGTAGCCTGGCGATCATGTTGCGGCACTCCGGCTACGCACGCGTGGATCAATGAGGACGTAGAGCAGGTCGACAATGAGATTGATGATCACGAACATCAGTGCAATCAGAACAAGATAGACCGACATGACGGGTATGTCGACGTAGCGGATGGAGTCCAGAAACAGCAAGCCGAGCCCCGGCCATTGGAAGACGGATTCGGTCACGATGGAAAAGGCAATGATGCCACCAAACTGCAGGCCGATAATGGTGATGACCGGCACCATGGTATTACGCAAGGCATGATTGAAATGTATGGAGCGTCGGTTGATGCCGCGAGCGGTGGCAAATTTGATGAAATCGCTTTGCATGACATCCTGCATCTCTGAACGTACTAGTCGCATGGTCAGAGTGAGTTGATAGACACCCAGCGTAATCGCCGGCAATAACAAGGAGCGCAGACCATCGAGGGTCAGAAAATTTGTCTTCCACCAACCCAGTGCCACCACATCGCCTCGCCCGAAAGTAGGTAGCCAGCCTAACTGGACACCGAAGATGAATATCAGAAAGATGCCAATGACAAAGGTGGGTATCGAGACTCCGATCAGAGTGGTGATCAGGATGGAATTGGCAAGGAGCCCACCTCGATGCAAGGCGGTATAGATGCCCGCCGGTATGCCGACCACCAGAGAGATGAGTAAGGAGACGATACCCAGCTCCAGTGTGGCAGGCAGGCGTTCGAGTATCATTTCGCTGATAGGTTGGCGCGTGCGATAGGAAAAGCCGAAATCACCGGTCACCAGTTTTTTGGCAAAGCTTGCAAACTGTGTGGTGATCGGATCATCCAGCCCCAGCGAGGTGCGGATACGGGCCTGATCTTCCAGTGAGGTTTCCTGTCCCACCATCTGGGCAACCGGGTCGCCCACAAAGCGGAACAGGGAGAAGGCGATCAGACTGACAGCCAGCATCACGAAAATGGACTGCAGAATTCTACGCGCAATAAAGGCCAGCATTAGAGAGGTTTACCTGACAGGTTTGCGAGCCGCAATAAAGACAGCCTTGAAGTTCAAGGCCAGACCCTTGCAGATGGAAAGGTGATGCATGGTTGAAAGTGAGGCTCGCATGTTGGCTACCAGTAGCTCAGTGCGTTGCGGTACATATTCTCCATGTCGACAAGATTGGATTCGCGCGGTGCATTGGCAATGGCGCGACCCTGGCGTATCGAGGAGCCAGCTAATGCGGTGATATGAGACTCATCGAAGCCGATACCGCGCAGACCGTTGGGCATATGAGTGGCGTTCATCAGGGAGATGAGTCGCTTGGAAAGTACCTCGCCGGCCTCATCAGGTGTTGCCCCACGGGCATCTGCCAGCAGGCAGGCGGCTCCTTCCAGGTGGCGCAGAGGCGTGGCGGCTGCCGTGTAGAGGAAGATCGAAGGTGCATTGACGATGACGCTGATGCCGTGCGGTACAAACGGTGAGGCCACGTTGTAGCCCTCAGTGGTTATGTCGTCCATCAGTTGCGTGACGCCGTAGGACATGGCATGCGGCAAATGGGTGCCGGCATTTCCGAAGGCGATACCTGCCAGCGTTGCTCCCCACATCAGTTGGTCACGGGCCTCCTGATCGCTGGCATCATTGACGCCTCGTTCCAGGTATTTACCGACGATGTTCAGTGCTTCACGCGCTGCCATGTCGCTGAAAGGGTTGGCCCCTTGTATGTATTGGCGGGCTTGGGGCGAGGCGACTTTGGTGTGCTCGGTATAGGCGCGAGCGGTAAAGCATTCGAGTGCATGACAGCACAGATCAAAACCGGTGGAGGCAATCACATTGGCAGGCAGGCTATCGCAGCATTGCGGGTCCACGATGGCCACTTGTGGCAGCATCCAGGGGCTGGCGAAAACAAACTTGCAATTCAGTGCATTGATGCGCAGCACTGAAATCGAGGTGCATTCCGAGCCGGTGCCGGAGGTGGTGGGGCAGGCAATATGGGGCAAGAGCGGGCCGAGGATGGCTTTGCCCTGACCGACGGGTGGTGCAAAGTAGTCCAGCACCTGGCCACCGTGGCAGTGTACGACCATGGCAGCCTTGGCGGTGTCGATCACCGAGCCGCCGCCAACGGAGATGACACCGTCAAACTGGCTGTTCTTCAAGAAGGCGACGCCGCGTTCGACTGAGGCATCATCGGGCTCTACCCGGATGTCAGAGAAGAGACCAACATCAATACCTGCCTGTTTGAGTGAGTCGCTGACGGTTGCCACCAGCACTCCCTGCTCCAGGCCGGGATCAGTAAACAAAGCCACTCGAGACATGCCCAGAGCGATTGCTCGTTCGCCGACTTCCGTCAGGGTGCCTCGACCAACGGTCAGACGTGGCATGGCGACTGTGAACGAATCAGCGCCATGTTCGGTGTGGGTAGAGTACTGACAGCCCATGCGTTACTCCGGTTGTGGATTTGATGTTGCTGCCCTGACAGTACATTCGTACCATCAGAAACGCAAAAAGATGCAGAGACCGCCAGGTCGATGCATCTTTGATTGGATGGGGCTAGTAATCGGGGTCGTCAGTATTGCCATGTCACAGCGACTGTGTGGCAGCTTGTGACTAACGGGAGTTACCTGGAGTCAATGATTCCAGGTAGCTCCCGTATCAGAAATCAGCTGGATTTCTTGCTCAGGATAGTCAGGCCTTTCAGCAGGTTCAGTGCTTCGAACAGCTGATAGTCATCATAGACCAGGTTGTCTTCTTTTTCCTCTTCACCTTCGCCTTCCACAACCGGGTCATCGACCTTGGCGGCCTCGTCGGCCTCTTCAGCTTTAATGATTGTGGTGTTGCTCAGAGCACCTGGCAGGCTGGATTCTGTCAGAGGATCAAAGCCTGAACCTTCCGGACGTGTCCAGGAACCTGGCCTGGTGGCGATGTCCGGTTCGATACCCAGTGATTGAATGGAACGACCATTAGGCGTGTAGTAACGTGATGTTGTCAGCTTGACGGCACCACCGGCAGGCAAGTCCTGAATGGTCTGAACCGATCCCTTGCCGAACGTCTTGCTGCCCAGAATGATGGCTCGTCCATGATCCTGCATGGCACCGGCGACGATTTCGGAAGCTGATGCGGAACCGCCGTTGACCAGAACAACCAGAGGGGCGCCGTCCAGCACGTCACCTTCAGTGGCGTCGTAACGTAGTTTGGAATCGTCTTCACGACCATCAGTGTAGACAATCATGCCTTCATTGAGGAACGCATCAGACACACCGACCGCGCCTGACAATACACCGCCCGGGTTGTTGCGAAGATCCAGTACCAGGCCCTTGAGTGAACCACCGGATTCCTCTTTCATTGCCTTGACGGCTTTGAGCAGGTCAGCGGTAGTCTTGGTCTGGAAGTTGGAAATTCGCAGGTAGCCATAGGATGGATCCAGGATGCGATTGCGCACGCTGGTTACCTTGATGATGTCTCGTTCAACATCGATGCTCAGGGGCTTGTCAGCGCCTTCGCGAATGATCGTCAGGGTGAGTGTGCTGCCCGGCTTGCCGCGCATAAGCTTCACTGCATCATTGAGTGACAAGCCTTTGACCGGCGTTTCGTCGAGTCGAATGATGAGATCGCCGGAGAGAATGCCGGCTCGTGCAGCGGGTGTGTCATCGATGGGTGAGACGACTTTGACAAAGCCATCTTCCATTCCGACTTCTATGCCCAATCCACCGAATTCGCCCGTTGTGCCGATGCGTAGTTCGTTGAATTCTTCGGTGTTCAGGTAGGCTGAATGAGGGTCGAGTCCGTTGAGCATGCCGCGAATGGCATATTCAAGCAGCTCTTCGTCGGAGACTTCCTCGACGTAATCGTTCTTGATGCGAGTGAAGACATCGGTAAAAGTGCGCATTTGCTCGAGTGGCAATTCATTGGCGCTTCGAGCCCCCATGACATGCTGGCCGAGCGTCAATGACCCACCGATGACTGCTCCTAGCAGTACCAGTGAAATCGAGCTTTTTTTTGCCTTCATTGAAGTTCTACTCCGGATTTACATTTCTTGCGCCTGACGAAACCGAGTCGATTTGCTGTCCGACATAGACACATCTCAGGATGTGCACGTTCTGAATCTTCATCGTGCCGGCTTCGAGTTTAACGGGTTCTGGGCCGGAATCGATCACTTACTGGCTTATTGCCACCTGAAAATCAGCACTCAACCACTCTTCAGGGTTAACTGCCTTGGCGTTGTGGCGAATTTCAAAATACACGCCGCTGACGTTCTGACCACCTGAATCACCAACAGTTGCAATAGTTGCACCTGACTCTACCCATTGTCCGATAGTGGCTGCCACTTTCCTGTTACCGCCATACAGACTGGTGTACCCATCACCATGATCGATGATGACGAGCATGCCGAAGCCTTGCAGGAAATCGCTGTAGATGACCTCTCCATCGGCCACGGCATGCACAGCTTTACCCTGGCTGGCCTTGATGAACAGTCCGCTCCAGCGCAGCTTGCCGACAGACTTGATGTCGCCAAAGCGGGCGAACAACTCGCCGGCAACTGGTGCTGGGTATTTACCCTTACCGTCTATGAAGTAGCCTGATTGTGTGCTTTGCAGCGTTTCCAGCTCATCCATAAGGCCTTGCAGGCGTGCCTGATCCGCTTTGAGCTGAGCCACGCTACGTGTTTTCTGGTCCAGGCCCGCTTCCACCTCACCCAGCGTGGTTTGTTTCGAGGTCGCTGTGCTGGCGTAGTTTTCGCGTTGTTGTGATGCTTTTTTCTTTATATAATTCAGCCAGTTACGGTCTTTCAAGGCGTTCGCATGTGCATCGCTGATGGTATTCAGCACGCTGACCTGCTCACGAATGGCTGCGTTTTGTGCCGAAAGAACATGTTCGGTGTAGATCGATAATCGATCGGCCAGCGCCGGGTCATCATTTTGCAGAACGATCTTCAATGCTGTCTGTTGGCCGATTAGCTGGGCATTGCGAAGTGCCTGTGACAGTTGTAGCTGGCGTGCCTGTACACCTTCTCGGGCCTCCCCGATCATGGTGTTCAGGGAGTTCAGCTTATCGTCAAAGCGCGCGATCTCCTTGTCCAGTCCCTGCAATCGTTCTTCACGTTCGCCCACTTGGGACTGGGCCGCTTCCAGTGCTTTTTGCAGCTCGGATTTGAGTGCCTTGCTACTGGCTATTTCATCGCTCAGTGCTTTCAGGCGGGCCGTTGTATCGTGTATCTGCTGTTCTACGTCTTCCAGCGTGCGTGATGACTCGGCATGGGCGACACCGGGTAGCAATGAGGCCGGCAGAAGCAATAAAGCACAGCTAAGCAGCGCTGGCAGAAAGCTGCCTGCGCGCGCACGCTCATCACGATATAAACAAGAGTTACACAACATGAGGCAAATTGTAGTCGGCGATGAGGCTGGTGACCACTACCCAGTTGGATTGAATGGGGAGTCAGTCAAAATCGTGCGGATGAATGAACGGTGGCTTGTCGTGTCTCTTGCGCATCCAGTTCAGGGATGAAAGAACGTTGGGGCGTGTTGCGAGGTATACAAGCAGGCGGTTCTTGCCGGGAAACTCGGCAATCGACACTCCCAGTAGCAGCATGATAAAGCCCGGTCCCGGGGTGATCAGCATGATCAGACCGAGTAACACGATGACGAACCCCAATAGGGCTCTGCTGAGCATTTTCAGCGTGTGCCAGAGGTTACGCTCTGGGCGTCTGTCGAGCCGTGCCTGCAGGTAATTACTGGGCAGGCGGGACACGATCCAGGGGGCCGCTATCAGGGAGACGGCCATCATGATGACTGAAGCCGTCGCGATCACACTCAATAATAGCGAGTGCTCGGATAGCCAGCTGAGTATCTCGTTCATGATGGGTGCGGCGGCGTTCGGCTCAGAGACAGGCCGGCTTAGTCTATCCAGTTAATCTCGCTGGCAGTGTAAGTATTGATGACGACACTGCGCAAACTCTCTGCCATGTAGGAGCTGCTGGAGGATGTCGGAATTCTGCCTGCCATGATTTCAGCATTACGCTGGGGGTACAAAGGGATTCGATTCGAGTTGGCGTAACCGATGCCCATGAGCGGACCACCATAGGCGTTGTATTTGTCCGTAGCCCCCACGGTGTGTAGCAGCTCATGGGCAATGATGATGTTGTTCTGCGCTGTCTGCTTGTGCAGGCTGTAGGCAAAGACCAGCCCCATCAGACCTTTCTGCATACCCAGCGAATGCTGCAAGGCCTTGTTGTCCTCCCCGGTTTGATAGACCACAAACATGCGCACACGAGTCAGACCGCCATCGTCGGGCGTATTACGCCATGCCCATAAACGAAACCGCAGACCCCATATCAGCACTTTCACCGCGTTGGCCTTGTCGGGAAAGGTGGGTGGCAAGTTGGAAATCTGTTCGCCGAGAGTTACTTTGAACGGGGTCGGTAAGGCGAGTGCATAGCGCTCGGCTTCACGCTCGCCCCAGCGGTTGATGATGGCGAAGTCATCCGAATTCAGATTCTGGATATAACTGTTGGTGGCCAGATGATCATCACCGTTGATGGGGTAGACCACGGCTTCCAGCGTCTGATTCCAGTTGCGACTATAGACTCGCTGGTGCAGAGCGGTAAAGCCAACCACCACCAGACAGGCCAGCAGTACGAGCAGCCGGATGGTTGCAAAACGCGGCTGAGTCACCGATGAAGGTTTGCAGGAAGAAGCAGAAGGTCCCTGCCAGGTACATCGGACTGCGTCATGTGTCACAAGGTTGGTGTAGGCTTCCTGTAGTTTGCGGAAAAGTTCAGGGCAGTCTTGAGCCCGGCTTGCAGCGAGGGAGTAATCCGTCTCGCTGTGATCTGGACAAGTTGCGACTGATTCACAATCTGACGATATCAATAGACAGGAATCCCAGTGGACACTCGTAACCCGGTAACCATCAATCGCCTTGACTATCAACCGACCGATTGGCTGATTGATCATGTGAGCTTGCAGTTCGAGCTGGACCCCACCGCCACACTGGTGACCAGTGAGCTGACGCTCTCGCGCAATCCGGCGGCCGGACAAGAATCGAACGGGCCGGGTCCCGGGCTGACCTTGCAGGGCTCTGATTGCGAGTTACGTTCGGTAAGCCTGGATGGCGTGAAGCTGGCTCCGGAGGACTATCAGCTGAGCGCAACCGAGTTGCATATCGCCCAGTTACCTGAGCATTGTGTGCTGGTCATTGTCACCTGCATCAACCCGGAATCCAATACGGCTCTGGAAGGTCTCTACCGTTCCAGTGGTAACTTCTGTACGCAGTGTGAAGCTGAAGGTTTTCGCAAGATTACCTACTATCTGGATCGCCCAGATGTCCTGTCGGTTTTTGACGTAACCATTACTGCTGATGTGGCTACCTGTCCCGTCATGCTGGCCAATGGCAACCGGGTATCGCACGAGGTGCTTGAGGGTGGACGGCACCGGGTGCAATGGCATGATCCGCATCCCAAGCCCAGTTATCTGTTTGCACTGGTGGCCGGCGATCTGGCTCATATCGAAGATCACTTCACCACCGCCTCGGGACGCAAGGTGCTGCTGCAGATCTATGTAGAGGCGCATAACATCGATCGTTGTGATTTTGCCATGAGCTCGCTGAAGGCCTCCATGCGCTGGGATGAAGAGGTTTATGGTCTTGAGTATGATCTTGATTGCTTCATGATCGTGGCCGTGGATGACTTCAACATGGGAGCCATGGAGAACAAGGGATTGAATGTATTCAACTCCCGCTTCGTGCTGGCCGATGCGCAAAGCGCTACGGATACCGATTACATGGGCGTTGAGGCGGTTATTGCTCATGAGTATTTTCATAACTGGACCGGCAACCGCATTACCTGTCGCGACTGGTTCCAGCTGAGTCTCAAGGAAGGTCTGACTGTTTTTCGTGATCAGAGCTTTTCCAGTGACCGGCACTCCGCCACCGTCAAGCGCATTGAGGATGTGCGCTTGCTACGAGCACGTCAGTTTGCTGAAGACAGCGGACCCATGGCGCATCCGATCAGACCGGACAGCTATATCGAGATCAACAACTTCTATACCTTGACGGTGTATGAGAAAGGCGCGGAAGTGATTCGCATGCTGCATACCTTGCTGGGACCGGTCAAATGGCGACAGGCAATGGATGTCTACGTTGAGCGCCATGATGGTACGGCGACCACCTGCGATGCTTTCGTCGATGCCATGCAGACGGTTGCCGATGTCGATCTGACGCAGTTTCGTCGCTGGTACAGTACGGCCGGAACTCCCGAGGTGCGTGTCAGTGAAGAATACGATTCACAGAACGCCCGTTTTCATCTGACCTTGTCGCAATCCTGTCCGGACACACCCGGTCAGAGTGACAAGCTGCCGCTGCACATTCCGGTGGTCATGGGGTTGCTGGATCAACAAGGGAACAGCTTGTCCCTGAGCAATGGCAGAGCGCTGGCAGCGGCGGTGGACAGTTCGCAAACCGATGCGCAAAGAGGGGTATTGCTGGATCTGACCGAGGCGAGCCAGACGTTCACCTTCGAAGGCGTTGATGCCGCACCGGTTGTCTCGCTGCTGCGTGGCTTCAGCGCACCGGTGAAGCTGGTCCACGATGTGACTGACGAGACGCTGGCCTTTCTGATGGCGAACGATCCGGATACTTTCAACCGCTGGGAGGCGGGTCAGCGATTGGCAACGCGTCTGATACTGGGCGTGCTGCAAGAGGGTCGGATTAATGCTGACACGCTGGCGTCTCTGGGGCAGGCCTGGGGTCTGATTCTGGCAGATGACTCACTGGACATGGCCTTCAAGGCCGAAGCGCTGAGCCTGCCCACTATTGATACGCTGGAAGGTTCGCTTGAGCAAGTGGATTATCAGGCATTGATTGCCGCCCATGCCATGGTGTCCACGGCTCTGGCTGAGAAGCATGCCGAAGCGCTTTGCGTGTTGGTCACCGAGACTCGTCAGGCGGGTGTTGCCTTGCTTGATCCGGCCGCCATGAGTGGTAGAAAACTTGCGAACACCGCACTTGCATTATTGACATGGTTGCCGGAGTCTCTCTGGGGGCCGCTGGCTGCAGCTCAGTATGCGGCGGCTGACAACATGACTGATCGCATTGCTGCATTGGCGGCACTGTGTCATGGGGACAGTGCCGCTCGTCAGGATTGTCTGGATGACTTTCATGCAAAAGCTATCGGTAATCGCCTGGTGATGGATAAGTGGTTTGCCGTGCAGGCGACATCGCGTCGATCCAGTATCGTGGAAGATGTGGCTGCGTTGCTGCAACATGCCGACTTTGAAGCAGGAAATCCCAATCGTCTGCGCTCGCTTGTAGCAAGTTTTGCCCTGAATAACCCGGGTGGTTTTCATGCGGCCAATGGTCAGGGCTATCGATTTCTGGCCGATCAGGTTATTGCGCTGGATTCACGTAATCCGCAGGTTGCCGCGCGGCTGGTATCGCCACTGGGGCACTGGAAAAGGCTTGCCGGTCCGGCACGGGACCTGATGCGTCAGGAGCTGGTTCGGATAAGGGATAGTGGCCCCCTGTCTCCAGACGTTTTTGAGCTTGTCAGCAAGGCATTGCAGTGAACTTTTGTAGTGCAGGAATGTGAACAAGGGTAGCAAGGCTTGTCCGCTACCCTATGTGCCTCTGTGTGCATGCTAATTTAATCCTGACAGAGCGCCCTGCAAGGCTTGCAGGGCCGTTGTAACTATCAGGAGAGTTGTTATGTCTGAACGACAAACGGGAACGGTCAAGTGGTTTGACAACGCCAAAGGCTATGGATTTATCATTGGCCCGTCAGGTGAAGATATTTTCGTTCACTATCGAGTTATCGAAGGTGAAGGTTATCGTTCATTGAGTGAAGGGCAGCTGGTTGCATTCGTTGCCTCCGAAGGTGAAAAGGGTTGGCAGGCCTCCGAAGTTGCACCGGCAGAAACCGCATAACAGATAGCACCACAAATAGTACGGAGCCCGGGTACTTGCTGCCCGGGTGATGGCATGCTTCTTGACTCTGCGGTAGGCTGTCATGGCTCATGTCGAGCTGTCTGTAGCGTGAGCACACATGAGTCAGGACACCCCCGAACCGACACCGCCGGTTAGTCAGTTCAGGCTGCTGAGGCAACGACGGTTTGCGCCCTATTTCGTCACCCAGCTACTGGGCGCCTTCAATGACAATGTCTACAAGAATGCACTGGTTGCGCTGATAGCGTTTGCCTCGATCAATTCGAGTTCCGGCGATGACAGTCTGCTGATCAACCTGGCGGCAGGTTTGTTCATTCTGCCGTTTTTTCTATTTTCGGCTCTGTTTGGTCAGGTTGCCGACAAGTATGAAAAGTCGACATTGATCCGCTACGCGAAACTGTCTGAAATCGGCATCATGTCCTGCGGCGTGGTGGCGCTGACTCTGAACAGTATGCCACTGCTTCTGGCCGTGCTGTTTCTGATGGGGACCCAGTCCGCCTTTTTCGGGCCCGTCAAGTATGGCATCCTGCCTCAGCATCTATCCGAGTCGGAGCTTACCGGCGGCAACGGTCTGGTTGAGCTGGGTACTTTTCTTGCGATTCTGTTCGGCACCATCGCCGGTACCCAGTTGATTGCCAAATCAGCGACAGGTAGCGTGGTGCCCGTCTCTATTGTCTTGATGCTGGTGGCCATTGCAGGCTACTTTGTCAGTCGAAAAATTCCATCGGCACCAGCTAGTGCGCCCTCATTGCGCATTCGCTTCAACCCATTGACCGAGACGGTTAATCTGGTTAGAAGCACCAGCGAGCATAGAATCATTTTCCAGTCGATTCTGGCCATTTCCTGGTTCTGGTTCCTGGGCGCTGTCTATCTGGCCCAGTTTCCGGTCTATGCCCGTGATGTGCTGGGTGGTAGCGTGGATGTCTTTACTCTGCTGCTGGGGACTTTTTCCGTTGGTATTGCCATGGGCTCGATTCTATGTGAGCGCATGTCGAGTGAGCGCGTCGAGATCGGTCTGGTGCCTTTTGGCGCAATGGGTCTTACGCTGTTTGGTCTGGACCTGGTGTGGGCCACACCCGCAGCGCCTTTGGGATCGGGACTCGCCGTGATGGGTTTTATCGGTGCCGCAGGAGCCTGGCGAGTGTTGCTGGATATCTTTCTGATCGGCCTGTTTGGCGGCTTCTATATCGTGCCTCTGTATGCCTTGATTCAAAAAACCAGCGCCCCTGATCGTCTGTCCAGAGCCATTGCCTGCAATAACATCCTGAATGCCTTGTTCATGGTCCTGTCGGCTTTGCTGGCGTTGGCCGTGCTGGCCATGGGGGCGTCCATCGCTCAGCTGTTTCTGCTGGTGGCTGTTCTGAATGCGGTGGTGGCGCTGTATATATTCCGGCAGGTGCCTGAGTTTTTCATGCGCTTTCTGATCTGGCTGTTGATCCACACCTTGTACCGGGTACGCAAGCAGGACATGCATCTCATACCGCAAAGCGGTGCGGCTATCGTGGTGGCCAATCATGTGAGTTTCGTGGATGCGCTGCTACTGGGTGGGTGTATAAAGCGTCCGGTGCGCTTCGTGATGTATTACAAAATTTATAATATTCCGGTTCTGAATTTCATCTTTCGCACCGCCAAGGCAATACCGATTGCCGGGCGAAGTGAGGACGAGGCGCTCTATGAGCAGGCCTTCGAGCGTATGAAAGCGGCTCTGGAGCAAGGCGAGCTGCTGTGCATTTTTCCGGAAGGGCAGATTACCCAGAACGGGCAGATGAGTCCGCTGCGGCCCGGCATTCTGCGTGTGCTTGAGGCGCAGCCGGTGCCCGTTGTGCCCATCGCGCTGCAGGGTTTATGGGGCAGTCTGTTCAGTCGCAAGGGCGGCCCTGCCTTCTTCAAACTGCCACGTAGAATATTTGCCCGTATCGGCCTGATAGTCGGTAAGCCGATGCCGGCAGACAGTGTGACGCTGGATGCTCTGGAAGTGCGCTTGCGGGAGTTGCGTGGTGATTGGCTTTGAAGCTGGGGTATGACACCGGGACGTGAGGCTGGGAGGTGAGGCTTGGTCCGGCTGAAGCTGTTGCTTGCAGAATCTGCGTGCCAGTGAAGAATTCCGGAAATCTGCAAGGACTTTGTTCTGGATTGCGGTCAAGGCGTGGCAGGCATCTGGCGACAACTTCTGCATGCGATCAATAAATCCTTTCAGTGCAAGTCCCGTTGCAGGATCAGAAGTCTCGACAATAGACTTGGGTCTGGCAAATGCATCCGGTTTGCAGGATTTCCTGTTGATGGAGCAAGATTTACGTACGGCGATCAAGACAAGGGCACTGGCGCTGCATTATCAGCCCTTGTTCACTATTCAGGATCAGAAAATCCTGGGTTTTGAGGCATTACTGCGCTGGCGGCATGCCGAGCGAGGCTATATATCGCCGACCGAATTCATACCGCTGGCCGAGGAGACCGGTATGATTTTCGGACTGGGAGAGTGGGTATTGGAACAGGCCTGCGCCGATGCGCTTGCGTGGGGCGGCGGGCGCAAGATTGCCGTCAATCTGTCTTCCATACAATTCCGTGATCCGAATTTGCCCGCAACAATTGGGGCCATCATCAAACGTTCAGGCCTGCCGGCGGATCGGTTGGAGCTTGAAGTCAATGCAGGGGTGCTGATCGAGGATACCGATGCTGTTATGGGCATGCTGGTGGAGATCAGAGCACTGGGTGTGCGTATTTCCATGGATGATTTTGGAACCGGTTTTTCCAGTCTCAGTAGCCTGAAGCGATTTCCGTTTGACAAGATCAAGATTGGACGCGCCTTCGTCAGTCAGTTGTTGGCCGATAATGAAGATGGAGTCACCGTGAAAGCCATTCTTGCCCTGGGTCACAGCATGGGTATGGTGGCCTCGGCAGAAGGAGTGGAATCTGCCGAGCAATTTGACTATCTGCACCTTGAAGGTTGCGATGAGGCGCAGGGATTCTTGCTGGGTAGGCCGATGCCGTTCGAATATGCTCTGGCCTTATGCAATGTGCCGGATGTGACAGGCAGTGAGCAGCAGATATCCACGCTCGATGGCCACTTCCCACTGTTGGGTGGCGCTCAGCACTGATTCGGACGTCTTATTTCCAGTAAACTGCACGACCATCAGATCAATCGGGTCTTTCATGTCTGTCAGCGCTTCTGAACGTCCCTCTGTATTGCCTGAAGGCAAGCTGCTTTACCAGTGTGATTTCCCGATACGCTGGGGTGATATGGATGCCCTGGGTCATGTCAACAATACTGTCTACTTTCGCTACTTCGAACAGACGCGGCTTGAGTGGTACGAACAGAGCGGCTTTGGCTCGCTGAGTAGTAAGGACAAGAGCATTCTGATTGTCGACAACCATGCCGAATACCTCAAGCCGGTTGTCTACCCCGCGCATGTGACGATTCGAATGGGGGCTCATTCGCCAGGCCGAAGCTCTTTTATCAGCACCTACACGCTGGCTGTGGGGGATGTGCTGTACACGCGCGCAAGCTCCAAAGTAGTGTGGGTGGACATCAAGGCCGGTAAGTCGACCCCCATGCCAGAGGCTGCCCGGGAGATGTTCGCATCGGACAGTGATTCCCATGAGTGATGGATTTTGCATGCTCTGCGGGCAACCGGTAGTACTACAGATACCCGAAGGTGATAACCGTCAGCGCAAGGTTTGCACGGGCTGCGATCATATCCATTACGAGAATCCGAAAAATGTCGTCGGTTGCTTGCTGGAATGGCGTGGCAAAGTGCTGTTGTGCAAACGGGCGATCGAGCCGCAGCTGGGCTACTGGACTCTGCCGGCAGGTTTTATGGAAAACGAGGAGAGCACCCTGGAAGGGGCGGCGCGTGAAGCTTATGAAGAGGCCACGGCACAATGCGATGATCTGCGCCTGTTTGCTGTCTACAATCTGCCGCGCATCAGCCAGGTGTATCTGATGTTCTACGGGCGTCTGCGTGATGGATTTGCGGAGGCCAATGAAGAGACCCTCGAAGTGGGCCTTTTCGATGAGTCAGAAATTCCCTGGGACGAGCTGGCTTTTCCGGTGGTCACCGAAACACTGACGCGTTTTTACGAGATGCGTGATCAGCGCGATAGACGTGTCTATTCGGCTGACATTCTGAGCAAGCCAGGGGCGGCAATGGACGTTGTGCGCCACCCTGACTAAGGGTTCGTGAAACAATTAACTCCAGAATCCAAGCACTGAGGGCTTCGCTGAACCCTCAGTGTGTCAGTGCCGGTTTACAGCTCTCGCAGTTCTCGCCGTAGAATCTTGCCCACATTGGTCTTGGGCAGATCATCAACGAACTGGATGACTTTGGGACGTTTGTAGCCAGTCAGCTCTTCTTTGCAGTAAGCCTTGATGTCAGCTTCTGTAAGGGCAGGATCCTTTCTGACGATAACGACTTTGACTATTTCGCCGGAGTGTTCGTCCGGGATGCCGATAGCGCCCACTTCCAGAATGCCGGGATGTGCGGAAAGTACCGCTTCGATCTCGTTGGGATAGACGTTGAAGCCGGAGACCAGAATCATGTCTTTCAGTCGGTCGACGATCTTGAAAAAACCTTTTTCATTCATGATCGCAACATCACCGGTATGTAGCCAACCTTCGCTATCAACTGCCTCGGCGGTTTCTTTAGGTCTCTGCCAGTAGCCTTTCATGACCTGCGGGCCACGAATGCACAGCTCCCCGGTTTCTCCCATGGGTACTTCCTTGTTGTCAGTGTCGCGAATCGAGGCTTCGGTGGATGACAAGGGCAGGCCGATGGAGTCGTTGTATTCTTCCAGGTCCATCGGGTTGATGCAGGCAGCCGGACTGGTTTCAGTCAGGCCATAGGCCTCAATCAGTGTGATGCCGGTTATTTCCTTCCAGCGATCGGCAACGGACTTCTGTACGGCCATGCCGCCACCGAGGGTGAGTTTGAGATGCGAGAAGTCGATCTTGTCAAAGCCCGGAGTATTCATCAGGGCATTGAAGAGCGTATTGACACCCGTAATGGCCGTGAATGGATGTTTGCCAAGCTCTTTGACAAAGCCAGGCATATCGCGTGGATTGGTGATGAGCAAGTTCAGGGCGCCCATCTTCATGTAAGTGAGGCAATTGGCTGTCAGTGCGAAGATATGGTACAGCGGCAAGGCTGTGATAATGACCTCGTGACCTTCCTTCTGTTTGATGGCATTGATCCAGGTCCAGGCTTGCTGAATGTTGCACACCATGTTCCGGTGCGTCAGCATGGCACCCTTGGCAACGCCTGTGGTACCACCGGTGTACTGCAGAAAGGCCAGGTCATCCTGCTCTAGCTCGGCAACAGCCGGCGGCAGGCTGGCGCCTTTGGCCAGAACGTCCTTCATATGGTGGGCGCCGGGCAGGGAGAAGGGCGGCACCATCTTCTTGACATACTTGATGACGAAATTCACCAATAACGACTTGGGAAAGCCCAGCATGTCTCCAAAACGGGTGAGGACGACGGTTTTTACCTCCGTCTTGTCAATGACCTCAGCCAGAGTGTGAGCAAACGCTTCAACCACCACAATGGCCTTGGCGCCGGAGTCCTTCAACTGGTGCTCCAGCTCGCGCTCGGTATACAAAGGGTTGGTATTGACGACCACGAGTCCGGCACGCAATGCACCAAACACGATGACCGGGTATTGCAGAAGATTGGGCATCATGATGGCGATGCGGTCGCCCTTCTGCAATCCGGCCTCGTGCTGGCACCAGGAGGCGAACTGCTGTGTCAGCTGATCCAGCTCCTGGTAGGTGATGCTCTTGCCCATATTCTGAAACGCCGGTCGTTCGGCGAATCGCTGGGTTGACTCAGTAAATATATCCACCACTGAGGCGTAAGCATGGGTATCGATATCTTCCGGTACGCCTGGTGGATATGATTGTAACCACGGCTTTTCCATGCTGGACCCTCAGTGTTATTGGTGTTTTATGCTGTTGAGCAGCACTTCTTGTATTTTTTACCGCTGCCGCAAGCGCAAACTTCATTCCTGCCCTGTTTAGGGGCATTACGCCTGAATTGGTTCACATCGGGTACTTCGGCATCTCGAAAGTACCATTGACCGTGATATTTTTCAAAAACACCGCGTTCATGATGTGTGTGGCGGCGGCGCGCTGCATCTCTGTAGCGAGCAATGAATTCGATTCGGGCACTGGTGTCGGTGGCTTCGCCGCCTTCGACTGACAAAATCTCGAGTCCGAGCCACTGCGATTCACGTGCCCATCGGGCGGTGGCAGTTTCGTCGATATCAGAGCGCGTAGAGGGGTGATGGGTAGCCAGGATGAAATCCATGGCGCCAGTGGTGTGAGCCGTATAGCGGGCACGGATCAGGGCTTCGGCGCGATCAGCTTTTACATCGCCGTTGATGATGGGCTCACAGCACTCTGAGAATGCGCGGGTGGAGCCGCAAGGACAGTCAGACATTCGGTTACCTGGGTTGGGTGAAATTATTCTTCATTTTAGCGTAATCGAGAGCGTTCAATGCGTGTAGATGCGGTTGCCGGCCTCATCTCTCATATAGGGGAAGTAGACATTGCTCAGATTGTGGCCGAGCATGGTGATGTTTCCCTCGTCACGGAACTCGCCTTCACCGGTGAATTCGAAGCGAAATTCCCGTTTCAGACAGCTGCTACCGGTCGGGGATCTGGCCGGACGCATGCGCACCAGCGCCACCGTTTGATCAAGAAATTGCAGCTGCCGGTTCTGGCAAGCTTGTCGAGCGTGCTCGACGGCTCGTTCGTGCGCGCCAGATCCGGTCCACCACAGTGCAGCCAGAGCCGCAGGCAGGGCCAGAACGAGCAGATCGAGTAGGGGATTTCCCGTCATGGTTTCAATGCTTTGATTGCAGTCATCACTATCACCTTTATACTAGACTCGGACTCAAGAGGATGCATTACGAATGACGACCATTAAATCACTGGATGAGCAGAAGCAGGTTGAGCTGGAAGCTGCTGCTTTTCGGACTCTGGTTGCGCATTTACAGCAACGCACCGATGTCCAGAATATCGATCTCATGAATCTGGCTGGTTTTTGCCGTAATTGCCTATCCAAATATTATGTAGCGGCCGCAGCAGAGCAGGACATTACCCTTGAATACGAGGATGCACGCGAACGTGTTTACGGCATGTCTTATAGTGAGTGGAAAGCACAACATCAGACAGAAGCAACTGTTGAGCAAGCAGCGGCCTTTGCAGCCACGCACGATTGATATATGTCTGATCTCTCACCGATGAACAACCGTTTTCGGAGTATGCCGTGAGTGCCATTGAAGGATCGACGAGTAATTTTCAACATCAACTCGTGCAACACCTGCTGTCCTCGGGACCCGCCTCTGTCACCATCATTGGTGGCACTGGGCAAGTAGGGCAGGTGCTGAAAACTTTATCGGAAGATGCCCCGCCGGTCATTCATTTTGAAACATTGACAGACTGTCATGCAGCTCTGGACGCCGCCGAAGAGGCCACATTGGAAGGTGCTGCGGTCGCTCTTCTGCAGTTGGATGATAACGGCACTCAACTCAAGGAAGATGAGCTGGCGGTCGAGTTGGGCAAGGCCGTACGCCGTTTTCCTGCAAGACTTGTGGTTAGCATCGAATCAGAGGAACCTGCAGACACAGCGTTTTTCGCTTTCGGATTCCGCAAGTTGCACTTGGCCGATCAGCGATCGGTACGTTTATTTGAGTATTGTCTGAGCGAATACAAGCAGTCGCCAGATTGGCTCAATTCCCAATACTGGGCGAATCCGGCCAGATTCAACGCTGATGAAGACCCGGATATCTATGTAGAGGATGGTAGTGAAGATGATGAAGAAGACTGACACGGGCCCCATCCAGATAACAGAGCTGCTTGGCGATGGAATCGGTCCTGAGTTGGCGGAGTCGATACACGCTGTTGCTGATGCTTTACCCGTTGATTTCCAATTTCAGCAGATTGACTGGTCGTTGGCCAATCGTGAAGCTCGCGGAGATGCAGTCATCGATGAGGCTGAAGAGTCGATGCGGCGGACGAAGTTGGCCGTCAAATATCCGACAGTTACCAACAAGGTCAGCCCGAATGCCTTGATTCGGCGTCGTTGTGATTTCAGTGTCATCTACCGCCCTGCCATTTCCATCAAGGGCATTCATACCAATTTCAAGGAAGACGTCAATCTTCACATCGTGCGTATCGCTACCGGCGGTACCTATGATGATCCGGGCCAGCTGATTGGCAAGGATGCAGCCGTCTCACTGCGCATGGTGGAACGCAAACCCTGTGAGCAGGCGGCCAAGTTTGCCTTCGAACTGGCTCGTAGCAAGGGAATGACTTACGGCGACAGCCACTACTCGGTGACCAGCTCATCGAAACACACGATTCAAAGGGTTACAGATGGCCTGTTCGAATCGGTGGTGACGAAAGTCCACGAGCAGTATGAGGATGTACAACATAACGTCGAGCTGTTTGATGCGTTACTGGCCAAGATCATTCTTGATCCTTCCTCTTACGAAGTCGTGCTGGTACTCAACGAGTACGGGGATTTCCTCTCGGATATGGCATCAGGTCTGGTCGGTAGCCTGGGTACCGGCGCCAGTGGCAACTATTCGTTTGACGACAATAACGACGTTGATATCGCCATGTTTGATCCTGCCGGGGGAACGGCTCCGGACATTGCGGGTAAAAATCTGGCAAACCCTGCCGCTGTATTGTTGGCGTTCGGGATGCTCCTGGATCACGTCAATCGATACGATCTGGGGCACGCCCTACGATTAAGTCTGCTGGGATGTATCGAAAATGGCCACAGCACACGTGATTTGGGCGGTAAACTCAACACCGATGAATTTACAAAAATTGTTATTGATAACATTGCGGCTCATTTGCCCGCCTAGCCGATGCTGTTAATGACATCCGAACAGGAAATTTATTACATCAGTTCATGCGGATAAATACGCTAACACGCCCCCAGGGTTGGCGTTCCGCTCGCCATTCGACCACACTGCCAACACTTATGTTGACGGACAAACCTGTCACGTCACGGTCAGGACGCATTTCATGAGCGCACCATCCAAATCTCTCGAAGCCAGTCTTTCCATGCAGGAGCAGTGGGATAATTCCATGCTCGGCGGAGCTAACTCCCCCTGGTTAGAGCATCAGTACGAACAATATCTTAGCGATCCCAACTCGGTGGATGAAACCTGGCGTGATTTCTTCGCCAAGTTACCCATGGTGGCGGAAAATGCTCGGGAAGTAGCGCACTCAGAAGTGCGTGAGCAATTCAGGCAGTTGACGGGTAACTCGGCAGCGCGTGGCAGTGCCAGTGGTACCGCCAATGCTGCTGGTGGTGCGGCAGAGCTCAAACAGATTTATGTCACGCAGCTCATCAATGCCTACCGTGTGCGGGGCCACCAGCTTGCCAAGACGGATCCACTGAAGCAATTTGTGCCGGCCAAGGTGCGCGAAGTACGCTTGCACGAGAACGGTCTGTCCGAGTCTGATCTTGATACGGTCTTCAAGACTCCATCGCTGGAAGGTATCGATCAGGCGCCACTGCGCGACATCATTGCCCACCTGGAAAAGTGTTATTGCGGTGCGATCGGTTATGAGTTCATGTACATCGATTACACCCCTCAGAAAGACTGGCTGACGCATCGGATCGAAAGCGTCGCCTCCTCGCCGGCACTGAACCCGGAAACCAGAGAATGGATCCTGCAACGTGTCACGGCTGCCGAGAGCATGGAGCGGCATCTGGGTTCGCGCTATGTCGGGCAGAAACGTTTCTCACTGGAAGGCGGTGAAAGCCTGATAGTGGTGATGAGTGAGTTGTTGCGACGGGCAGGCTCTGCTGGCGTCAAGGACATGGTCATCGGCATGGCGCATCGTGGCCGTCTGAACGTTCTGGTCAATATTCTGGGTAAGAACCCGGCTGATCTGTTTCAGGAATTTGAAGGCAAGCGCAAGGAAAGTCTGTCATCGGGTGATGTGAAATATCATCAGGGCTTCAGCTCTGATATCAAGACACCGCATGGCCATATGCACTTGTCGCTGGCATTCAATCCATCGCACCTGGAAATCGTCTCTCCGGTTGTGGAAGGTTCGGTACGCTCACGTCAGGATCGCTACGGCGACAAGAATGGCGAGCAGGTCATTCCTATTGCGATCCATGGTGATGCCGCCTTCGCTGGACAGGGCGTGGTGATGGAAACTTTCAACATGGCGGATTCGCGCGGCTTCTCGACCAAGGGCACCGTGCATATCATCATCAACAACCAGATCGGCTTTACTACCAGTAACGTTGCTGATGCGCGCTCTACTTTGTATGCCACCGATGTGGCGAAGATGATCAATGCGCCAATTTTCCATGTCAACGGTGATGATCCGGAAGCGGTTTTCTTCGTCACTCAGCTGGCATTTGATTTCCGTATGGCGTTCAGCAAGGATGTGGTTATCGATATGGTCTGTTACCGCAGGCATGGCCACAATGAGACGGATGAGCCTTCGGTGACTCAGCCCATCATGTACAAATCCATCAAAGCTCTTGCCACAACACGTGCTCTGTACGCAGAACATCTGGCAGAAGCCGGTGTCGTTACTTCTTCTGATGCCGATCGCATGGTCGAGGATTATCGACAGGCGCTTGACGATGGCAAGAATGTAGCTCCGGGCGTAATGGAAGGTCTCGATGAAGCTCCGGAGACGGCAGTTGACTGGTCAAGGTTCGGTGGTACGGACTGGAAGATGGATTACGAATCCAAAGTGCCATTGGCTAAATTGCAGGCCCTGGCGACCAGCTTGACAACACTGCCTGACGGTCTTGTACTGCACTCACGGGTCAAGAAGATCGTTGAAGATCGTCGCAAGATGACAGCCGGTGCACTGCCACTGGATTGGGGCTACGGCGAGACCATGGCCTATGCAACCTTGCTCGATGAAGGTTACTCCGTACGTCTCTCCGGACAGGATTGCGGACGTGGCACGTTTGCGCATCGACATGCGGTGTTACACAACCAGGCCACTCTGGGTGCTTATGTACCGCTACGTGAAATAACTGACAAGGCCAACTTCCTGGTCATCGACTCAGTGCTCTCGGAAGAGGCCGTACTGGGCTTTGAATACGGTTATGCCACTGCCGATCCAAACACACTGGTCATCTGGGAGGCGCAGTTTGGTGATTTCGCCAACGGTGCTCAGGTGCTTATCGATCAGTTCATCAGCTCTGGTGAAACCAAGTGGGGACGGTTGTGCGGACTGACGCTGCTGTTGCCACATGGTTACGAAGGGCAAGGACCTGAGCATTCTTCAGCTCGTCTGGAACGTTTTCTGCAGATGTGTGCTGAAGATAATATGCAGGTCGTTGTTCCGAGCACACCAGCGCAGGCTTATCACATGCTGCGTCGTCAGATGATCCGCGATATGCGTCGTCCGCTGATCGTCATGACACCAAAGAGTCTTCTGCGTCATCGTCTGGCGACATCGACACTGGAAGATCTGGCAGAAGGAAGTTTTCAGCCTGTTATTCCAGAAATCGATGAGTTGGATGCGAAGGCCGTGGATCGTCTGGTCTTCTGCAGCGGCAAGGTGTACTACGATCTATTGGAAAAGCGTCGCGAGAATGAGATGTCAAATGTTGCTCTGGTCCGACTGGAACAGCTATATCCTTTCCCGTATGACGAAATGAAAAGCGTCATCAAGCAGTACCCGAAGGCCAAATCCTTTGTCTGGTGTCAGGAAGAGCCACGCAACCAGGGTGCCTGGCGTTCGAATCGACATCGTATAGAACGGGTCTTGCCCAAGTCCGTCAGTGAAGTCGAATTTGCCGGTCGAGCACCATCAGCCTCTCCAGCCAGTGGTTATATGAGTCAGCATCTGATCGAACAGAAGCGACTGGTTGAAGAAGGTTTGGGGTTGATCCCCAACAGTCAGTCCCATTAATCTACACTTAACCTAATACAACCCGATGAGAAAGGACCGTCGCCCATGACTTCCGAAATCAAAGTGCCAACATTGCCTGAGTCAATCGCAGACGCGTTGATCGTGACGTGGCATAAGAAGGAGGGCGATCCGGTTCGCCGCGACGAAGTACTTGTCGATATCGAAACCGACAAGGTCGTCATGGAAGTGCCTGCCTCCGAAGATGGTGTGCTTGGCAAGATTATCGAAGGCGAGGGCACAACCGTGTCAGCGCATCAGTTAATCGGCTCCATTGAAGCGGCTCCGGCCGGAGGCGCTGCTCCGGCGGCCTCAAAGCCTGATGAAGCGGCTGAAGCGCCAGCAACTGAAAGTGAGGCTGGCGGCGCTGGTCAAACCAGTCCTGCTGTACGCAAGGCGCTGACGGCTGCTGGCTTGCAAGCTTCTGATGTCAAAGGTTCTGGCAAGAACGGTCGCCTGACAAAAGGCGATGTCGAGCAACATGTAGCAGAGTTGGCCAAGGCCAAGCCTGCAGCAGCTGCACCGGCGGCCAAACCTGCAGCAGCTTCGACAACGGCTCTGCCTATCGTGGCTGATGGCGAACGCGTTGAAAAGCGTGTGCCTATGTCTCGACTGCGAGCAAGAATCGCCGAGCGTCTGTTGTCTGCCAGTCAGAACACAGCGATGCTGACAACGTTCAACGAAATAGACATGAGTGCGTTTATTGCGTTGCGTAATCAGTACAAGGATCGGTTCGAGAAGTCGCATGGCGTCAAGCTGGGTTTCATGTCAATCTTCCTGAAAGCCTCAACAGAAGCTCTGAAGCGCTATCCGGATATCAATGCTTCGATCGATGGTGATGAAGTGGTTTATCACGGTTATTGCGATATCGGTGTAGCTGTTTCGTCTGAGCGTGGTCTGGTGGTACCGGTATTGCGCAATACCGAGCACATGTCATTGGCTGATGTTGAGAAGACCATTGGTCTGTATGCTGAAAAAGCCCGTGATGGAAAGCTGTCTCTGGATGAAATGACCGGTGGTACTTTCACGGTTTCCAACGGTGGTGTATTTGGCTCATTGCTGTCCACGCCTATCCTCAACCCACCACAGAGTGCGATTCTGGGTATGCATGCAACACAGGATCGACCTGTTGCCATCAACGGTGAAGTTGTTATCCGTCCGATGATGTATGTGGCTCTGAGCTACGATCATCGCATCGTGGATGGCAAGGGCGCTGTTGGCTTTCTCAAGACCATCAAGGAATTGGTTGAAGATCCTGCCCGCATCGTTTTCGATCTGTAAGACTGTACAGATATACATTACTTGTACTGCTCCAACGCTCCAGGCTTCAAGGCCTGGAGCGTTGTGAATGCGAAGTACCGTCGGCTACAAGCTGTAGCCTCGACTCCCCCTTGCTCTGCCTCTCTGTGAATACCCACTAGCTATTTGGGTGCTTGCAATGTGATGTGCGTTAGGCTAATTTTTTGCTTACCAAAACGTTAGCGTTGCCGATTTCCAATCAGACCGTCACAAATAGGCAGCGCGCGAATCATTCGTCATCTGAGACCGGCTAGTTTGCTGGTTACTCGAGTCAGAGTCGTATGCTGGGTGTTGTCTGAAGGAGCAAACGCCATCCACCAATGGGTGAATTTGTGCGCCACAGGCCTGCCTGCGTATGTCGCGATGTCCAAAGCCGCGCGATGGAGTTAGGTAGATCATGTTCAAGACACTGTTATTACTCGTCTCACTAGTCTCCTGGTTCTGTTTGCCGGGGATTGCAGTGGCAGATGATGAGCCACCCAGCTCACCCGGTAGTCTTCGCGCCGTCCGTTACTCCCCAACTGCTGGAGAGGTGCTCTGGAACAAAGCAACTGATAACGTCATCGTGGTCGGTTATCGGGTATTTCGTGATGGCGAATTTCTGGGAATAAAAGATGCCCGTAGTCTTTACGAGCCTTCCCTGGCGCCGGGACAAAGCTACACCTACCGTGTCAGCGCCCTTGATCGTTCTGGCAATGAAGGTCCCGCCATGATGGTTGTTCTGTCCGGTAAGAACGGCACCACCAGCCAGGGCGAGCCTGTAAGCGGTGGTGATACGACGGGTGGTGGCACGACGGGTGGTGGCACGACGGGTGGTGGCACGACGGGTGGTGGCACGACGGGTGGTGGCACGACGGGTGGTGGCACTGACGATGGGAAATTGACGCTTTATTCAAACCGCAATAGAGTGACACTCATTGAAGGTGATGCAAAGGGCGTGTCGGTCGGCATCACTCTGAGTCGAGGCACTCAAAAGCGTGCAGTAACACTGTCGCTGGTGTCATCCAACAGGGACATGCTCGGCATGCACCACACGTTCTCCAAGGAGACGCTGGCACCCAGTGAATCCGGTTCTGTGTTATCCCTGACTCTGGATGTAACGGTTGCGCCGTTGCTGATTCATGAGCGTTATTTTCAGATCGTTGCTGACGATGGTGTGTCAAAAACCACCACGCCATTAACCATCGATATAACCCCGACTCCTGCCCCTGACGTTTATCTGCTGATTGGTCAGAGCAATATGGAGGGCTATAGCGAAGTTGATAGTCGCGAGAGTTACCAGGGTGGCAGGGATGAGAGGGTGGAACGAATACGCCAGCTGAACGTACAGCCGAACAATGACAACATCTTCTCCAGTGATAGTTCGTTCACGAATGAAAGCACCAATGTGCGCGAGCCAAAGCTTGTCATTGCAGAAGACGCCTTGCATGAGCCGCGTTACATCGAGGTGAACGGCAAGGGGGCTACCTTTGTCGGGCTGGGTTTGACCTTCGCCAAGCAGGCGCTGCGCATGACAACCGCAGAAATCTATCTGGTGCCTGCAGCGTGGGGGGCGACGGGCTTCTGTGCCAATGCCAATGGCAATCTTGCCTGGAATGCGTCGAAGTCCAGTGACAAGTTCCTGGGCGGGACCTTGCTTGCTGATCGGGCGCTGACACGTCTTAACATGACACTGCGCGAGACCGGCGGTGTGTTGCGCGGCATTCTCTGGCACCAGGGTGGTGCAGATTCCAACAACCCGGATTGTGCGCGTACCTATGCAGATAATCTGCTGAAGCTGAGCAAGCGATTACGCCGGGAAGCTCGGCAGGATTCGCGTGGTAGTTCTGCTCGCGGTGACAGTGCCGCTATTCCATTCATGGTGGCAACACAGAGCAAGGGTGATGATGAGCGAGGCCGGTTCTCGGTGTTCAGCTCGAGCAAGCAAAAGGTGGATGCGGCGCATCGTTCTGTCAGGAGTTACATCAGTTATTCCGGAATCATCAATAATGATGATCTGACTCCGCCCCAATATCCTTGTGGCCAGGTCTCCTGTGTGCATTTCGGTGCGGATGCGTTACGTGAACAGGGGCGACGGTATTACTCCACTATCAAGGGCATTTGGAGCGAACTCGGGGCTTATCACTACTAGTTTCTCTGCTTGACGGAGTAAAAGTGTTCGTCTTTATTCGAACCAACACAAGTTCTCGTATTAAAGTCAGAGATGGACTGTCCGCGATATACTAAGCAGTCTGTTTCTTCAAGCAACAACAGGATTCACCATGGCCGATGTCTATGACGTAGTTGTAATTGGTGGTGGCCCCGCCGGTTATGTAGCTGCCATCCGCGCAGCACAATTGGGGCTGAAGACGGCGTGCGTCGAAAAATGGATCAACAAGCAGGATAAGCCGGCTTTGGGTGGAACCTGTCTGAATGTTGGTTGCATTCCATCGAAAGCATTGCTGGAAAGCACCGAACTTTACGAAAACGCGTGCAACAATTTTGCGGACCTCGGCATTAATGTCGGCAAGGTATCCGTTGACGTTCCCAAGATGATCAGCCGCAAGGACAAGATCGTTTCTGAGCTGACTGGCGGTATTGCCATGCTATTCAAATCGAATGGCATTGATTGGTTGCAAGGCGAAGGTCAGTTACTGGCTGACAGAAAAGTCAAGATAACAGCCCAGGACGGATCAGAATCCGTTGTGGACGCCGGTAACGTGATCATTGCGACCGGTTCTGTTCCCATTGCATTGTCTGCCACACCGCTGGAAGGCGATATCGTTGTCGATTCAGCCGGTGCGCTGGACTGGGAATCTGTTCCGGGTAGCGTCTGTGTCATTGGTGCTGGCGTCATTGGCCTTGAGCTGGGTAGTGTCTGGCGTCGTATGGGTACCGAAGTGGTACTGCTCGAAGCGCAAGATACATTCCTGCCGATGGTTGATAGTGCTGTAGCTCGCGAAGCCAAACGTGCTTTCGAAAAGCAGGGCCTGGAAATTTTGCTCAGCACTCGGGTTATGGGCAGCAAGGTCAAGAAAGGCAAGGTTGTCGTTAGCTACCAGGACGCTGAAGGCGAGCACGAAAAGACTTTCGACAAGTTGATCGTGGCAGTTGGACGACGTGCCTTCACTGACAACGTTTGTGCCTCAGAGGCCGACGTGCAGCAAGACGAGCGTGGCCTGTTCCATGTCAATGAGTATTGCGAAACCAATGTGCCGCACGTCTACGCCATCGGTGACGTGGTACGTGGGCCAATGCTGGCGCACAAAGGCTCGGAAGAAGGTGTCATGGTTGCAGAGCGTATCGCTGGCGAGCAGTCATCAGTGAACTACGACGTCATGCCAAACGTTATCTACACCCACCCGGAAGTGGCTTGGGTTGGCAAGACAGAAGAGCAGGTGAAAAGCGAAGGTATTGACTACCAGGTCGGCAGCTTTCCATTTGCAGCCAGTGGCCGGGCGAAAGCCAAAGGCGATACCACCGGATTGGTCAAGATCATTCGTGATGTAAGCAATGACCGCATTCTGGGTGCCCACCTGATCGGACCTAGCGCATCAGAGCTGCTGGCCCAATCAGTACTGGCGATGGAATTCGAAGCCACGGTGGAAGATATTGCTCATACCATCCATGCACATCCAACGTTGTCCGAGGCCATGCACGAAGCAGCCCTCAGCGCCGATGGCCGTGCAATCCACATCGCCAACCGCAAGCGCAAGTAACCCCCGGAACCCCCGGGTCGGACCCCTGTAAGTGATTGAACTTATAGAAATTACGCCATCAAAAGAAGGCATATAGCCTCTTAAACAGGTCTTTTCATACGTAGAAAGGGCCGTTTAAGGGGCTGCATGACGCAGAGGGTCTGACCCCGGTAAGTGTTTGTATTTGCGGGGATTGGGTGGTGAGGAGGCGCTTTTTGGCTCCTTGGTGGAGTTGTTTAAAGGCGTAACGCTTACATGAAAGCACGTTCGATTACTTTGCTGGTGCTGGCAGAGATTGCCGCGATGACTCTGTGGTTCATTTCATCGGCCACACTGGCAGATCAGCAGGGCGATGTAGTAGTCAGTGCCTTCAGATCGGCCATGCTGGTATCTGGCGTGTCGGCAGGATTTGTTTTTGGCGCGCTGTTTGTTGCCATGCTCGGTATTGCCGATCGTTATGATCCGCGCCGAGTCTTTGCCTGTGCTGCGGTGATGGCCGCCGTGGCCAATGCCCTGGTTGTACTGATCCCACCGGGAAGTTACCTCAGTGTTGCCCTCAGGGTTTTCATTGGCTTCTGTCTGGCCGGTGTTTATCCGGTTGGCATGAAGATCATGGTGGGTTGGGGCAAGCAGGATCGAGGCTGGTTGGTCGGGCTGCTGGTCGGCGGTTTGACGCTGGGTTCCGCAACACCGCATCTACTGTCCTGGCTGGGCGGTTCTGACTGGCAACAGACCACGCTGGTGGCCTCAGGTATGTCATTGCTGGCCGCCGTCCTGGTCATGCAGACGAAGCTGGGTCCCTATCATGCGGTTCAGGGGCGTATAAACCCCGGTGTGTTCAGCATCGCCTGGACCGATATCCGCATGCGTCGGGCTTTTCTGGGCTACCTTGGTCATGTGTGGGAGCTATATGCCTTCTGGGCGTGGGTGGCTCCTGCGGCTGCGGCATCCTATGCCATGCAGATGGATCCTGAACAGGCGATGGAATGGTCAAAACTGACCGCCTTTCTCGCTATCGGCGTCGGTGCACTTTTATGTCCGTTCGCAGGTCGCGTCGCCGATCGACTGGGCAAGGCAGAGTTGACGATACTCGCCATGGCCGCCAGTGGCGCATCGGCCTTATTGGCCGCAGCCGTGTTCGGTGGCCCTCCTTTGCTGGTCGCTGCGGTATTTCTGATCTGGGGGTTGAGCATCATTCCGGACTCGGCCCAGTTCTCGGCATTGATTGCTGACTATTCCCTGCCCGAGCTGACTGGCAGTCTGATGTCTTTGCAGACGGCCCTGGGCTTTGCATTGACGATTGTGACCGTGCAGCTTACGCCGCTGGTGGCTGCCTGGTTGGGATGGCCCGCTCTGTTCTGTCTGCTATCGATCGGGCCGTTTGTTGGCATTGTCTCGATGTGGACGCTGACTCGACGTCATTCTGCTCAGGCGCTGAGCTAGTGTCGCAGGACGAAGACTTCAACCAAGGCCATAACGCTGCGCCTGGGCGCTGAAATTCAGTGCAACGTAGATCAGCATGAGTAGCGCACTTGTTCCGAGCAACGGCCACTGATAACGATAGTTCAGTTCGGGGCCGACATGCAGCTGCCAGCCAAATGCCATGACCAGCGCGTAGCCGAGCGCCAGACCTGCAATCACATCAGTGGGCCAGTGGGCGAGTAGATGAACTCTGGAATAGGCAATCAGACAGGCCATCAGTGTCGCTACCGCATAGATGACATACCGGGTGGTAGCAGTCTGACGGTAGGCCAGCAATAAAGCCAACAGGCCGGTAACCAATGCCGCTGTGGTCGCGTGACCACTGGGGAAGCTGAATGAATGCAGGCCACCATCAACGATAACAGGGCGAACTCGCCCGATCAATGTCTTGATGATCGACACGCTCAGTGCCGTGCTGAGTCCGACGCAGGCAAGGTGTACGCCGAGCCACCAGCGTCGAACCCAGAGCAGGCTGATGACGACCACGCCGACAAGCAAGGTTGCCGGCAAGGTGTCGCCCATCAGAGTCACTGAGAGCATGATCCGGTCGATGGCAGGGCCGCGCAATTGCTGTGACCACTGGCTGAGCCTGCTGTCCCATTCTGATATGGCCGGAACCTGCGTGACAAGCAACAGCAGTATCAGGAACAGACTGAGCGCCAGCGCGATACCGATGATATGCCGAATGAGGGCGGTGGCTGGCTGATTATATGCAGAGGGAAAAGGCATGAATATGATGAAGAGTCAGCTCGCATTTGAAAGGTGTGAGGTGCGCTGCATTGTAAACGAGGCAACCATTCGTTTTTGTCAGGTGTGCATATAACAGGCAATTCACGGTAACCTGCTGCGTCCTTGTTTTTACCAGAAGTTTTCAGTGAACCACCACATGCCCCCAGTCCATCGCCATCTCCTCGTTATTGCCCTGCTCACTTTGTTGCTGGGTGGCTGCGCGAGCATTCCAGATGTGCAGGACCAGCGCCGGGACCTGCCAGATGCCGGTGAATCCAAGGCGTTAAGCCTCAGTGAGCGCAAGTCCATTCGCGACAGCATGAGCATTGCCGAAAGACAGGCAGAAGACAGTGACACCGCAGAGCCGGTGCCGAAAACCGGGCAAGGAATCGGTGCGGTAACCGAGCGGGTCAAGGAAGAGCGCGCTTCAGCCTTCAACCCTTACGTATTGACAGCTCACAAGCATAATTTCATTCTGCCGATGAGTTATTCCAGCAACATCAACGAGCAGGTATACAGTCAGAACGATGTACCGCTGCGTGAAGGTCTGCTGCCGGTAGAGGTGAAGTTTCAGATCAGTCTGAAGAGCCAGCTGAATGAGAAAGATATGCTGCTCAAGGATGATGCCTTGTCACTGGCTATCACACTGGAAGCCTGGTGGCAGTTGTACTCCAGTGATCTGTCGAGCCCTTTTCGCGAAACCAATTACGCACCAGAAATCTTTTATATGGTGCCCCTGCTATGGGGCCCCTTTGGTGGCAATACAGCGTTGGTGCTGGGGCTGGAGCATCAATCCAATGGTCAGGTACAAGGCCTGTCGCGCAGTTGGAACCGTGTGTACACAACTCTGATTTACGAGCGCGGCCGCTTTGTTGCCAGTATTCGTCCCTGGTACCGAATACCTGAAGATGCCAAAGAGAACCCGGAAGATGCCGAGGGCGATGATAATCCGGATATTCTCGATTTCATGGGTCATGGCGAGATAGGTTTGTCCTGGCGCGACAGCAAGAATGAATATGCTATCAACGTGCGTGGCAATACCGACACCGGCAAAGGCGCCGTTAAAATCGGCTGGACCTTTCCCCTGTTTGCCAAATTCCGCGGCTTTGTTCAGTATTTCAATGGTTACGGTGACTCTCTGATCGACTACAACCACTACCAACAGCGGCTAGGTCTGGGTGTGGCGTTGACCAATCTGTTCTGAGAGTCGGTGCCTGGATGATCAGGCGCCAAGTATGTAGTCGTGCAAGTCTTGCCATTGCTGATCATGACAGTACTGGACAAAGGCGGTACGAGCGCCTGGTTGGGATAGGGCGCAGATCACCAGTGCTTCACCTCGTTGTTCAGGCAGTTGCTCATAGCTGATCACCGGTTTGCCACGTTTTGAACGGTGCGGGCCGTGCCGACTGATGTCGACAAATCCATTGACTGTCGTGCCGTATTGCGTCAAGGCATCGTACCAGTGACGGGCATTGCGGCCTGAGCCACACAGCCAAACCGATCGTCCTTCAGCCAGGCCGAGTCCGCTTTGCGGTTGAGTGGCCGCCCAGGCGCGGCAATGAGTGAAGGCTTCCCGTCGGTAGCGTTGATCATTGTGGGTGAGTCGATCAGGGTGCTCTCGCCAATCAAGCAAAATGCCGGGGGGCTTGCCGAGTCTGATGCCCAGCAGCATGGCGCGCAGAATCAGATCGTAGTCTTCGGGTCCATCGAAATCACGATAACCACCAAGCTGCTGCCAGACATCCCGGTGTGCCATGAAGGTGGGGTGTGGCAGCGGACACTCTATATAGCAGGATGCGCGAATTTCCTGATCATGCTGCAAAGAGTTCAGCCACTGGGCATAACGTTGATTGCCAGAGGCGATGGTCTCGCTTCGGGCATTTGAATCAATGAAGCGTATCCCGGCTCCGCACAGTTGAGTGCCGGACTCGCCCTGCAGATAGGCCAGTTGCGTGGCCAGGCGTGTCGGATGGGAAATATCATCATCATCCATGCGGGCAAAGTACTGGCCTTGTGCCAGTTTCAAACCGGTATTCAGAGCCCCGACGATGCCGGGTTGCTGGCGCGCCAGCAGTCGAATACGAGGATCGGCTGGTAGTTTGTCGGCCAGTTGAGCCACGTCATCGTGGCCGATCAGCAGTAATTCGAAAGCGGTATGAGTTTGCTCCAGAATGCTCTGAATGGCGCTCAGAGTTGACTCATGCCATTGCCGAACTGGCAGCAGAACTGAGATGAGCGGGCTCAGGAGTTCCACAGGGTGGATTCAGTCATTACCATCGGAGTGTCCTCATCGGTTGTTCTACCGCTATAGTAAGCGTGATAGCTCTCGGACAAGACCCTCATGAAAACGAATCAGACAGAAATGTTCATCGTCTCCGCGCCTTCTGGTGCCGGCAAGACCAGCCTGGTCAGGCGTGCCATTGGCGAGTTGAAAGATCTGACTGTCGCGGTATCCCACACGACTCGGGCACAGCGCCCTGCGGAAGTGGATGGTGAGGATTATCACTTTGTCAGTCGCGAAACCTTCGAAGAGATGATCGACTCGGATCATTTCCTCGAGTATGCCGAGGTGTTCGGTAACTATTACGGCACTAGCATGGGGGCCGTAAACGATGCCCTGACGGCAGGACAGGATGTCATTCTGGAGATCGACTGGCAGGGGGCGGCCCAGGTGCGGCAGAAATTTTCCGAAGTGATCTCCATTTTCATCCTGCCACCTTCGCGCGCAACGCTGATAGAACGGTTACGTGGTAGAGGTCAGGATTCTGATGATGTGATTGAACGACGAACCGCTGAGGCGGTGCTGGAGATGCAGCAATACCACCACGCCGACTACCTGATCATCAACGATGATTTCGACGAAGCACTGATGGAACTCAAGTCGGTTGTCACCAGTCATCGTGTGCTCAAATCACGACAAGCCCATCTACATGCAGGTCTGATTACCAGTTTGACGCACGAGTGACAGTATTTTACAGTTGCATTACAGGCACAAGACTTGTGGTTTTGGGAAAAACAGGGCATTTTATTACCTGAAACCCCAAGAGTTGCACATTCCATTGATCCATGGTCTGGCGTTTGCGTACATAAAGCTCTAGACTAGAATGTTCAGCGAACTGCAGGAATAGCCATTCATGGCCAGAGTTACCGTAGAAGACAGCTTGGCACGAGTCAGGAACCGTTTTGATCTTGTTCTGATCGCCTCCAAGCGCGCCCGTAATATCTCCATGGGAGCAGAACCCATGGTGCCTGATGACAACGACAAGCCCACTGTTATTGCACTACGGGAAATCGCGGAAGGTCTGGTTGGTGAAGAGATCCTCAATGAATCTTCGCCTGCTCCGACGCCTGTAGAACCGGTCATTTATGATAAAGACCTGCGCGAAGATTTCTAACCGGATTCCAGATTCACTCTGGATATCGACAGGTTGTCTACCCCCGCTGCTTAGACAAGAGCGGCGGGTATTTCCAGTTACAACAGATTGTCATTGTTGTAACTGATGACTATTGGTGACCCCCCAGGCTTTGATCCCTCCCTCTCTGCTGACACAAGCAGTGCATCGAACGATCAGCCAGATGGTCATTTCAATCACCCGATGAACGGGTCAGCCTCCAGCATCAGTGCTGAGCACGAACAACGTCCGGCGAATATCCCGGCGAAACAACCCATTCCACCTGTAAACCTGAGGTCGACGTCCAGTGGCGCCACGCCTGTCGATGTCCCGAGCGTGAATGTGAAACAGTCACAACCCGCAGCAAATGTTCGTTCAACGCCGGCCAAGCGGCCTACCGAGCGGCATCCAGATGACACCTTTGGTGTCCATGAGGTGCCCGAATCGCCAGGCGGCATGTCGCAACCACCGGTCAGCTCCGGCAAGTTGGAGGCACATGCTTACAGTGCGCTGGTCGAGAAAATGCATGATCGCTTCAGCAGCGAACAGATAGCCGATGTAGCACGCGCCTATACTCTGGCTCGCGATGCTCATACCGGCCAGGTGCGCAGTTCTGGCGAGCCGTATATCACGCACCCTATCGCGGTCGCCGGCATTGTCTTTGACATGCAGCTAGATCACTACAGCGTCATGGCGGCCCTGATGCACGATGTACTGGAAGACACGCCGGTGACTCGTGAGGCGATGGCCGAGGCATTCGGTGAGGAAGTCACGCATATAGTTGATGGGGTCAGCAAGCTGAACCATCTGAAATTTCGTTCCAAGAAGGAAGCTCAGGCAGAGAGCTTTCGCAAGATGCTGCTGGCCATGGTCACCGATATCCGGGTCATCATCATCAAGCTTGCCGATCGCATACATAATATGCGCACGATTGGCTCTTTGCGCCCGGACAAGCGGCGCCGCATTGGCAAGGAAACACTGGAAGTCTATGCGCCTATCGCCACACGTCTGGGCATGTATGCCGTCAAGACCGAGCTGGAGGATATGGGGTTTCGTGCCTGTTATCCGATGCGTAGCCGGATTCTTGAAGTCACCGTTGAGCAGGCCCACCGCAATCGGGATCAGTTGATTGGTCGTGTGGCCGGGCGCATTACCTCGACGCTGGGGGAAAAGGGTATCGAGGCAGTTGTCTCAGGCCGGGAAAAACACCTCTATAGCCTCTACAACAAGATGTTGAAGAAGCAGCTGCCATTTCAGCGCGTCTTCGACATGATGGCGCTGCGAGTTGTCGTGGGTAGTGTGGAGGAGTGTTATCAGGTTCTGGGGCTGGTGCATCAGATGTACGCACCCATCTTTACGCGCTTCAAGGACTATATTGCGGTGCCGAAGCAGAACGGTTACCAGTCACTGCATACCGTCTTGAACTACGGCTCCGAAGGTACGCCGGTTGAGGTGCAGATACGCACCCATGAAATGGACGAGCTGGCCGAATCGGGCATTGCTGCACATTGGGCCTACAAAGACGCTAACAGTGTTATTCCCGCTCGTAGTCAGACTCCCGCCTGGTTGTCCAGGCTGGTCGATATTCAGGATCACACCAACAATACCGTCGAGTTCATCGAAAACGTCAAGGTGGATTTGTACCCGGGTGAGATATACGTGTTCACGCCCAAGGGCAGAATCATTCAGTTGCCGCGTGATGCCACGCCGGTCGACTTCGCCTATGCGGTGCATTCGGAAGTTGGTAATAAATGTGTTTCAGCCAAGATTGATCGCCGGGTGGCCTCTCTGAGCACGCCACTGGAAAGTGGTCAGACCGTTGAAATCATTACCGGTCAGGTGGTGGCCCCCAGCCCCATGTGGCTGAATTCGGTCATGACGGCCAAGGCGCGTACGGCCATCCGGCAGCATCTGCGAGCACTGGATCGTACAGAGTCCATCGAGTTCGGCAAGCGATTGTTGAGACGGGCTCTGGATCGGCACGAAATGACACTGGAGCAAGTGCCGGAAAAGATCATGAACGACATGTTGGCAGAGCGTCGCCTGGCAACCGTGGATGATCTGTTTGCTGATGTCGGACTTGGCTTGCATTTGCCCAGTCAGATTGCCGGTCGGCTGGCGCAGCTTGTCTGCGGTGAAGGTGAAGTCGTACCGCAGTTGCCCGCCGTAGAGACAGCACCACCGTTGCTGGTTGATTCCGCCGCCAGCCCGACGCTGTATATGTCGCAGTGCTGTCATCCGATTCCCGGTGATAGCGTGCAAGGCTTCTTTACGCCGGGTAAGGGCGTTGCGGTGCATCGTGCCGGCTGTCGTAATGTACGTCGGTTTCGACGTCGTCCCAAGGAGTCGGTGTCTGTAGACTGGGCACCGGATGTCAAAGGCAACTTTGAGGTTGTGATTCTGGGGCATCTGATCAATCAACCTGGTGCGCTGGCTCGGGTAACAGCCACCATGTCTCTGATGAACGTGAATATCGAGCACCTGGAGTTCAACAGCCGCAGCGATGATGACATCAGCATCCGTTTTGCACTGTCAGTCGAGGGTCGGATCCAGCTGGCGCGTATCGTACGCCGCTTGCGTAATCTGACCGTGGTGAGAAGCGTCAAACGTGTCTAGGTATGGAAGCCTGTAGGCTATATACTCGCAGGCATCAATCACAGAAATAAGCAGATCACCCCATGACTCGTCAAATTGTCAGTACTGATAAAGCTCCCAGCGCAATTGGCGCCTACTCCCAGGCTGTGCGAGCTGGAGACACCGTTTATCTTTCAGGTGCGATCCCTTTGGTGCCTGAAACCATGGAACTGGTCAGTACTGATGTTCGCACTCAGATCGTTCAGGTGTTCGACAATCTTGAAGCGGTCTGCACAGCGGCAGGTGGCTCATTCGAACAGGTCGTCAAACTGAATGTCTACCTGACTGATCTTTCCGATTTCCCATTGGTCAACGAGGTCATGGCCGAGCGTTTCAGCGAGCCATACCCGGCACGTGCAGCCGTTGAAGTTTCTGCTTTGCCTCGTGGTGTGTCAGTTGAAGTTGAAGGTGTGATGTACCTGGGATAGATGCCTGTTTCTGGCGAATTTTCCCGCGAACCTCAGTCCTGATATTGCATACCCGTGGTGATTGGAACTGACACTGCAGCCGAACCTCTGGATGCCATCTCGGTGGTTACCCTCAAGGGGGTGGGCGAGGCAATGGCGCTCAAGCTTGCCTCGCTTGGCATCCACACGCTGCAGGATGTGCTGTTCCACCTGCCCTTTCGGTATCAGGATCGTACCCGCTTATCGAAAATAGGGGAGTTGTCGCCAGGTAGTGAAGCTGTTATCAGTGCAGAAGTAATGGTTAGTGACATTGTCATTCGCCAGCGTCGTTCGCTGATGGTCAGACTGAACGACGGTACCGGTTCGATCATGCTGCGTTTTTTCCATTTCAATCAGAAGCAGGTCAAGCAGTTCGAACGCGGTGCGCGGGTGCAGTGTTTTGGTGAGGTGCGACGTGGGCCCGGGATGCTGGAAATGGTGCATCCCGAATATCGGGTGCTGGCACCTGATGCGCTGGATGAGGCCGCGCTGGACAACACCCTGACACCGTTCTATCACGCCACCGAAGGTGTACAGCAGGCGACTTTACGCAAACTGACAGACCAGGCCCTGAAACAACTGGATCAGCGTTTGTTGCGCGATTTTCTACCCGCCTCAGTTGCGGGTAATCTGGCATTACCTGATTTACGCACAGCCTTGCACGTGGTGCATCGACCGCCACCGGGTAGTGACGTCAATGCACTCATGGAAGGCTTGCATCCGGCGCATAGACGTCTGGCCTTTGAGGAACTGGTCGCTCATCGTCTGGGCTTGCGCTTGCTGCGAGTCACTGCCGAGACTCAGCATGCCCCCAAAATTCGGCCACCCGGTGTTCTGGCCAAATCCCTGCGTGATTCTCTGGCTTTCAATTTAACGGGGGCACAGGATCGCGTTTTGCTTGATGTGCTGAATGACATGGGCAGTGGTGATCCCATGTTGCGCCTGGTTCAGGGTGATGTGGGGTCGGGCAAGACGATAGTGGCAGCACTGGCCGCTGCGCAGGTGGTGGAGTGCGGCTATCAGGTTGCCATGATGGCGCCGACAGAAATTCTGGCCGAGCAGCATATGCTCAATTTCTCCGAGTGGTTTGAATCACTGGGTATCGAAGTTGGCTGGTTGACCGGCAAATTGAGAGTTGCTCAGCGACGTGCCACGATTGAAGCGGTGGCCACAGGGCAGAAGCGAATTGTGATTGGCACCCATGCTTTGTTTCAGAAGGATGTTCAGTTTCAGAATCTGGGGCTGGCCATCATTGATGAGCAGCATCGTTTCGGTGTGCATCAGCGAATGGCACTACGAAACAAGGGTGCTGATGAAAATGTCTTGCCACACCAGCTCATCATGACAGCCACGCCCATACCCAGAACGCTGGCGATGACCGCCTACGCTGATCTGGATGTATCGGTTATCGATGAACTGCCGCCGGGACGTAAACCTGTGACCACGGTTGCTTTGGAGAATGGGCGCCGGGGTGAAATTATCGAACGGGTCGGGGCCGCTATTGATGCGGGCAGTCAGGTGTACTGGGTCTGTACGCTCATCGAAGAATCAGAATCACTGCAGGCTGAAGCCGCCGAGGATACGCTGGTTACCTTGCAGGAGCTTTTGCCCAGGCACCGTATCGGGCTGGTCCATGGCAGGCTCAAGCCTCGAGAAAAAGAGGCCATCATGCAATCATTCAAATCGCGCGAAATCGATTTGCTGGTTGCAACCACTGTTATTGAAGTGGGTGTGGACGTGCCCAATGCCTCCTTGATGATTATCGAAAACGCCGAACGACTGGGTTTGTCACAGCTGCATCAGCTGCGCGGCCGGGTTGGTCGAGGCAGCGCGCAAAGTAGTTGCATACTGCTGTACCAGACACCCCTGTCAAACAACGGTCGTGAGCGACTGGGCATCATGCGTGAGACCAACGACGGTTTCATCATCGCCGAGAAGGACTTGTCATTACGAGGAGCAGGCGAGGTGCTGGGTACCCGGCAGACCGGACTTGCAGAGTTTCGCATTGCCGAGTTAGGGCGTGATGATGATTTGCTGGATGACGTCAGCGAGATTGCAGATCTGTTGCTCGATGCCCATCCCGAGGCGGTGCAGGGACTGGTACGTCGCTGGATTGGTGAGGAGAAGAAGGATTACGGCGGGGTGTGACTGCTATTCAAGAAGCTCCGGCAACACTAGGTGAGCCGGAGCAACTGTCTGCTCTGTATGAATCCGCCGTGCAAGTCATCTGCTGTCGCTGTTAGCTGATATTGTCAACAGGCATCACCTGGCAGACAAAAGCCACGACGATGGCTACGGGCGGGGGTCGACGTTTTTTTCTGCGCCGATGGCTGGTAGGGACGACTTGCCGCCAGTCCCGGCACTCGACGTAGAACGTGGCCGTCGCCCGTTACTGTACCATCCAGTACGCGGACCTGTGACGTCTTGGCTCCGACAAAGGTCACTTCGACCGATGCGACTCGCTTTTCGCGTGCACCGAGACTCTCGCCCGAATACGGGTCAGCATAGCGACGGCCGATGGAGAACACATCGTAACGTTGACCAAGCTGCACCAATTCCCCTCCCTGGTTGATCACCGCACTGTCGCCAAGTCCATCGACGACCCGCAAGGGGTAGATTCCTTCAAGAACACTGGAAACCAATTCTCGCGATACGGATGCAAGCATGGCCTGTTCCGAGCTTTGTACATCGATCTCGCTTGCGCCCAGTTCCAGTGTTTTCGCCCACATGAGCTGACCGGTCGACGGCATGACAACACGTGCTTCGATGACTGCGGCTCCCTGGCTTGATTGACTGACTTCGCCGCTTAGTGGATTTCGATGCTGAACCGTTTCCAGATCGAGTCGACGCAGGCGGCTGACCAGTAGCAGCTCCGCGCCCAATGCACGTCCTAGTGCCATTTTCTCGGCCAACGGAACATCATCACCGCCGATAAAATGCTGTTCCCGGGTGATCCCCGAGCGCATGTCGCGATCCAGTACCGAGAAGCGGCCAGACTGGACGGTGGCTGCAACCAACGACTGTGTCAGACGTTGTGATACGTCCACAGCATTCAGGGTCTGGCCGCCGAATCGATACCGAGTAGCAACGGTTTCGACGGGATAAACTGCAATCTTGCGTCGCGCTGAGTGAACGGCCTGCGTTTGGTACACGGGTATATCAACGTCTAATGTTGCATCAAATCCGCCATAGCCGAGCGGCGTGAGAGACACGATTCGATAGCCATTGATCAGGCCTTCACTGGATGTGCGTGTCACGCTACTGCCGCGTTGCTCTGAGCGTATGCTGGAGCTGCCGTTTGTCGAGAGCCTATGCAAAGTTCGCTGGGTTTCTCGCGTCATGCTGATCTCTCCCCCGTGGACCTGGCGTAGTGCATCTGCCAGCGCATTAGAGATTGCACTGTCCCGATCAGACCCGCTTGCTACGGCCCTTACCGAGCGGACACTGGCCGCAGCATTGACCGTTGAACTCACCAACCACATCACTATCAGGATAAAGGCAACAAGCAGGATACGGCACGCGCCATTGTGTTGATCTTTCGTCAGACCTACCATTCTCCGAATGCCCCCGTACTGCGATTACTCTTTGCTGGGGCAGCAGCAGGTTTGGCCGCAGCGGGTACTGTCGGGCGAGTGCCGTTTCGATAGGCATCGCTGAGGCTTTCCGCACTTGCTGCCATCGCTGGAGACCAGTACTTCACGACTCCAAGATAGGGATGGCCTGTGTCAGGGGCATCTGCCGACCAGGAACCGATTGTCTGTATTCCGCGGATATTCGCTTTCGATATGGAGCGAGTGACATCAGACAGCAACTTGCCGACATCCGTACTGCTCGCTTTGTGTATGAATCCGTCACCCTCCATCACATCAATTTTCTGCTTTAGTGTTCGACGGACTTCAGATCGGTCGGCGGTAACGGCCAGGCTGGCAAACTGCGCAAGCCAGCCGTCAGCCATCAATTCAGCACTCATTCTAGCCATGTCGTATTCGGCACGCATATCATCCTGATCCATACTGCGAACCAGCTGCGGCGCACCCATGCCGAATGAAATCAGACCATAGCGTCCTTCTGCATCCTTGACGGGTTGCACGCCGAAATATCCGAGCATGGGTGTGCGAGCAGCCATATGCCCTGCAAGTTTCTTTCTAATCGAATCAACCGGCATACCCAATGCAGCATTGCTTTCTCCGCTTCTGAGCTGGCGACCCAGATCCTCGAATCCGGGGGCACGGACAACAACTACATTGACGCTACCGTTGGACAGTACGCCGTCGCCCCCGGTCTGCTCTATCACGCCGAAGATGCCAACGCCTGCCATGCGAGCTGAAGCACGTGACAGTGACTCGACCAGCATTTCGTCATGGAGACGTTTTCGTTTTGCGGACAGACTTAACTGAGGCAAGTTTGAAGTATCTCCACCCAGGCTCGAAATGAGCTTATCAAGCTGTGCAACAGAGGCCGTTGCCAGTCGGGTGGAAACCGCAGAGAGCAGGGCATCGAGGTTGTCTTCTTGTTCGATTTCCTGTGGCAGATCGTCTTTCATGAAAGTCTTTGTTGATTCCTTGACGATTTCGACTGAATCTTGCCGGGCGAATATACCGACGGCTGTAAGATAGGCTTCTTCGGTTGCCATAAGGCGTGCTTCGCTGAAACGGATCTGGTCTGCGGATACGGCAATATCCGCCTCGGCAACCACCAGGGTCCCGCCTGCAGGGTTGCAGCTACACTCGCCACGTACCCAGCCGCGTTCAGAGAGGAATACTTCGATCTGCTCATCTGCCGAACCGATTTCATCCATTGAGACGAACGGGGATGGTGTGCGATCCTGGGCGCTGACCATACTCGACATGAACAGCGCGCCGGCTGCGAACGCGATCAGTGATATTGGCCGAGTAGCAGCGACCGTTACCGGGCGGCTCACCAGACGACCGTCTTGTTGGTGCCGCGTTTCACAATTTCCTTTTCATGTTCGAAAATTGCAACTCCGCTACGAAGATCTGTCACGCTGATCTGAAATCGATACTCGACTTGTTGGTGATTCTTGCCTGCGCGTACCGTACGTTGAATGAATTTTCCGGTCAAACTGAGATCAGGAGCTCTGAGTGTTCCTTGTTCGGCGACGCTGCTCTGGTCAAACTCGGTTGAGGTACGCAAGCTACGAACCTGCATGACCATGTCATCTTCTGGTCCGCCATGAGCGATTGCCGTCGTTGTAACGACACGCCCTGAATTAAGCAGAGCTACCCGAATTTTCTTCACGACGCTGTCGGTGTCGATGTGTTGCATCGTCCGATTGGAAATCCTGCCAATCGCCAGGATATAGCGGCCTCCGGCCGGATTTACGAGGTTTGGGCTTGCCAGAAGCTCTTCGATCGCTGCATCTGCAGCCTTGTTGAAATCGCGATAGTCCAGAGACATGGTGATTGGGCCACGGTCATTGTCGGTATCAACATAGGAGGGTTGAGAGGCACAGGCTGACAACAGTGCGCTAATAACAAAGCCCGCCACGAGTGTTCGTGTCTTCATAGATTTGGAATCCTTGGTTGGGGGGAGCAGTCGGCAAACTCTTCTGAGCTTGCCGACCTCGCTATCGTTTTGTCGTTAGAACGTGGTTTCGATCGCCGGCTCCTGGCCGTTCAGATCGATCAACGAGACGCGCAGTGGCGTATCCGCGCTCGGACGTTTTACATAGACGAGTACTCTTGACCAGCTTGGCAAGCTGAGCTCACCATTGACACTGCCTGTTTCCACTTTCATGACGCCATCGGCCGGACGTTCGAATCGGGCAACCTCCCAGTGTGCAGGGATAGAGGACCAGCTACGCGTGTCGGCGCTGGTTGCCTTGGCCGTGGCGATTCCCATTCCACGAGCGGCGAAAGCGCCGAATCCGGATCCCTTCTTCTCAGCTGCGTTAGCTGCCAGAGCTTGCGCTGCGACCTTGACCGCAGACGATCCAAACGCCTTTGTCAGCATGGCGGGTTTACGTCGTTCTATCTCCGCATTTGATACTGAAGTCATACTGGAAAAGGTAGTCAGCGAGACATCGTGAGCATCGTGAGTGGATATTTTGAAAGGTGGTTCGACAGGTTTTGATTCGGTGGCCGTCGGAATTGCAAGTGATATGACATAGGGCGTCATGTTCTGAGCCTGAATCGAGTTCCGCCATTCTGTCGGATCAACGCTGTCTTCACGGACGCCGAACTTCATACTGGAGATATCGAGTGTTGCGTCCACATCCGCCCGTTGTTCTACAAGGCTCGGGCCAGTGCCATTTTCGTATACAACCCAAACTAGCTGGCTCGCCAGAGGAGAGCCAGATTCGGCAGAGGAAAGTTCATTCTTGAACAATGATATCTCTGGATACATGTCGTTCAGCTGGCGCAGCGAATGGGAGGCAGCATCCAGATCACGATCGGCAGATGCAAGGTTGTAGATGCCGTGAAGGTAAGTGGAGGCCGGGAGCATGAACCCTTCATAGCCTGCAAATGAGTCACCTTCGATTGTTTTGTTCTCGAACTGACTGGTCATTCCCTCCGGAATCAGATCCTTGGCGGAAAATTCCTTATCGCCCAGTTTCAATTTTTTAGAGTTGGCACTTGCAATCTCACTCTCGAATGATTGCATTGCACGCTGTGATCGGTAGTTGACACGATTGAATTCTACACGTGCATCGTTGGCCTCGCCCAAGCTGAGAAACGCCAGTGCTTTGTAGGTATTGATAAGGATTTTTTCCGCTTCATACGGTTCGTAATCCTGTGCCGAGGCTGGGCCAACAAAGCTGGCCGCAGATTCCAAGCCCTTCTCCAGTCCGCTTTCTAGATCCAGTTTTTTGAGACCAGCTTCAGCTTGTTCATAGCTGGCGATAGCACCGCGATAATCACCAGAAAGGCGTTGGGCTTCTGCAACATGCAGCAGTCGAAAAACATCGCGTTCTGGTGATGTTTCTTTTGATTCGTCATTCGCTGCAGGGGCAGGAATGGCTGTGATAGCGGTGGCGTAATCACCCCGTGAAAAGGCGCTGTTGTAGCTGGCTATTGGATCGTTACTGTTACCGCCGCCTGTTGTAGAGCAGGCACTTCCCAGTAGTGATGCGAGCACCATTGATGCTAGAACTGTACGGCGTGGAATATTTTTGACAGAGTGAGGAGGTCTGATAGTCATTGGTGCATATATCCGTTGCTTATAAATCGAATGCCACGGAAGTCTTTACTACTCTGGACTCTGTGCCTCACAGATAGTCGGGTCGGCGATGCCGAAATATTCCATGCCCGATCCAGAGTTGTAACCTCCGTGTACCCGATTTGTAACGACAGAGGCCTATAGATCTTTACAATTTTTTTCAATCGCAAGTCTTACAGCGATTTTTAATCGCGAAAAACTTGTTGTCACCTGTAATCTCTCGATGAGAAGTGGAGCCAATCGGCTTATGAGGTTGCAGGATTGACTGTTATGTCAGATAGCGGTTTAATCGAGTCATTGATTAATCCGTAAAATATCGATATTCTCACCCAATGAACTCAATAACAATACAACAACCCAACGGTTCCGACAGTTCCGAGGGGTCCGCAACCCAGAGAACCTGTAAGGCGTTGCGGCGTATGATCATTCAGGGTGAAATCAAGCCTGGTGAGAAGCTGAAAATCGACGGATTGTGCAAGCGTCTCAATACGGGAGCGTCGCCAGTGCGTGAGGCTCTCAGCCTGTTGTCATCAGGTCATCTGGTTCAACGCAGCGATCAACGAGGCTTTCGAGCAGCCCCCGTCAGTCGTGCAAACTTCGAAGAGATCCTGAAGTTGCGTTGTACCTTGGAGGATATGGCTTTACGCGACAGTATTGCCAATATGGATGAAAAATGGGAGGAGAGTGTCGTTCTGAGCCACCATCGGATGACGCGTAAACCTGTCGAAGAAATTGACGTATTCGAAGAGCATCACAAAAGCTTCCACATGACACTATTGGCTAATTGCCAGGCACCGATCATGTTCGAGTTCTGTTCACAGTTGTACGATCTGAACATCAGATACCGCTTGTTGGCCTTGCGCTCCCTCAACTATCACAACAGGCACGTCACGGACGAGCATCTTGGCATCATGGAGGCGGCTATTGCAGGGGATGCCGAGTTAGCCTCAGAGCGATTGTTAGCGCATTATTGCTCGACTGGTACCTATTTGATGGAATTGTTTGAAAGTGATGATTTGCTGGTCGTTTCTTAGTGCTAGTGTAGTGAAACGTGCTAATCATTCGAATGATTAGCACGTTTCACTACACTAGCAGCTGCATCTGATTTTTCATAATACAAGCTTGTCTGGTTTGAGTCTGATCACAGAAATAACTCTGAAAACCAACCCGTTTCGCTGTTATAAACTAACCTGTAACGCTGATCCAGCGGCTCTACAGCCCGTAAGACTTTCCCAGTGACTCCTCAGGTTGCTGTTTGTCCGGAGACCCGGCCACTGGAGTGGCTGGGTCACTTGTTAGCCGGCCATTGCCACCGGGTGTGTTTCTCGCACCAATCCCACAGTGCGTCGCGTTTTTCCTGTGTGTCGGACTTGCGGGTAGCATTACTCATATTGATATCACGCACCGCCCTGTCATGCCAGAATTGTCCGGAGCGGTTCGCAGGCTCGGCAGCGGCACTCAGCCACATCAGTGTGTCGGCACCCTCGCGAGGGCTGCGCAGTAATCCCAGAGGTTTGAGTACTTTGGAAAAACCTGGCAGAGCATCACTGACACCCGGCGTATCTACCCACCCCGGGTGCAAGGCATGAAAAACTACCTCGTTGGCAGGCACTTTTTCTGCCCAGATTTCATTGAGTACGACCTGGGCTCGTTTAGCGCGAGCGTATTGCTGCATGCCCTGATAGTTGTCGTCGGTCATCTCCAGATGTTCCACACTCAGGCCTTCTGTATACATACCGCCAGAACTCATGGTCAGCACTCTGCCAGGTTCGCGTTGCTGAGCGCTGTGTGGCTGGTGGCCAGATTCCTGAGCAGGGTCAGGGCTGTGATAACCCAATTGTGGAAGTAACAGTGCTGTGAGGAGAAAAGGCGTAACGACCATCAGCTCAACACTCAGGTCGGTGCCGTTATCAGCGCGTTTTCGCTGGTTCAGCAAAATGCCGGCATTATGAGCGAGTACGTCGATCACCGGAAACTGACTGGCTAGTTCTGCAGCGACTCGCTCAACCTCCTCGCGAACCCCCAGATCAGCAATGAAGGCGTGCAAGTCGCTGTTTCCGGATTCCTTGCGCAGCGTTTCCAGAAGGACATTAGCCTTGTCAGGATTACGCGCCACAATGACCAGAGTAGCTCCCGCGTGGGCGTACAGTGAAGCGGCAGCTTCCCCTATGCCGGAGGTGGCACCGGTCAGCACCACTACCTTGCCTACGAGACTATAGGATTCCAGTGGTGGCCAGTGATGGAGGCGGCGTCTGATGCCTGGCCCTATACTGGTAAAACTGGGGACGACTGATTTTTCCATCAGTCTCTCAATCAAGGATGCAGACATGTCAGCTATGCAGTGGCATTGTTATGGGCATATACAACATACGCAGTTGATGGGCCAAGCGATCATGAATGCAGTTCTTGCTGCGCAGAGCAGGCGGTGCCGGTACCGGGTGGCTCTGGTAATCTTCTAGAGTGTTGTTGTGGGTGAGGGCAGTGGCTGCAGATCGTCCGTGGTAATCAGGACTCGCTCATCACGGCGGTTGGCAGCGTAGACGCGAGCCGTGATCTCCTCCATTTGTTGCTTCAGCCGGACACCTGTCTGCAGCATTTGCAACGCTGCAAACTCAATGTCATAGCGACCGCAAGGTTTGCTGGTACAGAAGACAGTCAGGGTGCGATCGCGCGTTTCCTTTTCTGGTACCGCGAGGCCACCACACAAATAGCACTCGATAAAGTTCATGGGATTCAACCGTATTCTGCTTTAGTACTCTCAAGCCGGAAGTCATCATGTCAGGCTGAAGCGGGCCTGTTTGTGAAAAAGCGTGACATTGCCCTTCACTACGCTGAACTTGTTGTTTTTACCTTGCCTATGCAGCGGGTTGTTCTGATAATCAAAATGTGCGTCTGATTGTTTCTTCAATGCACTTGCCACATGGCTTGCCGGTGCTTCAAACTAACAGGGTTCCCATTCACGGTAGAGTCACGGCATCATGGCCGAATCCAAACGTCTTTCTCTTGAAGTCATCGAAGCCTTAGCCACTGAGGTGCTGTTGAAGCACGGATTCTCGGCGGATCAGGCGGGTGCAATTGCTGAAAATGTCACGGTCGCAGAGCGCGATGGTTGTGTCTCACACGGTCTTTTTCGTATCCCGTTTTATGTGCGCACTCTCAAGAGCCCTGCGAGTAATCCAGTCGCCGTACCCACCCTCAGAGTCACTGATTCCTCAGTCGTCCATGTGGATTCCCATGGCGGGTTCTGCCCGCTGTCCTTGCGCATTGGGGAACCAGCCTTGCTGGAGAAAGCGCGTAAGCACGGTATCGCTGCGCTGGCCATCCATCAGGCGATCAACATCGCTGCTCTCTGGCCAGAAGTGGAGCGTCTGGCCGAATCCGGGCTGGTGGTCTTCGCCTTCACTGCTGCTAATGCCTATGTGGCTCCGGCAGGTGGCATAAAGCCGATATACGGCACCAACCCCATGGCATTCGGATTTCCACGCAAAGGTTCACCGCCTCTGGTTTTCGACCAGGCATCCAGCGCCAGTGCCCGTGGCGAGATCCAGTTGCATTTGCGTGAGGGTAAGCCGCTGCCAGAAGGCTGGGCAATCGATAAGGATGGCAACCCCACCACTGATCCGGCTGCTGCGCTGGAAGGTGCACAGCTGCCTTTCGGCGGACACAAGGGGGCAAGTCTCGCCTTGATGGTCGAGTTGCTGGCAGGCGCACTGATCGGCGATGCGTTCAGTGTCGAGGCGTCAGCTAATGATACGCACGGTGCGGGTATCTCTCCGGGTGGGGAGCTGATTTTGGCAATCGATCCGAGTCATTGCAGCGGCTCCACCGACCATCTGGCCCGCTCTGAATATCTGTTCCAGGAAATACTGAACCAACCGGGAACCCGTTTGCCCTCACAGCGTCGCTATAAGGTCAGACAGCAGCATATTGCTGAGGGTGTGGATGTATCGCTGGCAATGCTGAATGAACTGGAACAGTTGAAAAACGACATCGTATGAGTTTGACGCGGCAAACGCCAGATCTGACCGACTATCTGTTACTGGTTTCACTGGCTTTGCTGTTTGGTCTCAGCTTTGCGTTCACCCGGGTTGCCGTGGCAGAGTTGCCGCCGTTGACGATCGCCTCGGGACGGTTGCTGTTAGCGTTTCTGATGCTGTATCCGCTCATGCGTTTACGAGGTCAGAAAATGCCACCTGCTGGCAGGGTATGGCTTGCGATATTTGCCGCCGGTTTTTTTGGAAATGCCTTGCCCTTCACATTGATCAGCTGGGGACAGATGAGGGTCGAGGCTGGCTTGACGGCGATATTCATGGCGATCATGCCGCTGGCAACCGTTCTGCTGGCTCATGTGTTCACGCACGATGAAAAGCTCACACGCTGGAAAGTGATCGGGGTGCTGTTCGGGCTGGTGGGTGTCATCGTGTTGATGGGAGTCTCAGCTCTGAATGCGGTGGGTGAGGACTTATTGCGCCAGGGAGCTATTCTGGCCAGTGCCTTGTCCTACTCAGTCAATGCGCTGATTACACGCAAACTGACGCATCTGCCACGTTGGTCAACCATGACGGCGTTGATGTTCGCCTCCAGTATTCTGCTAGTGCCAGCTTGCCTGTTGTTCGATAGTCCCTGGCAATTGCGACCCTCCTGGGAGGCGCTGAGTGCCTTGATAGCGTTGGCGATCGGACCAACAGCGATTGCCACTGTGATGATTCTGGTCATCATCTCAAGGCAGGGCGTCTCGTTTCTGAGTCAGATAAATTTCATGGTGCCCGTTTTCGGCATGATTGCCGGCGTGCTGATGCTGGGCGAGCGGTTGCCTGCCAATGCCTATTTTGCGCTGGGTTTCATCATGGCAGGTGTCGCTATTTCCAGATTACGCTCACCCGTCGGCTCGACCGCTTAAAGGTGGCGCAGCATGTCAATATGAGGAATACCATCTTCCACATAAACATCGGATATCGCTGAAAACCCCAAAGTGGCATAGAACTTCTGGACACTTTCCTGGGCTGCCAGGCATTGATCACGATCGGGGTAGTGGTCCTGCAAATGCGACATCATTTGCTGCATCAGTGTGCGCGCCAGACCTTTGCCACGAAAGTTCGAGGCGATAACGACACGACCAATCGGGATCGCTGGCAACAACGGGGAAGCACCCTCAGGAGAGTGCTCTGGCCGGCTTGATACGTGGCTTGAGCTATGGATGCCATCAGGCATGGCGCGTGCGTAGGCGGCCAGCTCATTGCCAGCGAAGCCCAGCAGGTGAACAGTCTGCACGGCCGTATCAGAACCATCCAGTTCAGGATAGGCGCAGGTCTGCTCGACCACGAACACATCCACTCGCAGCTTCATGAGTGCAAACAGTTTACGGGTGTCGAGAGAGTCAAACCGGTGGAACTCCCACTTCAGGGAAGGCAGGTCCTGATCATTCGATATTGTCATCTAATGTCTGCTCTCGTCCGGCGTTGAAGTGTCTGTGCTTGTCGAGAGGCTGCGAGTCCGCCGACGTGCTGCCAGTAGCAGCAGCAAGGCGCCCAGTACCGCACCTCCAATGGCACCGTATAAATGTGCATCTACCACCACCTGGCCGCCCGCAACCGACTCGCTGCCCGGCAGCGCACCGCTCAGTTGCTCCCAGCCAAGTTTGCCGATGACGAGCGCCAGTAGAACGCTGGCGGAACGGGGATAGAGCCTGATATCTGCCAGAACACCTGCCAGTATCAGTCCATGTAACGTACCGGAAAAGCCAACGTAACCATGGACTTCGGGGTTGAACAACCACAAGCCAACCCCCACCACAATGCTGGAGAACAGTGTAATCAGTAACCATTGCGTGGCGGAATAGTGTTGCCAGACCAAGGCTACAACCAATGCCAGGCCGGCCATGTTCATCCACAGATGGCTCGGTCCCAGATGCACGAAATTACCAGTGAGCAACAACCACCATGCACCATCGGCTATGGCTGTGCGATTGAAACGCAAGGTCTCATCAAGGCCCATGTATTGCAGGGCAATGCATAGCAGGGCAATGGCAATGGCCAGTCTATGGGCGGGTGAACGGATTACGTTCTCAAGTGATTGAATCATTCAGCAAGCATCGAGTCATACGGGCGGTGCTATCCTCACGGCATAACAGATTAACCCTTTGAGAATACGGGAGAAGTAGGCCTTATGGGCAAACAGATACATCAAGGTGCGGTTTTGACTGCCCGGTGCACAAAGTTCACAGCGAATACGGCGACTGTCAGGCGTAAACGGCAATCAGGTTTTACCTTGATCGAGATCATGGTGGTGGTAGCCATCATCGCAATCCTGGGTGCCACCGTGGTGCCATTGATCATGGATCGACCGAACGAGGCACGCGTGGTGCGAGCCAAGAACGATATCGCTTCATTTTCGTCCGCGCTTGAGCTCTACAAGCTGGATAACTTCAACTACCCATCAACAGAGCAGGGCCTTGAAGCGCTGGTCACCAAGCCGACTGGAGATCCGGAGCCTGCCAACTGGAACGGTCGGGGTTACGTGAAGAAGCTGTCGAAGGATCCTTGGGGTCGCGAATACATCTATCAGAACGAAGAGGGTGATTTTGAAATCATCTCTCTGGGTAACGACGGGGTTGAAGGTGGCGAGGAATTTGACGCCGATATCAGTAACTTTGATCCAAGCTAAGTGATTCCCAGTCCGGCATGTCCGCCGCCCACCCGTCGGCGCGAGCAAGGCTTCACGCTGATCGAGCTACTGGTGGTTGTCACCATCGTCTCGATTCTGGTGGGCGCGGTCGTGATCAATATAGAATTCCGGAATGTGGGCAAGATTGTCCGCGATACCGCACTGCGCACAGGCCTGCTGATGGAGCTGGCCTCTGATCAGGCGGTCTACTCGCGCCAGCAGTTCGGTATCCGGTTTCATCCTGAATCCTATGAGTTCTATATTCTCACCGAGACCGAAGATGATGAGTCGGTCTGGGAAATTGTCGAAGATGGGCAATTGAAGTTCAGAAGCGAAGACGTGGCCATCGAGTTCCAGGTGGATATCTCAGGTCTGCCAATCATTCTCGCCGAGCTGACAGAAGAGCTTGACGATGCGACAGAAGAAGATCCCTTGAAGCCACACATTATCTTTCTGTCGAATGGCGAAATTATTCCTGATTTCCGTATTCGTATCAGTGATCCGGATGGTGAGTATGAGCATGAAGTGGCTGCCGGCGAAGTCTTGCCGATCGTGGTCGAGCAACTGGAAGGCTCGTGAAACAATTTCCTGACAACAAGAAACCGGCACGATCTGGACGCGGCTTCACGCTGATTGAAGTGCTGGTCGCCATGACCATTATTGCCGTCGGAGTCTCGGCCCTGGTCGCCTCCGCAGGCGCCAGTGTCTTTCGCGCCGACTATCTGCGTGATCGCGAGTTCGGGCGCTGGATTGCCAGTAACCGACTTGCCGAACTGCAGTCATTGCCAGCCTGGCCGGACAATGGCACCACGAACACAGAAGTCGAGATGGTCGGACTCGATTGGTTTGTCCGGACGCGAACTCAGGCCGTTTCTGATGACGATCTTCGGCGTGTGGATGTGGAAGTGCGCAGAGACAAGGATGAGGATAGTTATATCTACACCGTTTCCGGCTTCATTGGTAACCCGGCAATAAAAGAGTGAGACAGCGCGGATTCACATTGATAGAGCTGCTGGTCGCCATGTTCCTGCTGGCGATTCTGGGTACGGCCGGCTTTCAGATGCTGTTCCAGGTAACAGCAACGCGCGATCGGCTCGAGGTGCAGTCCAACCGCCTTGGTGAGTTGCAGCGCACTTTCTACTGGCTGGCAGAGGACATTACGCAGATTGCCAACCGTCCAGTGCGCTCGGCAGTGGACGCCGAATTGCCGCCGTTGCTGCTGAATCTTGACGGCGAGAGCCTGTTTGAATTCACTCGTGCAGGTTGGACCAATCCGGCTGCTGATGTATCACCCGCGCGCTCTAACCTGCAGAGAGTCGCCTACGGATTGGAAGGGGACAAGTTGATACGTCAGTACTGGTATCATCTGGACCCGATTGATGAGACGCCCACCCGACGTCGTCAGATGCTCAGTGGTGTCGACTCCCTTGATTTACGTTTTCTGGATAGTTCAGGAGAGTGGCAGGAAAGCTGGCCTCCGGCAGATAGCGAGGATCCGGGTATGCCTATGGCTATCGAATTCAAGCTGGAGCTTGAAGACTATGGTGACGTCACCCGCGTCTTTGCACTGCCTGGATGAAACATGAATTCATGAAAATCGGAGCCGGAGCAACCAGACAGCGTGGAGTTGCCATCATTACCGCCATGTTACTGGTGGCGCTGGGCACGATCACGATGGTTGCCGTCACCAGTCGCCAGCAACTTGACATGCAGCGTGAGCGCAATGAAGGCATTATTTTGCAGGCTCGCGCTTTTGGTGTCAGCGGTGAACGTTTTGCGGCCGCTATTCTGTTTCGCGACGTGGAGACTGGTCTGCGGGAAAATACCGACTCGCTCGATGATGACTGGGCGCAGACCATTCCTCCCATTCCGATCGACACTGCCACCATTCAGGGCTGCATCGTGGATATGCAGGGACGCTTCAATCTGAACAACCTGGTCAATGAGGAAGGCGTCGCGGCAGAATTCTATGTGGGTCAGCTCAAACGGCTGCTGATAGAGCTGAATATCGATGAGAGCAAAGCGGAGGCTATTCTTGACTGGGTTGATACGGATGTGAATGCCACCGTCCCCGATGGCGCCGAGGACGATTACTACACCGGGCTTGAATCAGGTTATCGGGCTGCAAACGCGCCGTTTGTGAGTGCCAGCGAATTGCAGTTGGTGAAAGGCTTCAGCAGCGCTGTCAAGGCTGAGGCTGAAGACTACGAGTTACTGTTACCTCATATATCTGCTTTGCCAACGGATAACGGCCCTACCCCCGTCAACGTCAATACGGCGACGCCTGAAGTGTTGGCATCGCTCTCGGATGAGATCAAACCACTGGCTGCTGACCTATCGCGTTGGGACACCGGCGCATATGAAGACTATCCTGAGTGTGAGAACATCTTTGATCTGAGTGCCGACGACGGGCCGGAGACCTTGGGTGGGGACGAACGTGACTTGGAACCCTATGAGAGCACGATATTATTCGATCAACAGGTAGATTCAGCCGATACTGGTGCGGATGCTGCTCCAGCAGGTACTTACGATGTGCGTTCGAACTACTTTCAAGTGCGCATAGATGTCGTGGCTGAAGGCATCAAGTTATCTCAGTTCACTCTGTTTGAACGCAGTGGTGAAGGCAAGACGCGAGTGCTCTACCGCTCTCGCGATACGCTTTAGAAACAGGAAATATCGTGTCAAAACACGTCATTATTTATATGCCCCGTGTCGGGGAGGATAGCGTCCAATGGACCGAATCTGACGACAGCGGACGACTAACCAGTGGCGTGAAAGTCAGCTCACTGGAAGAGGTTGCCGAGCTGGTCGAAGGTCGCCGTGTCACACTGATTCTGCCTGCAGACGATGTTCTGCTGGCTGAGGCCAGGGTGCCCGGCAATTCGCTTGCGCGAGCTCAACAGGCGGTTCCCTTCGCTCTGGAGGAACAAGTCGCTGATGATGTTGATGAGCTGCACTTCGCACTTGGTGCCAAAGGCCGTGATGATGTATACCCGGTTGCCGTCATCTCTCAGCAGGTGATGGAAGCTGTGACTGATCAGTGCCAACTGGTTGGTCTGCGACCCACTGTGATCGTGCCCGAAACTCTGGCTCTGCCGCAGCTGGAAGGCAGTGCACCTGACATCCGGGCCTGGACGGCATTGCTGGATGGTGATCAGGCAGTGATCAGACTGGATGGCAACAAGGGGTTTGCAACTGACTCAGGCATGGCCAGCATCATGCTGGAAGGTGCTCGTGAAGCTCTGGATGGTGATGTCAGCGCATCGCTGGTCATTTTTCGCACAGAGAACTCTGGCACGTTGACAGTGCCGGAACAGATTGATGTCGAGGTTCGACCGGTAGAGCACCGGCTGGCACTGTATGCCAGTGGCCTGGTGACATCCCCCTATATCAATCTGTTGCAGGGTGTCTATAACCCCAAGAAGAATTTCGACAAGACCTGGAAACCATGGCGCTGGACCGCTGGGCTGGCCGCCTGTCTGGTGCTGGCTCTGTTTGCTGGCAAATGGCTGGATGTACGGCAACTGTCCAGTGAAGAGGCGATATTGGATGCTCAGATAAAGCAGTCCTTTGAGGAAGCCATGCCGGGTGCACGCATGCAGCGACCGCAACGCCAGATACAAGCGGCGCTGGATAGGCTGAGTGGCAGCAATACGGATGGTTTCACCAATCGTATGGCTCAGATCGCCGCCAGCCTTGCAACTCAGCCGCAGACCGAACTGAAGACAATCGGCTATCGTAGTGGTCGTTTTGATCTGGATCTGAATACCGATGCTGTGCCCACTCTGGACGCGCTCAAATCTGAGCTGGCCAATCGTGGCTCGTTGGGAATGACCGTACAATCGGCCAATCGTGAAAATAATTCCGTGCGCGGTCGCGTGCGCATTGAATGAAGGAGCTTAAATCCCGATGAAAGACTGGTATCTGAGGCAGTCCCCGCGCGATCGATTGATCGTCATGATCGTCGCTGTTCTGACAATCATCAGTTTGCTGTATGCCGTAGCGTGGTATCCACTGCAAGCTAGGAAGACAAGCCTTGAACAGGCGTTGGTCAGCAAGCAAGAGACTCTGGAGTTCATACGCCGGGCAGGTGTACAGCTGCGGGCCTCTGCAGGTAATGACAATACTGCCAAGACCTCTGACAAGGCACCGTACCTGCTGATCGATGAAGTGATTCGGCAAGCCAAAATGGATCCGCCTGAGCGTGTGGAGCCCAGTGGCGCCAACGGTGCGCGCGTCCAGTTTGGTGAGGTCGAGTTTGACAAGCTGGTCGCGGTGCTCGCCGAGCTTGAGCTGTATGGGCTGGAGATTTCCACTCTGACCATCAGCCGCAAGAATCCGGGTACCGTCAGCGCACGTTTCAACATGGAGCGCAGTTGATGCGGACTTTCCGTCTCTGCCTTCTCGGGCTAGTCGCTTACCTGATTGCTGTTGTCGTGCTGTTTCCAGCGGCACCAGTGGTTAACCATTTTCGACCGCAGTTAGGTCCGGTGGCACTGGAAGGTGTCAAGGGCAAGCTCTATAACGGCGTTATCGATCGAGTCCGTTCAACGGATGACTTGCTGCCACTGGAGTTTCGCAATGTCGGCTGGGTTCTGTCGCCCAAGGCACTGCTTGGTGGTGCTGCCGGTGCTGCCATCCGTTTTGATGGTTACGGTGGTAGCGGTAGTGTCGATGTCGCCCGTAGTTTCAACGGTAATGTGACCATCAGTGACTTGGACTACACGGCTCAGGCCAAGGAGCTGGAAGTGTTGTTGCCAGTGCCTATCGCCAGTTTCACCGGCGAGTTGCTGGTCCAGATCGACAAGCTGGTTCTGGTCAATGATCTGTTGAAATCGGCCAACGGGAAGCTGACCTGGAATAACGCAGCTCTGGAGACCCCGGTGCAAACTTCTCTGGGGACAGTGAATGTCATCATCGAGCCCAAGGATGAAAAATCCCATGTCATCAATGTTAGTGCTGTGGGTGGTGAGGTACTAATGGATGGTTCTGCTACAGTTAGTCTCAATGGTGACTTTGCCACCAATATATTGTTTACACCTTCACCGGATGCCTCTTCTGCTGTTATTAATGGGTTGCGACAAATGGGTAGGGCCGATGCTCAAGGGCGTGTCCGTCTGCAAAGACAGGGCAACGTCAATCGTCTAATGTAGACTCAGGATTTGTTTTAATCAGCCGCTAGGCTAAACAGGACCCCACGACACTCGCAGCATGAGTATCGCACTAGAGATTGCCGACCGACTTACCCACGAAGCGCTTGCAATTGCACGCCAGGCCGGTACCCGTATCGTCGAGGTGTACAAAGGCGAAAACTGCGAAGTTGCCTACAAGTCTGATGAGACGCCAGTGACCACTGCGGACCTGGCGGCCCACCACATCATTCTGCACGAGCTGCAGCAATTGATGCCTTGTCTGCCGGTGCTCTCCGAAGAATCCGACGGCATCTCTTTTGAAGAGCGTCACGGATGGCCAGCCTACTGGCTTGTCGATCCTCTGGATGGCACCCGGGAATTCCTGCGACGCAATGGTGAATTTTCCGTCAACATCGCTTTGGTTGTTGGTAACCGACCGATAGCTGGCGTTATCGTTGCGCCCGTGTTGGACATCGCCTACTTTGCCACGCAGGGAGTTGGTGCTTTCAAACAGATTGGCAGCAGCGAGCCACAGCCTATACATGTACGCTCGGCCCCATCAAAAATCACGGTGGCTCGCAGTCGGTGTCCGACTACCGGGCCTCGGTTGCAGCAGTTCCTGAATGGTATTGGCAAGCACGACGAAATCCCCATGGGCTCAGCTCTGAAGTCTTGCCTGGTGGCAGAAGGTGCTGCCGACATTTACGCTCGTCTTGGGCCTACAGGTGAGTGGGATACGGCCGCAGCTCAGTGTATTGTTGAAGAGGCTGGCGGCTATATTCGCGACATGCGCAGTCGGGATCTGACCTACAACATGCGTGAGTCTCTGATCAATCCCCAGTTTCTCGTCTATGGTGATGATCAGATCGATTGGAACAAACACGTGCCTCCCGAAGCACAAAAAGCCTGACACCTAGCCTGGATTATTCATGAACTGCAGAATTCTCGCTTGCCCCCAGCATCCACAGGAAATCCCCCTCGGTCGGAAATACAGTCTGTATTCCGCTCCCTCACGGAATTCCCTGTGAATACAGGGTCCGTCGCGATAATCCTACACTTCATGAATAGTCCAGGCTAGTTAATTACAGGATTTCCCGACAAATCCTCAAGTGTCCGATATAAACTGCTGGCTGGACAAACTTCTGGCGATGTGTGAGCAGATTATTCAAGACCCCTGAAGAGGCTGAGGCCGCTTTCTATGAGGCCATCGAGAGGGCTGATATCAAGGCGCTCGATGCCGTTTGGTCCGATGACGATAATATTGTCTGCGTGCATCCTGGTGCCTCGCGCATAGAGGGCCGTAAAGCGGTAATGGACAGTTTCGTCGAGCTTTTCGCAGACGCACCCATTCTCACTTTCTCCATTGTTGATGCCCTGTATACGGGAAATGAAGGATTGGCGGTGCATCTGGTTCGTGAAGAAATCGAACTGGATGGCGAGGTCGTCAGCATTCTGGTCTCAACCAATATCTACCATGTTGAGGGAGGCGGTTGGCGCATGCTGCTACATCACTCTTCGCCAGAGCCTGATTCGGCATTCGATGATGACTACGACGATTTTCATGGGTTTGACGACACAGGCTTTGATGATCTGGACGATGAGCTGGATGAACTCGAAGAAGAGGCGCCTCGCCCACCGGTTCTGCACTAAGGACTGAAGACAGTGGGACGTATGAGAGGCGAACTGTACCGTGACCAACAATCCTCGGTCTCGCCCTCCTGGCTGATCAACGGCAGGTCACGCTATGCGATTCGGACCATAACCCAGCTCGACTATCACAGCATCAGGATGCCCAAGGCACCTGCCCGGCTGATGTTGCTGGTAGGGGCTGTGCTGAGTGTTGCCAGTCTGCGATTTATCGTGATTGGTGCTCAACCAGCGGTCATACCGTTCATCATGCTGGCCGGTAGTCTGATTCTGGTCACTGGATCGGCCTGTGCCTTACGTCTGGCGCGATCGCAATTTCGTGTGGATGTGACACTGCAGGATGGAGTGCGCATCTCGTTGATGCGTACCAGGCAGGCTCAGGCAGATAATCTGTTGGAAGCACTCAGTGATGCCGTGGATTGCCAGCAAAGCAGCGTTGGTGAACTACCGAGTGTGAGTTCGCCGACCAGCCTGAGCAGTCATCCGTTGCGACAGAGCGTTGCACAGCCTGACGAAGCACCGTTCGGTGCAGCGCCGATCGACGAAGCACCGATCGACGAAGCACCGACCGGTGCGGCACAGTCTTCGCTCAGAACACCTGCGCGCAATATCAGCCCTGTCATCGCTACAGAGCCGCAGCGCCTCAGAGACCGTGTTGTGCGGCTCTCCGGGTTGCTGGCTACTCTGCGACGGCGTGGTCGGCCTGCTGATTCAGCATGACCATGAGGATGCCGGAAACCATCAGTGCGCTGGCGACATAGAAGAGAACGGTAGGCACTTCGTTGTAGAGGAAATAGGCAATGACACCTGCCACGATGAACTGCGCAAGCATCATCATGCCCACCGTCTGACCACGCATGTTCTGCATGGCAAAATTCAGAGCCGAGTGTCCGATGACCGTGGAGACCGCTGCCAGGCCAAATACCATCAGCAGATTCCAGTTCTCCAGTGTCGGTGCAACCGGTCCGAACAGCGGTGCCGCAAGCAGTGAGGTGAGGCCAGCAACCGCGTAGACCGGCACCACATATAGCCAGATGCTCGGCAGTTGGCTGTGATGCCTGGCAAGCGCCAGATAAAGGGCGAACAGAAACATCGATAACAGGCAGATGGAGTCGCCCAGAAAATGACCGGCGCTCAATTGAAGATTATCAACCGCCAGTACGGCCAGGCCACTGACGGCCAGAGCGGTAGCCAGCCACTCGCGACGCTGCATGACTTCACCAAACATCATCCACAGTAACAAGGGCATTGCCAGTGGTACCAGATTGACGATGATCGTGGCGTTGGCGCCCAGGCTCAGGCGTGCCCCGATTACCCAGCTGATGAAATGGGCGCTGAGTACGATGCCGGGTAATAACGAGCGGCGCAGAACCTGTGCATAAGGCAAGTCACCGTATTTATGCCGTGCCATCAGATAGGCGGGGCTGAGCAGGACTACCGCCAGCAAGACGCGCCAGGCGGCCAGCATGACCGGAGGTTCGGTGCTTTCGCGAATAAAGATGAAGGAGCAGGCAGTTGCCACGACACCAATCATCAAGATGATCCAGCACAGCAGGGGGGAGGCGGTAGTCTTCACGGTTCGATAGAGAAGTCGTAATCAATAATGAGAGGCGCGTGGTCGGAGAACATCTTGTCTCGATAAACACGTGTGCGTTGTACCTGCTCTGCCAGATCGTCGCTGGTTATCTGATAATCGATGCGCCAGCCGACATTGTTGGCACGAGCCTGGCCGCGTTGTGACCACCAGGTGTATTCATGTTCCTTCTGAGGCAATTGGCGAAAGGCGTCACAGTAGCCATGCTTGTCAAATAGTTCGCTCAGCCATGTGCGTTCTTCGGGGAGAAAACCTGAGTTTTTCTTGTTGCCGCGCCAGTTACGAATATCCGCCTCAGTGTGCGCAATGTTCCAATCGCCACAGATCACAACAGATCGATTCTGAGCGCGTAGTTTCTGCAGATGCGGCAGGAACGCATCCATCATTCGATATTTGTATTCCTGTCGGATCTCGCCACTACTGCCCGACGGCAAATAAAGGGATATGACGGACAGATTGCCAAACTGTGCCTCAAGATAGCGGCCTTCCTGGTCGATCCAGTCAATACCTAGACCATGAATGATTTTCTGGGGCGTGTGGCGGGTAAATAGCGCTGTGCCGCTGTAGCCTTTTTTCACGGCATCGTGATAATGACACTCGAACTTTGCCGGATGGAAGACCGGGTCGGTCAGCTGCCACTCCTGAGCCTTGGTTTCCTGGATGCAGACGACGTCTGCCCGTTGCCGGTTAAGCCAGGTGAAAAAGCCTTTGGTAGCCGCTGAGCGAATGCCGTTGAGGTTAGCGGTGATGATTCTCATGAGCCGGATTGTACACCTGTGTAACGCTGCGCAATCGCATCGCGATGGCACTCACATAAACCAGTTTCTGCACTCATTTTTTGCGGCAGCATGACGCTACGCTCTAAACAGCTTAGATGAATCGGTTAATGGTTACAGGCATCGTCATGTCTGCGCCCAGTCACAGATATCGCCCCGCAAGCAGGAGTAACGGAGTGCCCTCATGTTTCAATTTATAAAAACTGGCAGGCCACAGCGCGAGTGTACCGTGACAGCCCGTAATGTACGTCCCGTTGGCCTGCTGGGTACGGCGATTGGCGTTCTGTTGGGTCTGGGTTGTGCGAATGTGCACGCCGAGGCCGTTTACAAGTACGAGGAACGTGGTCTGGTTGTCTATCAGGACCGAGCTCCCGATTCGAAACAGGACAATGGGCACAGTATCCTGAATAACCAGGGCGTCGTACTCCAGCAGGTGCTCAGTCGCAATGATCGTCGCGAAGCGCGCAAGGTAGAGCGCCAGCTGGAGCTGTCCCGCATTCGTGACAGGGCCTTGCTGGCAACCTTTACCACCGAAGAGGATCTGGTGCGCACCCGGGATGACCGCGTTGGCATGATCGATGGACTTATCAGTCGCCTGGATGACCGAATTCGCATTCTTTCAGAGCGCCTTGCGGTGGTCGGCAAGCGTATCCAGATGCAGGAACAGGCCAATGACAAGGGCAAGGCTCAGGATTCCTTGTATACCGAACAGCGCAGCATTCAGCGCAATATCGAAAATGCCTGGTCATTGATCGACTCCAAAGCGGCAGAGCGTAGTGAAGTTGCCGATAAATTCGATGATGATCTGATTCGCTATCGTGAATTGAAAGCCGAGCGTAGCTAGGAGCCTGGCTGCGAGATAGAAACTCTCGCGGCTGCGAAATATCGAGCAAGCTTGTATGGTGTAGGGCATCGACTCTCATCATGAAAGCCCTGACTCATGACACTGCCTGCATCTTCTCCTGAACAACTGGGTCTGGACCCTGTCCGCCTGCAACGACTTGAGCAATGGCTTGAACAACAGGTAGAACAGAACCGTGTTGCCGGTGCCAGTGTGCTGGTGGGGCGACATGGTTATACCGCGTTATTCAAATCGGCAGGCTTGGCCCGTGCCGCCAGTGAACACGGTAGCGCTCAGCCGTTCGATCGTGACACCTTGGTACGTCTGTATTCGATGACGAAGCCGGTGACGACGGTTGCCGCCATGATGCTCTATGAACAGGGTTATTTTCAGCTGGACGACCCGGTTGCCTGGTATCTGCCTGCTTTCGCCGACACGCCGGTGTGGGATGGCAGCATGCCGTCCAGCGAGGCAGGCGCCGATGCCATTCTGCAACATGTCGAACCACAGCAGACACCGATGACTGTGCGTCAGCTGATGACTCACACCGCAGGTCTGAGCTACAGCTTCATGCAGGCCACGCCTGTCGACAGTTACTACCGCGAGCATGATCTGACATTTCCAGGTTCGACCACATCACTGGCTGATCTGGTTGAGCGTCTGGCCAAGGCGCCGTTGCTGTGTCAGCCAGGTAGCCAATGGAACTACAGCGTTTCAACCGACGTTCTGGGTCGACTGGTGGAAGTGTGGTCAGGGCAGAGCCTGGACGAGTATTTTCGCGAGCATATCTTTGCTCCACTGCAAATGCACAACACCGGTTTCCATGTCGAACCTGAGCATCATGAGCGTTTTGCCGACATGATGGGACCGGCTGCAGGGGGTGATCTGGGGGATGTCAGTGCCGCTGGTGAGAACTTGACTCCAGAGCAGGACAGCGCCAAGTTGTCGACCGCCAGAGCGGCTGCCCGTGGTTTTAGTCATGCTGCGCCACGTTTGCTGGATCCTGCAATGGACAGTAGCTTTTTACAGGCCCCGTCGCTGTTTTCCGGTGGCGGTGGACTGACAGGCAGTATTGATGACTTTGCACGCTTCACGCAGATGCTGCTCAATGGCGGAGAGTTGGATTCAAAACGGCTGCTGTCGAGCAAAACCGTTGAATTCATGCGCCAGAACCAGTTGCCGGGCAATGTTGATATGGCTGCTATGGGGCAGGCGGTATGGAGCGAAACCAGCTATCAGGGAATCGGCTTCGGGTTGGGTTTTGCAGTGGTGCTGGATCCTGTTGATGCGCAGATGATCACCTCTGCCGGTGAGTATCACTGGGGTGGTGCTGCCAGTACCTTCTTCTGGATAGATCCGGTTGAAGATCTCTTCGTGATATTCCTGACGCAACTGTACCCATCGTCAACGTATCCCATGCGTCGTGAGCTGCGAACCATGCTGTATCAGGCTCTGAGCGATTAAACGTGAATCAGCAATGGTTCTGGATGATCAAGTTCATCTGTCGAGCTGAACAGCGGTATAACGTTGTACCAGGCCTTGAAGCTGCGCAGACATATCCGAAAGATCCTCGGCGGCCTTGTTGACCTGGTCAGAGGCCTGCTGGTTAGACCGGGCTTTCTCGGCCACCCCTTCGATAATGGAGGATATGGCCTGACTGCCCTCGGCCGTTTGCAGAACCGATCGGCTTATTTCCTGGGTCACACTGGCTTGTTCTGATATTGCAACAGTAACCGACGACTGTATGGCGCTGATCTTGTCGATGATGATGCTGATGGACTCGATGGCAGAAACCGCAGAGTCTGTGTCGGTCTGAATATCACTGATTCTTGATTGAATCTGCTCTGTGGCGCGAGCGGTCTCCTTGGCCAGTTCCTTGACCTCAGTTGCCACAACAGCGAAACCTTTACCGGCTTCACCGGCTCGAGCAGCTTCTATGGTGGCATTCAATGCCAGCAAGTTGGTCTGTTCGGCAATGGAATTGATGACCTTGACGACATGCCCGATACCGATGCTACTGTCAGCCAGTTTGCGGACGGTGATGTTTGTCGAGCGGGCCAGTTTGACGGCATCTGCGGCGACAGATTCGGCTTCACGCGTATTGCGCGCAATCTCTTTGATGGATGAATTCATCTCTTCGGTAGCGCCTGCGACACTATCAACACTGAGGCCAACATCTGCGGTCAGGGTTGAGGCTTCCATGGCATTTTCGGTGTTTGAGGAGGCCATGTCGTTCATGTCGACTGACAGACTAGTCAGGCTTTTTGATGCCTGACTCAGTTGCGATGCGTTCAGATTGATACTGCTCATGCTGTTACGCAATCCGGTGAATAACGTATCGAGAGCACTGCCCATCTGGCCAGCCAGATCGTCTCCGCTGGTATCGATCGGGTGTGACAGATTGCCATCTGCCGCCGCACTCACGGCTGCCAGCAACTGGTCTACGCGTTGTTGCAGGATATCGGCACGCTCTTTTTCTGTGGCTGACTGAGCTTGTTCCATTTTGTGCCTGGTGACTTCAGTATCACGAATTTTCTGCTCGCGTTCGGCCTCTTTGCGCTCCTGTGCCCTTTGCTCTTCGGTGAGTTGTATGCGCTCTTCGTGGAGTCCTGCGGCCTCCAGTGCATTGTGGCGAAACACCTCGACTGTGCGTGCCAGATCAGCTAGTTCATCGCTTCCAGTGCAGTTAACGGATACATCGTGATCACCATCTGCCAGAGAGCGCAGTGCGCTGATTGTCTGCAGCAGGCGCGCAAGAATGTCTCTTGAAATAAGCAGCCAGAATATGAGACCGGTAATAAGGATGCTTGATAGTGAGACGGCCAGTAATTCCATTCGACTTGTATTAATCAGCGACAACATGCCATTACCAGCATCAACAACATTGGTACGGCTTGTTCGGACTTGTTCGACAAGATCGTTGATGAAGCTTTCCTGCGTAAGATTCAGTTGATCTTTGATGACAGCGACTTGCTGCAAATCATGCAGGACGGTATTTTTCATCTCGAAAATGCCTGAGTCGATAGCGCCCAATTCCAGCAGTCGGGAAATGCCACTTTCGATCTCGATTGTTTCAGCCTGGCTGCCAATGATCACCAAGTTGGATTGGATGCGTGCCTGGGCCGCAACAAAACGATCTGTCAACGGTTGCAGATCAGCGCTATTGGATACCTGTGAGAGCTCTCCGAATATTCCGCCCAGTGTATTCAGCTCCGCTCTCATTTCCAGCAAGCTGACGACTTTCTCCGTGCCCTCGCTTATTATTGCCGGTAAAGTCTCCCAGAGACTGTTACTCAATTTTCGACCGGTTTCGTATATCAGTGAATGACCCGTATCGACGAGTTGCACCAGCTGGGTGCTGATGGTTTTATCCAGTGTCGCCAGCTCATTTTGCAGGTTCATGATCTCTGCCTGGCCAAGCGTGTCAAACCATGCCTTGTCATAGATGGATTCACTACCGCTTACCAGAACTGTCAGCCTCTCCAGTGAGCGATCGAATGCGCTTAGCTCAGTGGTCTCGAGCATGGTCAGATCCACGCGTTTGCTTTTTATCTGGGCGAGCAGATAGTTGGCTCTGCGTTGTTTGTCTGAAAGGAATTCTGCAGAACGATCACGGGTAGAGTCGGAAAGGTCGTATATCAGGGCGGTGGAATTAACCTCTGTTTGCAGAGAGTTGACGATGAAGCTGATTTGTTCATAAAGCAGTGTATCCAGAAGATCTGTATTCTCGGCAAATATGTCTTCTGTCAGAATCACTAAATCGAAAGTTGCCGTATCGATGATTTCCAGTAGCTGCAGATTGACTGTCTGCAGTGTCTGATTGATCTCAACCATGGATTGCTCCACAGGTTGGGCATTAGACAGCTCGGTCTTCACCACCTCATACAGACGATCAATCTGGGTTTGGACCTGCTCAATTGATTGAGTATTGTCGTGCATGATTGAGCTGGCACGTTCTCCCAGCTCTGTGTTCTCACGCCCTACCAGTTGTCTGATTTTTTCAGCCCGTGTGTTCAGATTGCCATAGTGTTCATTTGCTTGTTGCAGTGTCTTGGAGTCACCTAATGAGGGCACCATGGCACTGATTTGCAGCCCCAGTTGTGTCAACTCCATGGACTCAGCCATAAAAGGCACGCTCTGCTGCGTTATCTCCTTCATGGCGACTGAAAACCGTGAAAATGCAAACAAGGCGATAGCACTTGCGACAAGTGTCGTTGCCAGAATAAGGCCGAATGCAAACAGCAGTTTAGGCTTGATTCCCAGTTTAGGTTTGTTCATGGCTCAAGCAATAGATATTGTTTCGCATAGTGATTGCAGTTGTAATCATGATTAGTCAGTTAGGCAGAGACAGGCCGTTGCTAGGGAAGCTCGGCGGTGTGCACGCTGTCTTTCAGGTTATCGACGTAGGCGTAAGAGCCGTCCTTCTGCAATACGGAGAGATACACTTTGTCCATGCCTTGGTTGTCTTCAGGTCCATAGCTCAGCAGGACGCCGCCGACATCCAGAGTCACCTTGCGCTGTTGGAACACATCGATCAGCTTTTGTCGGGTAAGCGCAGGTCCTGCTTTCTCGAGTGCGGTTATCAGGAGGCGGCCAACCAGATAGCCTTCAAGGGAAACAAAGCCTGCTTCTGCGTCCGGAGAGGCGTTGTTCAATGCGACATGATAATCATTGACCAAGGGCAAGCTCTTGTCCTCGTAGAACGGCACTACCTGCGTCACGATCACACCACTACCAGCGGAGCCGAGTTCGGTCGCCAAGGCCTTGCTGCCAACAAAGGAGATTGTGACGAACCTGGAGTTCAGTCGAACTTTTTCAGCAAGCTTGACGAAGGCTGCGATAGGCTTATAGGAGCCCACCATGACAACGGCATCCGGTTTTGCCTTGCGAATTTTCAGCAACGCACTCTTTACAGCAACGGTGTTGCGTATATAGGTTCCTTCTGCAACCAGAGACATATTGCGTTTTTCCAGCGCCTTTTTTACGCCGGAAAGTCCAGCTCGACCAAATGAGTCATCCTGGTAGAGAATGGCAATTTTCTTGCTGTCCAGATCCTCGGTCAGATGCTGGATCCAGGCTTCGGTTTCCTGGTCATAGGTGCCACGGACATTGATGACATGGCTGTTCTGTGGGTCGCGAAGAAAGCCTGCACCCGTAAAGGGTCCGATAAACGGAATATCGGCATCTTTGGCGATGGGTTGGGTCGCTTTGGCGGTCGGCGTACCAACGGCGCCTATCAGGGCAAACACCTTGTCCTCATTGATCAGTTTGTAAGTGTTCTCGATGGCACGATCGGGTTCGTAGCCGTCATCGTAGGTAACCAGCTCTATCTTGCGGCCATGCACGCCACCGCGCTGATTAGCTTCGTTGAATGCTGCGACAAGACCTTCTCGCATGCCAAGACCCAATGCCTCTGCCGGGCCTTCGAAGGCGGCAGACTGACCGACAAGAATTCGGTCAGGGAACACGCCGGGTGTTTCAGCCAGACAGATGGAGGCGGCAAGGCTGCTGATTGCAACCAGAGCCACTCTGGGCAGATTCTTCCAAACCGCGTATCCCATCTGCAATGCACCTGTCGATTTATCATCTCTGGGTATATAAGCGACAGATCAGCAAGAGCCTAAAGCTGAGTTGTAATATTTATCTTGTCGATAAGCAATACGATAGGTATCGGTGATTACTTGAACTCGCCCTGGAAAACCTGCAACGGCTGACGAATCCCATAGGCACTGGAACGAACCCGTAGCAGGAATTGTGTGCCCGTATTCAGTCCGGTCAGTCTGATGGATTCTCGATCGAAGTGATTTTTGGGGTAGAAGCGCACGACATCCTCGGAAATGTCCAGTTCATATCCGGCACTCTTATGCTCTTCATTAGATAGACGCACCGGTTCGGGCATCATCAGCGCACGCTCATGGCCGGTTCGAAGGTGCAAAAATATGGGCTGCCAGTTGAAGAAAGATTTGCGAGAATCTACCCACTGTCCAGTCGGGACAATTTTTTTGTGATCTACGTCTTGTTGTGCCAGGGAGGGCGTCGCGACGCAGAGCAAGAACAGGCCGGATAGCAGCAGTGAGAGGGGGATTTTCAGAAATATTTTTTTGCACATGGTCGAAGCGTATGAGGTTTGATGGGTGCGAAGCTGTACGTTACATTGTTATTCTGCCCTCATTGAAGCTACTGGTGCCGATGTTGGTATTTAACTGTGACGCCCGTTTGACTATGCGGACTGATGCAGCCTGTTGCAGGTAGTGCATGGTGTAAAGTTAGGCGATTATTTCAGAACCGAGGGCAAGGGGTGAAACGTTTACGAAAACAGGGGCTTGTTGCTCTTTGCATGCTCAGCGCATTGATTGCGGGTTGTGCATCACCATCGCTATCGGGGCTGGCCGTAGAAGTTGAGAAGCCTGTCCCAGAGCGGCCTGTCTCAGTGCAGGCTGTCGCAGGGAAATCTGTCGCAGAGAAGTCTGTTTCAGCGCAGCCTGTCTCGGATCAATCGTCTGAGCCAGGGGGCATGCAGCAAATTGCCGCAGATTTCACCGGCATGCTGGTACAGATCAAGGATCTGCAACCAGCGAACACAACGTTGCTGTGGAGCGATGTCACTCGATCGGCGGGGCCATTTGCAGCAGTGTTGAAGGCGGGTCTGACGGAGTCGGGTTACGATTTGGTGATCAGCGATGATCGGGACAATGATCTGGCCGTCGGTTTTTTCAAGGTGGAAGATTCCCATTCGAGCGATGGTATTTCGGGAACCTATATCATCAGTGTTGGTGACAGGCAGCTACAGCGCAGCTATCGCCTTCTGAGTGACGGGGTGCTGGTGGCTAACAGCGAGATGACGTTGCGTGGTACCGATGCAACGGGAATCAAGCGGCACTTAGCCTCCATGCCTACCCTCGACCCCTCGAAGATTCAAACCGGTGAGCCAAAGCCGGAGCCGGAATTACCTGAGATAGATACGCAGAAACAATACGCCGGAGTGCAGAACCTGGCTGCTGAGTCCTTTGCCAATGAGCCCTTCACGGACCTGTTCAATGTCCACGAAGAGATTTTGAGATTCGATCGCGAGTCACTTGAGGTGAGTGAGCAAAGTCTGGGCTTGCTGCAAATTCTGGCGACCAAACTTGAAACCGATACCGACCTGGTGGTCGTGGTGGGTTGTTCGCAGGTGGAGTCTCAGCTGGAAAACGGCAATGCCGAACTGGCAGTGGCTCGTGCGCAGGTCATCAGCAAGGGGTTGCAGAAGGCGGGTGTACCTGAGCGCAATATTTTTGAAGCGGGCTGCTGGGCGGATGAAGTCCTCGATCTGAGATTCCCGCAACACGGAGTGGTGCTCACTCTGAAGCGGGAAGTAAGCTCGTCTTGAGAGCTCGTTAAGCTGAGCAGCGCCGAACCTTGCGCCCGACAGTCCGGGCGCATCGGCGGTATCAGTCGCTGGAGGCATGTATCAGAGTACCCAGACCCTGATCAGTAAACAGTTCCAGCAAGACGGCATGTTCTACGCGGCCATCAATGATGACCACGCTTCTGACGCCCGCAGCCACAGCATCCAGAGCGCACTGGACCTTGGGAAGCATGCCGCCATAAAGAGTGCCTTCCTCGATCAGTGCTGCAATATCCTTTGGCGTCAACCCGGTGAGTAGCTCGCCCTTCTGGTCGAGAATGCCCGGTGTATTGGTCAGCAACAGCAGTCTTGATGCGTTCAGTGCAATGGCAATGCTACTGGCAACCAGATCCGCATTGATGTTGTAACTGGCGCCATTGGCATCGGTGCCGATGGGGGCAATAACAGGAATGATGTTGTTGTCCACAAGCTGGTTGAGCATGCCGGTGCGAATATGTTTGACCTCGCCCACAAAGCCCAGTGAGACGTCCGGTTTACCCGGTAGGCGCATCGGCGTGGCTTCGATCATGGTGGCATCTTTGCCCGTCAGTCCGATAGCCCGCCCGCCGACCTGATTAAGCAAAGAGACGATGCTCTTGTTGACCAGGCCGCCCAGAACCATCTCCACCACTTCCATGGTGGCTGAATCGGTGACGCGCATGCCATCGATGAACTGGCTCTCTATCGCCAGGCGATTGAGCATTTCTCCGATTTGCGGTCCACCGCCATGAACCACGATGGGGTTGATGCCGACCTGCTTCATCATGACCACATTCTGCGCAAACGAGCGCTTCAGGGTCTCATCAGTCATGGCGTTGCCCCCATATTTGATGACAACCGTCTGGCCGCTATAGCGTTGCAGGTAAGGTAGCGCCTCGTTCAGAACGCGCGCGGTATCAGCGGGGCTGCGAGCGCTGTTCTTGGTGTCAGACTCTGTGTCTTTGGACATTGCCGGATTCTCGGGTAGTGTCATCAGAAAGGGATGGCAATACTACTGTCAGTGGCCTGTATGGCCTTGCGAAATTCGTTCTGGATACGATCCATCGCCTCATCCGTTTGTGCTTCGAAGCGGATGACCAGCGAGGGTGTCGTATTGGATGCGCGCACCAGAGCCCAACCATCGGGGTAGTCTGCGCGAATACCATCAATTGTTGTCAGTGTTGCGCCTTCAAACTGGTTTGCGGCAGAAAACTTCGCCATGAATTCATGCTGGTCGCCGTCGTTTTTCAGCGCAACATGCAGTTCTGGCGTATTGATACTATCGGGGATGGCCCCGAATATTTCACTGGCGCTTCTGTCTGTTTTTGACAGAATTTCCAGTAGTCGAGCAGCGGCATAGAGTGCATCGTCAAAGCCATACCAGCGCTCCTTGAAGAACACGTGTCCACTCATCTCGCCGCCCAGCAGGGCGCCCGTCTCCTTGATGCGGGCCTTCATGAAAGAGTGCCCGGTTTTCCACATATCGGGTACACCACCGGCCTCTGTAATAGCACTGGGAAGTACTCTGGAACATTTGACGTCATAGACAATGCGGGCGCCAGGATTGCGCTCCAGAACATCACGGGCGAACAGCACCATTTGCCGATCGGGCCAGATGACGTTGCCCTTGTCGTCAACAACGCCGACCCGATCCCCATCACCGTCAAAGGCGAGACCGACTTCATGTTTCTCATCCTTGACGAGTTGGATCAGGTCGACCAGATTCTCAAGCTTTGCCGGGTCTGGATGATGATTGGGAAAGTTGCCGTCCACCTCGGTGAACAACGCTGAGCTTTTGCAATTCAAACCGTCGAATAGCTGAGGTGCCGCAGCCCCCGCGACACCATTGCCACAATCGTAGGCAATGCTCATGGGGCGAGCGAGTTTGACATCCCCCAGAATCCGGTCCAGATAATCCTGCAGAATATCCTGCACGCTCAGCTTGCCATTCGTCTCGCTTGTATGCAGATTGTCTGTCACCAGGCGTGTGTGCAAGGTAGTAATACTGTCGCCAAATAATGCTTCGCCATCAACGACCATCTTGAGGCCGTTGTATTCAGGTGGATTATGGCTGCCGGTGACCATGACACCAGTACCGGTATTCAGGTGGTAGGTGGCAAAGTAGAGTACCGGCGTAGGTACCATGCCGATGTTGACGACATTGACGCCGGTGCTCTGAATGCCTTTGCTCAAGGCTTCGATCAGTGCCGGTCCGGACAGGCGGCCATCACGGGCAACGACCACGGTGTCAATCTTGCGATCAACGCACTCGGAACCAAAGGCGCGGCCAATCTGTTCAACCGCGGCAGGGGTCAAGTTGTCTGTGACCACACCGCGGATGTCATAGGCCCGGAAGATGCTGGAAGAGATGTTCATATCTGTATTTTTCCGGGTGCCAATATTGTAAGCGCGCTACGCAACAGCGTACGGTTCGGCAATTTGAAAATCAGTTTTTTCCTGTGGAGCCAAAGCCACCGGTGCCACGCGATGTGCTGTCAAAGTTGTCGACACGATTGAAGGTGACTTGCGCCACCGGCACGATGACCAATTGGGCAATGCGTGCACCTACCTCGATATCAAATGCTTCGGTGCCTCGATTCCAGCAGGAAACAAACAGCTGTCCCTGATAGTCAGAATCAATAAGGCCCACCAGATTGCCGAGTACGATGCCGTGCTTGTGGCCCAGGCCCGAACGCGGCAGGATCATGCCTGCATAGCCGGGGTCAGCAATATGGATGCACAGGCCGGTAGGGATCAGTTCGGTGCTGCCAGGCATCAGAGTCAGAGTTTCCTGCACACAGGCACGCAGATCCAATCCTGCAGAACCAGCACTGGCGTATTCTGGCAGCGCTATGGTGTCGCCGATGCGCGGGTCAACGACGGTGTAATCAACGCTATTCATCATGTAGTTTTTCTTGCGCTCATTTGCTGGCCGATAATGTCCAGCAGTGAGTGAGCGACTGATTGTTTAGTGGCTGAAGGAATATGTTCGTGACCGTTATCTGCTGGCCAGTACACATCAAGTGCATTGGTGTCAGAGCTGAAGACTGGGTTGTCGGCCTGTCCGACATGGTTGGCTGCAATCATGTCGAGTGCCTTTTTCTCCAGTTTGCCGCGAGCGTGAACCTCCACGTTTTCTGTTTCTGCTGCAAAACCGACAACGAACGGACGGTTGGGAAGATCGGCAACGCTTTTCAGAATGTCCGGGTTGCGCACCAGCGTCAGGGTCATCTCTGTACTGTTCTTCTTGATCTTCTGATCCATCACTTCGGTCAGTCGATAGTCTGAGACCGCGGCAACCGAGATGAACACATCAGCCTTGTCGACCTGGCTCATGACTGCCTTGAGCATCTGTTCGGCAGAGACCACATCGATACGCTTTATATCTGAATGGGCCTGCAGCGCGACCGGACCTGCAACCAGCGTGACCATCGCGCCGGCCAGACGTGCAGCTTCGGCCAGTGCAAAACCCATTTTTCCCGAGCTGTGGTTGCTGATGTAGCGAACCGGATCGATGGCCTCGCGTGTCGGGCCTGCGGTGATCAGTAGTTGCTTGCCTGCGAGCGGGCCATTGTTGGCGGTGGGTGAGGGCTCATTGTTCATCGCGGCGATCATCTGGTCACGGATTTCCTCCGGTTCCAGCATCCTTCCCGAGCCCACTTCACCGCAGGCTTGTGCACCGGAGCCTGGCCCGAAGAAACTTACGCCGCGTTTACTCAGAATGGCGCAGTTATCGATGGTCGCCGGATTGCTCCACATCAGCCGGTTCATGGCGGGTGCAACGTGAATGGGAGCGTCAGTTGCCAGGCACAGGGTGCTTAGCAGGTCGCTGGCCATGCCATGTGCCAGCCGGGCCAGTGTATTGGCGCTGGCAGGCGCAATCAGAATGGCATCTGCCCAGCGTGCCAGCTCGATATGCCCCATGGCCGCTTCCGCCGCCGGGTCAAGCAGGTCCAGGTGCACAGGATTTCCGGTAAGCGCCTGGAACGTCAGTGGCTGCATGAACGCCTGAGCTCCCTGCGTCATGACCACCCGCACCGTCGCCCCTTCGTCTATCAGACGTCGGGCCAGAATGGCGCTCTTGTAGGCCGCGATTCCTCCGGAAACACCGAGGAGTATCTTCTTGTTAGTGAGTGTCGACATGGGAAAGCATGTTATCAGTTTGTCCTGTCCTTCTGACGCACCCCCGGGACCACAGTTCAGCTTTTATGTACTCAATGCGTGACCTGAGCGGGCGGGTGTGATCTACTGCAGATACCAATAAACGATCAACAAGGATGCTGATCATGACTATAAGGGACTGGCCGCTCAGCGAGCGGCCGCGCGAAAAACTGCTGCACCACGGCGCAAGCTCACTGAGCGATGCCGAATTGCTGGCCATATTCATACAAACAGGCACAGCGGGTAATTCCGCCATCCAGGTCGCTTTCAACGCATTGGAAGAGTTTGGCAGCCTGAGTAATCTATTGGGTGCCGATAAAAGAACCTTCTGTGCCGCACAAGGCTTAGGAGACGCCCGCTACTGCCTGATGCAGGCCGCTCTTGAGGTCAGCCGACGCAATGTCTTTGAAACGGTCATGCAGGGGGATGTACTCAGCTCGCCAGAGCATGTCCGCCATTACCTTGCCCTGCACCTGACAGGCTTGGGACATGAAGTTTTTGCAGGGCTTTTTCTGGACAATCGACATCGGGTGATAGAGTATCGGGAGCTGTTCAGGGGCACGATTGATTCGGCTGCGGTTTATCCCCGAGAGGTGGTTAAGCGGTGTTTGTCTAGTAATGCGGCTGCGGTTATTTTCGCCCATAACCATCCGAGTGGAGTGGCTGAACCATCTGATACGGATGTTCGATTGACCCGTAAATTGGTGGATGCGCTGGCGCTGATAGATGTTCGCGTGCTGGATCATTTGATTATCGGGCAGGGAGTGCAGACGTCGTTGGCGGAGCGGGGGTTGATGTAGGATTTGATATGCCAGCGGAGTGGCTTGCGCTCGGGGGAGCCACTTCAATAAGTGGGTGCAGATACTTTGGTTTCACTCTACACGTGTAGAGTGGATTGCCAGAAGTGCATTGGAAACCTCAGTGGCATTGGCTTGGTTGTGCTCCTTGTCAACAGATTGATTTTGCCGTACTCGATATCGTCCGTTACAGTCAAAAATGGTTGCTGTGGGTTGGGATTAGAAAGCCAAAGCGTAGTAATCAAGTCAACCTTTTCCTTGCATAATCAAATACGTGTACTTTATGTCAGAGCCATTCGCACTAATACTTCAAGTGCGCACCTTCACGGCTTCCAGAGACTAATGCGTGTACTAGCGCTAACCATAGTTCCTCGTGTCTTTGTCCGAAATAGTCTGCGTGAAGAAAACGTTGAGCTACGTGAGCTTCAATATCAACAGCAATGAGTCCATCGGTTTCAGGCAACCAGCGTGCTGTCAGAACACAGCGATTGTATGACGCCATAATCTGTTGCCAGGGTCTCTGTCCAGATTCCAGCAATAGGTGGGGCGATGTTTGATGATGAGCTCGCCCATTACAATCGCTGTATCCATTATCACGGAATAAATACGGTTACCATCTTGTTTGTTTGATGCAATCCATTGTCTTTCGTTATGAATAGCTTTGTCAAAGAACATAGGCCAGTGTTCACCGGACCACTGATACAACTGGGTCACTAGTGGATCGGGGGATGTAGCATTCATACCAGCGCGAACATCAATATCAAAGCCTGTCAGTAAGTCAGCTAACACGTCGATGCGTGACGCTTTGTTTGTCAGGAAATAGTCGAAATTGGCGTCGGCTTGAGCGTCGGTAAGCTTGCACGCAGGTGCTGCGAAAGGCTGCTCGTAACATGGGTAGTCGATAAGTCGGTCAACCGGCTTTTTTTAAAGAACGTAAAGGCCAAAGTCATCTACCCTTTAATCATTTGAACCAGCTTTTGATTGTATCAAAAGCCGCTTTGCTAATTGCTGGCCGATTGCAACGTCGCCATGACGCCTTGGCCACGGCGGCGGCTCAATGCCACGCGAATGCATTAACGCCTGACACTTCTGTTACCAGGCGTTTGCCTCTGGATACGCCGTTGAATAATAGCGCTCCGATCCACTAGACACTATCATCGTAAAAAATGAACTGTCCTTCAAACGAGCCGCTGACGGTTGAGCCATCATCAAGGACCACATCAAAGCGCATGTTGGCGATATCATCAGAAACCCTTGTGAAAGAAATAGTGCCGCTAATGACGTCAAATTTTTCGTTTTCATCGCTTGATATCTCACCGTTCGAGTTGAGATCGATTTCGAACTCACCGTCGTTGGCAAAATATTGTCCGGCAAACTGAGCATTGTTTTGCTCGTCTACATCATCAGATACAAAGTTAGATGATGCTGTTTCTAAACGAGTATCCACCGGCACAAAAAGACTGGCACAAAAGGACACTGTCTCATCATTTGGATACCACGAAACTCCGCCTCCACCCAGCCCTATGCTCGTGTTGTAGTGAAGCTCGAAAGAGGCATCGGCGATACAGATATTGTGCTGATCATGACTGCGCCCCCCATTACGATAACCGCTATAAACGCGTTCAAACCCATGCGTCAATCCATAGCCAACGCCACCATAGGCCAGTGCATTACTTCCAGCCGGTGCCGCCGACGCATCAGGCACCACAGTCTGCCCGCCTTGCCGTGCACATGACAACTCAAGCGTTTGAGCAACGACCAGACTCATATGCTCACTGTCCGTAAAATTGATATCCGAAAGTTCGTTCTGCACACCCGAGGCGGTCACAAATATGGATGCCGATGTGGCTGTATTAGTCTGCCAGGTAAAACCCGAAGTCACGGTCGGATTGGCCCGATCATTTTCAACCCCAGTGCCATCAGACATCAGTCGATACTCAAGAGTAGCACTGCCATCGGCGACCACACATTCCCAGTACTCGGCATCATTATCTGCTGAGCTACCCGTGATCAGGGCCGAGCGTAGTGTGGATGAATCCATCGGGTCTGCAAATGATATGCTGCCACCATTTCCGCCAGAATCAGATGAACTGCAAGCCTGTACCCCGGCGACAAGAAGTCCTAAAGCCAGTGTGCGAAAAGACGCTAAGAATGAAGAGTAGGTATTTTTCATGAACTAGATCCGTTGTTAAAAATGTTGAATATCTTGTCGATTTGAATTGATTTGCACTCTTGTTCAATTCAAACAAGCTCCACTCCTTGGTGGAACTCCAGTGCTGGGTGGCGACATCGGTGATGTTCAAGCGGCTTAAGATTTTACGAATGCCGATAGCCACTCGCCGGTCTCAGTCCAGCGTGCTGCTATATATTTTTTTCCTTGCCACCACTCGATATATTTGTCACTGGCCGCCTCCACACGTTCTGCCTCGGATGATTCTGGCTTGAGCTGTGAGATACGTTGGTAACCCATCTGTGAGTAGGGTTTGGCACCAAGATCCATGTACTGCTGAAAAAGTGCAGCTCGCTCTAGATGAATTTCAAATGAGCTTGCAGGAATATGCTGAAATTCGCCGTTTTCATCCATAGTCTGATCGAAGGATGGATGTGAGTCGGCAGCTTCGATGGTCCAGAGTCCATCTGCCTCATCTCGGTAGGCTTCCACTTCGAATGGTCGGCCATTCATGAGCGAGTATCTCGTGTCGGCGTGCTTGAGTCCCCATGTCGTTCCGCCTTCTCCCAGGGTTTCACAATAACCTGCATATCGATCATGGAAGTCCAGCCATACCTCAAGCACAGGATAACCGTGATCAATGAGCGCTTGTCTGACATCGGCAACGGGCACCGGCACTCGTCTTTCCAATGAGCCAAGATACTTCTGTGCTCGTTCTGTCAGTTCAGGCATCGTTGTGTTGAGTCTTGAAACCTTCAATGAACGCTTTAAAGGCTGGCATGGCTGCATCAAATGCCTCAGGTGATGTGGTGCCTGTTATGACGAAAGCGGTGCGTTGATCATCAACAATTGCAAAGACGTAAGTCTGTACTTGTGCGACGCGCTGCTGGCCGACAGTGAAGCTGTGTAATCGCTGATATAGTTTGCGCCCGTTGAGGCTTACTTCGCGTTCATCGGCGATGTCCAGTGATTGCACCTCTGTTGCCAGAGTGGCCAGCTGGCTTTGTGCAAATTGCGTCACGGACGTTGTGCTGTCCACCGGTTGTTGTGTGACCACGATGTTACTGGCAAAGCCGTCGCTTGCAACAGGTCCTACAAGGGTCAGTGTTGAACGATCTTGCCAGCCGTCAGGCTGGACACTGTCAAAGCCATTGGCCTGGAAGGTTTTCATGTTTTACAGATTACCATCCGAACGCTGACGAGAGGGATTGTCCCCACCTTTCGACGGTGTCGGATACGGCCGATGCAGCTGATCCGATCGCATCACCTGCGGCCTCTACCGCGCGACCTCCGGCATCTATAGTGGTGGTGACGCCGCTGGCAACGGCGTCAGTGATACCTGATGCACGTAATCCCTTGTCAGCGGCCCAGCCCGCAGCCATGCCGACACCAAAACCAACAACCCCGCCCACGACAGTGCCTGCGACAGGGATGATGCTGCCAATTGCTGCACCGGCCAATGCGCCTGCCGAGCCTGCTGCAAGGCCGGTGGCAGCTTCAGCCGTAACGGTTCCGATTGCTTCGGATCCTGATACCTCACCACGTTGCCATGCCTGAACCTGGTCAACGGATGAGAAGCCTGCACCAATGACAGCGCCTGCAACGCCAGCGCCTGCGATACGCGAACTCATGACGCGAGTGGTTGTTCCAGCACCTTGCTGCAGCGCTGCCCCAGCGCGTGATTCAACAAAACGTGCCACTGAGTTCTCTATCATTTCGCCCGTGGCACCTGTAGCCGCGGCAACACCTGTATCCGTGGCAATGGTCGCCACGTCCTCGGTAGTGACACCGTCACGCAAGTTCTGGAAGCTGCTTATCCCGAAGCCTGCAAGAGCCCCGGTTTGTGCTCCGCGGCGCGCGCTGGAGAGATCACTATTCGCAAATGCGTACCTGGGTGTGTCGGTTGCAACCGACACATCGTTGGCGGCTGCCTTGGACACGGAGTAGTCGGCAGGGGAGTCGCCAGCCAGGTTCTGTACGCCATCAGTCAATTGGGTGCAGTTCGCGCAACGGTGCGCAACTTCACCGATTGTCATGCCGCCTTTCTGACTGGATTTTGTCCATGCCGTTTGTAGCGTCATGCTGGGTAAATCAGCTTCTGTTACTGCACGGGGGGTGCCGGTACTCTGGTTGTGAGTTTCGCGACTCCACAGTGCGTCGTTGAGCGCATGCACTTCTGCATGGTTGCCTTGCCAGCTGTTGTGAGCCCTGGAATAGTCCATGTTGTCCAGACGTTGCTGAAGCACAGGATGGGCGCTTTCCCTGCTCAACGGGGCTTTGGAGTTGGTTCCAGTTGTTATCTTGCCGGTTACGTTGTCAAAGACAGCCGCGGAAACCACTGATTTGTTGCCTAGCCCGTCAGCAACAATCTGATCATTGAATGTCGATGATGCATTTCTGGTGCGTATCTCGGAACTTGCAAATATACCGTTGTTCGATCCGATTACCCCGGCAACTACACTCCCGACTTCAACGTCACTGAAACTGATCTCAGGCTCTGGCTTCGCGATAGCCTGTGGTTGGCTATCAGCTGCCGATTGAACTGTCGGAGCCTGGTGTTCGCCACGGGCTCGATCCAGTTCTGTTGTTTGATTACGCAGGGTATCGGTGGTGCTTGTGCTTGAGTTGTCTGTATCCCAGTCTGAGCTGCGTGAGTTCCGGGAATCGTCGTTAGTGGCGAATGTTGAGTTGTCGGTATCCAGGCCCGAGCCGGATGAGGACCAATCGCTTCCACTACCGCTGCTATCGGAGTACGAATTGCCGCTACTGCTGGACGGAGAGCTTGACCGACCTGTCCCGCTGACATCCATCTTTTTACTCCGCTGTTACACACATTTCGGATTATATGTGGAAATAGCGAGTGTGCCTATTAGGGTAAACCCTAGTGGTTCGATCGGGAAATAAGATGATACTCAGACGGTTTTTTCGAGTAATGGCGCCTGAGGCCGAAATACGCTTGAAAAACCCGGGTTTCTTGCATTCATCACCAAAAACGATTCCAGTAAGACCTCTTGATTTAGTTAGTTTTTTCTCAGAAGCTCCCTGCTTCACGGGCTTGATATCACGTTTAGCAATTTTTTTCCGCGTTGTCAATTATGGATCCGTATTTACTAACGTCCGCTTGACTGTTCTTCACCAACGACATTGATTTCAGGTATTCGCGAGATTTATCCATCTGCGCGAAAAACCTCGTCCTTCAGGGCGGGGATGGATAGGTGCGCCCGGCATGGGTGCGATCTTGGAGGTGAAAGTCCTCCCGGAAGCTGACCACAGCGACCGAAGTGAAGCACAACTGCGCAAGGGTGACCAAGCGTGGGGAGGAAGTGTATAGCGAAACCACGAGCCGATGAACAAGAACCGAATATTGAGGCATTATCAATCAGGGCGAGCGGGCACGTCATCGCGAAGCTCTTGTGGTCAAAGGGAGATAATGTAGATTCGGCGGTTGTGTGGGGAAGGATTGCAGTCTTACCCGGGGAGATCTCACCTTGTGCCTGAAAGGGCGACGATCGTATGGTCGGAGTGAGAAGTCAGCAGAGGCCATAGTAGTCGTCATCATGCGATGAAGGGCTAAACGAGAAGGAGAGCTAGAAGACGTTGACGCTCGACAAAGCAAAGCACCAGAAACTCGGGAGACCGAGGCGCAGTGAGAGACGAACGGGTGAAGCCCGAAAGCTTTCTGCGCGCGGTGAAGCGGTGTCGGTGCCTCAACGAACCGAAGGCTTGGGGCGGGAGAATCTGCTTGAGCAGGCGCTCTCGCGAGAGAACATGGTGGAGGCGTGGAAACGCGTCAAAGCCAATAAAGGTAGTGCGGGCGTAGACGGTCTTTCAATCACTCAAACGATTGAATATCTTCACACCCAGTGGCCAGTGATCCGGGATGAATTGCTGCGCGGTAGTTATCGGCCATCGGCCGTGCGACGCGTGGAAATTCCGAAACCGGGTGGAGGCTCCAGGGAATTGGGGATACCGACGGTCCACGCGAACTACACCTGATACCAATTCCAGTTTGGGATGTGTCACGGTAACTCATCCCTTCCATCCATTGACCCAGCAACGTTTTGATGTCCTGAAGCGCCGTCGCGTATCGGGCGTGGAGACGTTGATTATTCGTCACCCTGAGCGCGGCACTCTGGCCGTTGCGCAAGAGTGGACAGACTGGGAGCCGCTAAGCGAATTAGCCTCACCGGGTGTGATCCTGGAGTTTGATTCGCTGCTGACTCTTGCCACGCTGGTACGTCAACTGACCGAGTCCGACGGAGTTGACGAATGATTTCATGTAGACTATTATCTGGGCAGTCATATACGTGGTCCGACAACTATGCAGGATATTTCGACCACTCAACTCAGGCGCCGGCGCAAGCAACTGTTACGCAAAATCCCACCGTTGGATACTGTTCTACGTGGCTCGCTGATCGAACGCTACAAACGTTGCGGCAAACCAAACTGCAAGTGCGCTACTGGCCAGGGACACGGCCCGAAGTACTACTTGTCGATCAGCCGCACGGGGGCACGCCCCGCCATGGATTACGTCCCACAAGACACTCAGCCGCAAGTGGCCGAGTATCTTGCCAACTATCGCGAGATCCGCGACAGGCTCGATCAATTGTGCGCGATCAATCAGGAGTTGTTGCGCCGTCGGGAACGGTTTTAGGTGCTGGCGGTGAGTGCCTCATCTACCACGCTCACCGCCACCTTCGATACCACTGCCGCCGCAACACTGATGGCCAACATGCTAGAGGCCTGGTTGCGCGAGCCCATCGATTCCTGCCGCCCTGTGGAGGAGTGTACCGATGAGCACGAAGTTGACAGAACAGCATCTTCAGCGACAGGCGTACGTGTACGTGCGTCAATCGACGATGGGCCAAGTGAGATGGCATCAGGAGAGCACGGAGCGCCAGTATGCTCTGCGCGACAAAGCGATTGGAATGGGTTGGACGACAGAACAGATAGTGACACTGGACGGGGATCTGGGTGTGTCGGGAGCACAGACCACAGGTCGCAACGATTTCAAACGACTGGTGGCGGATGTGTCAATGGGGGACGTGGGAGCGGTGTTCGCTCTGGAGGCGTCGCGGTTGGCCCGCTCAAGTCTGGAGTGGCATCGATTGATCGAACTGTGTGCAATGACGCAGACGGCGGTTATCGACGAAGACGGTTGCTACGACCCGGGAGATTTCAACGATGCGTTGTTACTGGGGATGAAGGGAACGTTGGCACAGGCAGAATTGCATTTTCTGCGCGCGCGCCTCCAGGGTGGCAAACTGAACAAGGCCAGAAAGGGTGAGTTGAGGTTTCCGTTGCCGGTGGGTTTGTGCTTTGACGATCAGGATCGAACGGTACTCGACCCAGATGATGAGGTGCGAGGCGCGGTACACATGGTGTTCTCGTTGTTCAACGAGGTTGGTACTGCCTATGGCGTGGTCCATCGTTTTGGTGACAAGGGGTTAAAATTCCCCAAGCGTTCATACGGCGGCGCATGGGACGGCAAGCTGATCTGGGGGCCGCTGTGTGAGTCTCGCGTCCTATCAATTCTATCGAACCCCACTTATGCTGGTGCCTACGTATACGGACGCTATCAGTCCAAAAAGCAGGTTGATGCCAATGGTGAGATTCAAACCCGGTCCTGCGAAGTACCCATGGAGTCATGGCGCGTCAATTTACGCGATCATCATGAGGGCTATGTTAGCTGGGATGAATACCTGCAGAATCGAGAGCGATTGGATAGGAATCGAACCAACAGTGAGCAGACATTGTTGAGCGGTGCGGCACGAGAAGGCCTGGCTATGCTGCAGGGCTTGCTACTGTGTGGTTGTTGCGGCCGTAAACTCACCGTTCGCTACAAAGGCAACGGCGGCATCTATCCGCTCTATGAATGCAACTGGCGCCGACGAGAAGGTGTTGCAACAAAGTCTTGTATGTTTGTTCAGGCAAACGTTCTGGACCCGGTGGTCTGTGAAGCGGTGTTGGCAGCGATGATTCCTGCACAAGTGGAACTGGCTGTGGAATCGGTGCGTCAACTGCAAGAGCGCGACCAGTCGGTGGGGCAACAATGGCAGCGAAGAATCGAACGTGCTGGCTATGAAGCACAGCTGGCACAACGGCGTTACGAGGAAGTGGACCCGTCGAACCGTCTGGTTGCATCGACGCTAGAGCAGCGCTGGAACAATGCACTGGAGGAGTTGCAAAAACTCGAAGAACAGTACGCGCAGTTCCACTCAAAAGAGGCGTGCATTGTCAGTGATGAACAGCGCCAGATGGTGTTGGCCTTAGCAAAGGATCTGCCGCGTTTATGGAATGCGAAAACAACCTCGTCTAAAGATAAAAAGCGTATGTTGAGGCTTTTGATTAAGGACATCACCGTCGAAAAACGACGGGAAGAGCGCCAAGCGATTCTGCACGTACGTTGGCAAGGTGGTGCGACGAATGACATCGTCGTGCAGCTGCCAGCGCCTATCGCTGAGCAGCTACGTTATCCAGCCGAGATGGTTGAAAAAATCAGAGCGTTAGCCTGCACGATGAGGGACAAAGACATTGTCGCTGAACTCAATGCACAAGGACTGCGAAGCCCAAAAGGCAAGAAGTTCACGGCACCCATGATCTCGTGGGTTCGTTACCGACATCGGATTCCCTGCGCTGATCTAAAACGATCTAATGAGCTAACCGTCAACGAGGTAATGGTACGCTTCGGTATCAGCCGCAACGTCGTCTACTACTGGATAGAGTGCGATGTTGTTGAGGCTCGACAACTTGAACACGGAACGCCTTACTGGATCACGCTCACACGAAGCAAAGAAAAGGAGCTCGAAGACTGGGTGAGAAACTCAACCCGAATAGATACCCCGGTCAATCCCTAACGCCAACTGCACGAGGTGCATTATGAAACCACGGTCCCCACCGTCATTGATCGCCTGATCCAGCAGGCACTGTTGCAAGTACTGCAACCCCTGCTTGACCCGACGTTCTCAAAGTTCAGCTACGGCTTTCGCCCAGGTCGAAGTGCCCATGATGCTGTGCTCCATGCACAGCAGTGTGTGCAACAAGGCTATCAGGTGGTGGTTGATGTGGATCTTGAGAAATTTTTCGACAGGGTTAATCACGACGTTCTCATGGACCGGCTGAGTAAGCGAATCGACGATAAGGCCGTTCTTCGGTTGATTCGACGATTTCTTCGAGCTGGCGTCATGATCAACGGCGTATTGGTGGAACGCTTGGAGGGAACCGTACAAGGCTCCCCTCTTTCACCGTTACTGGCTAATGTGCTGTTGGACGAAGTGGATCAGGCTCTGGAGAGGCGCGGACACAAGTTTGCCCGATACGCCGATGACTGCAATGTGTATGTTCGTAGTCAACGGGCGGGGGAACGGGTACTGCGCTCTCTTCGGAAGCTGTATGCAAAACTGCACCTTCGGGTGAACGAGGCAAAGACTGCAGTCGGGCCCGTGTTTGGTCGTAAGTTTCTGGGCTACTGCTTACGGCGGTGGAGTGGGAACACGGTTAAAATTGCGGTATCACCTTCGGCAATCGTCAAGTTCAAGCAGCGCATCCGGCAGATCACACGTCGCGTCGGTGGTCGCAGCCTTGTCCAAGTTGCGGTAGAACTTCGGAGTTTCATTCCCGGATGGAAGGCTTACTTTCATCTGGCACAAACGCCGAAAATCTTCCGTGATCTGGATGGCTGGATACGACGCCGATTGCGGGCTATCCAGCTCAAGCACTGGCGACGCGGCCGTACGGCGTATGACGCTTTACGTCGTCTCGGTGCCTCGCAGGAGTTGGCTAAGCTCATCGCTTGTTCTAGCAAACGTTGTTGGCACAACAGCCTTTCGGGATTGCACTTTATTCTATCAGTCAAATACTACGATGGCTTAGATGTACCTCGTCTCTCATGACCTCAACTTCTCGAACCGCCCGGTGCGGACCCGCATGCCGGGTGGTGTGGGAGGGGCCCGTCTTCGGTCGGCCCCTATCCCGATCGCGAGAGGCGAAGCCTCTCTGTTGTGTTAGCGCGGTGTTCGTTGCTGTTCGATGTATTGTCTGATCAGGCCAATCGGAGCTCCACCACAACTGCTGGCAAAGTACGAAGGAGACCATAGTGCATTACCCCACAGTTTGTTTTTGATGCTCGGATAATCTGCTTTTCTTACTCGGCGACTAGATACCCCCTTCAGACTGTTGACCAGGCCAGATACTGGCACCTTGGGTGGGTAGTTAACCAGAAGATGGACATGATCGTCTTCACCATTAAACTCCACCAGAGTGGCTTCAAAGTCTTCACATACCTTGGTGAAGGTGATCTTCAAGTCATCGAGAATTTTCTTGGTGAAGACATCACGACGATACTTTGTGACGAAGACCAAGTGGACATGCATAATAAATACACAGTGTCTTCCTGTGCGAATAGTCGTATCTTTGCTCATAGGCCAATAGTATAATAAATGCATGGAACGCCTTCAAGCCTACAAATTCGAACTACGTACCAACGGCGAACAACTGGGTAAGTTGCGACAGTTTGCCGGTAGTTGTCGATTTGTCTATAACAGGGCACTGGGTTTGCAGCAGGAGAACCACAAGGCAGGATTGAAGTATATAGGCTATGTGCCCATGGCCAATTGCCTGCCGAAGTGGCGAAAGGAAGAAGGCACCTGCTGGCTCAAGAATGCGCCGGCCCACCCGTTACAGCAGTCACTGCGGGATCTTGATCGTGCGTTTCAGAATTTCTTTGCCGGGCGGGCAGGATTTCCCCGGTTCAAGAAAAAAGGCGACGGCGATAGTTTTCGATACCCTGAACCCAAACAATTCAAACTGGATCAAGCCAACAATCGTGTGTTTCTGCCCAAACTAGGCTGGATTCGCTACCGCAACAGTCGAAAGGTGCTGGGTACGTTACGCAATATCACGATCAGTGAGCGTTGTGGCAAGTGGTTTTTTTCTGTGCAGACAGTACGCGAGGTGGAGGCGTCACAACACCCCTCCACGAGTTTGGTGGGTATTGATATGGGCATCAAGGTATTCGCTGCACAGAGTGACGGAGAGAATCATCTGCCGCTCAACAGCTTTGCAACGTATCAAAGAAAGCTTGCCCGGGAGCAACGCTCACTGGCGCGTAAAAAGAAATTTTCCAACAACTGGAGAAAGCAGAAAGACAGGGTTGCCCGACTATACCGACGTATTGCCAATGCCCGAGCCGACTATTTGCACAAGAAGACACACACCATCAGCAATAACCACGCAGTCGTGTGTATCGAAGATCTGAAAGTGGCCAATATGTCTCGTTCGGCGTCGGGTAGTCAGGCATTGCCGGGCAAGAACGTGAAGGCCAAGTCCGGTCTCAACCGTGCCATTCTGGACCAGGGGTGGGGCGAATTCCGACGTCAGTTAGGCTACAAGCTTGGTTGGGCAGGAGGAGAGCTGGTTGTCGTCCCGGCTCAGTACACGAGTCAGCAATGCTCTTGCTGTGGGCACATAGCGAAGGAAAACCGACAGAGCCAGACAGGTTTCTGCTGCCAGAGCTGTGGGTATTCGGACAACGCTGATACCAATGCAGCAAAAAATATAGAAGCGGCGGGACACGCCGTGTTGGCCTGTGGAGGGGATGTCAGACCTGAATTACGAGAGCATGTCATTCAGGCGGCCCCAGTGAAACAGGAACCCGCTGAAGCGATTTGGGCAATAGCCTGAACGCCGTAGGAATCCTCTTCCTTCAGGGGGAGAGGAGGATGTCAACAAAATCCCTGTCGACCACTGCCAGAGATTGCTGGTTGGCTAATGGAAATAGCAAAGTTAACATCACGCAGGTGACGAAAAAGTGGTGTCTGAACAGAAGTGCCTTACGCATCGTTAATTTTCCCCAAATCCAGTTGAGTTCTAACATTTGATGATTTCGCAATCTTGAGAATCGAGACAGTCGGATTCTCAATAAAACGCCGTAAACTCCATATCGTTCAGGAATATATTAACACCCTGAATGTGTTAGCAAAACGTCACCACGCCTATTTCCAGTAAGGCCAGCGATCATTACTGGCGGAAGATAGCACCGCGCAGTGTGTAGTTTTCGGTGACTTGTTCGGCAGCCTATTGCAGGCCATTTTTGATCAGCCCGGCAAGTAGTATGCGATTGGAGTGGCTTGCGTTCAGGAGTGCCACTTCAATAAGTGGCTGCAGATATCTGGTTTCACTATATACGTGTAGAGTGAATCGACTGAAGTGTTGAGTGACTGCGACAGAATGCTGTTCAAAAACAGCCGCAGTCATTTCTTTTTGATCTCTGACCATATCGCTATCAAAATTCCCAAGCAAAACAACAGCCCCACTATGATGATTACCCACATCGCTATTTGACAAAAAAATTCATCAGTGCACGGCAGTCCTATTCGAATATCCATTTGAATGTCTCCTCAAGGTCGATGCAATTTTTCAGTGCCCACTACGCCTGCAACTATTGGCTTAGTGGTAGTCAATCGATAATGCGTTCCGTACAAATGTATAGGAATACGTACTGGGAGTTGACACGAAACTTCGAAAGTTCAAGACTGGGAAATAGGTGGTAACTATTTCGGGGAAGGTTCATGGCTGACGAAGGCGGAGTCCTAGAGACGTTGGTGGAAAAGCTGCCCGAGCTGACTGGGTTGGCTTCGACGAACGGTCCATTTTTCTTCGGTGTTTTTCTGGTAATCGTGTCGCTTTTCGTGATGCTCAAGAAAGACAGTAAGCACATGGGGATCTTTTATGCTGTGTCCGGAATTGTATTCATGGGGTTGGCAACCTTCAGTTTCATCAACACGCAAAGTACCGAGAAAATCTACCCCTACCGGATTACGCTGACCAATCTGCCCCAAAATTCTGAAATCCACCTACCGCTGACTGCACCGCGAATGTATCGGGATAACATCTCGACCTCCATAACGGGGTCTTGGGTTCAGATGGCCATTCTCAGTGATGTCAAGCTAAAGCCTTCTCACCATTTCGCAGTTCATCTATTGACTCCGGTCAAGGATGGTGAGGGGAACGACACGGGATTCAAGCAGAACATCGGACTACTTGATGTCCCTTTCAATGGTAAGGCGTTGGGTATCTACAACCTGAAAGAAGTCGCACAGTCAAATTCCGGTTCCGGAGAGGATGGTGACTTCTCCGCTCCCGTGCAATTTGAATTCATCGAAGAGGGTCTCCAGAACGCCTCCCAGGAATCCAGTTTCCTCGACATGCTTGGGTCGTCTGTAATCGGTAGTGCGTTCGCCGCCGATTCAGGTATGACGTTATCAACGACTGGTGCATATGGCAGTCCCAGTCCGCCTCTGGTGATCTATTATCGCAAAAGCGCTGATGGGAATGCCATTGTCGATGTTCTTGATTCAACGAAGGTTGAATCTGTTGTGAACGTCAGCGATCTCGAGAATGAAACAAACGCGATCTGGTTCGGGAAGGGGGTGCCTGCGGCAATCGTTAATGAAATTGTGTACGGCATGCTGGAAAAGCGGATACCCATCAGGTCCATCAGTCATTTCGAGAATCCTGATTCAAAAACCAATATCATCCAGATCGGGACTTCTGAGCGCAGCAGTCAGAATGACCTGGTCACTGAGAGCATGGTGGCTGAATTTATCGAACAGCACCATGCGCAGCAGGCAGAGGATCAGAAACAAGAGGAAGCTATTGCCAAGGGCGCCAGGCAAGTGGAAGAGAGTATTAACCGTACACTGCAGAATTTAAAGTGATGATGCCTGTTCAGTCGTAGTGTTTGTCCCGAGGCAATCGACCCACTAGTTGGCCCGTCTGTCAGGTGGGGGCTCACTCAACAATATCAATTACCCGTTCATCTTTTGTTGAAGTTGAATGTTGAACGACTGGTGCACCTGTCGACAAATTCAAATGCCGGTACCGCTCCTCTTTGTACATTCTCAGAATGAACTGGCCGGCACGCGTTTGCCGCATCGCCTTGATTATTGCACGCTGCTCGGCGGGCCACTGTTCTAGAGAGGGGATGGGGCCTTGATCGCCTGGATAACCACCGTAGCCTTCCGGCAGCACCAGAGGCGCGCCACTGACCGCAAACGACAAGTCGGCAAGGGTCATGCGATCTCCAACCAGCCAGCGGCGGTTGTCAGCCAGGAGCTCGTCCACGTAAGCAAACGTTGCCTCGATTGTCTTTAGCGCTTCGTCTGCTTTCGGGCGGCTAAGCTTGAGCGCGTTCCAGAGCATGGTCTTGGGAATCGGGTAGAGAAATCGCACAAACTGTTGCTGGTACCAGGGGGAGCCAAGGCTCAGAGGACGAATCATGATGGAGCGATGCGGTAGCAAATGTGTGTACGCCCAGGTGACGACGGCTGCACCCATGGTGGCGTTGAAGCGTTTCCAGTGCGCTTCGATTTCATCTCGGTGTTCATCGGGAGTCAATTGCCGGTTATCCAGTGCTCTTTCATTGAAATGATCAAGAATTTGCTCGACACCATTCAGCATTAATTCGTCGTGCATAAACAAAGGAAATTTCTTGCCTTTGTTCAAACCGATGGCTGCAAAAATGAAGGGTGGCGCATGGCGACGTTCATCCACTTTGATGTCGTAATAATCCAGTGCCCAGCGTCCGGTTTCACTGTCGGCGCTGGGTGGGAAGGTGATTACCCGGGGAATCGTTGGAGCTGCTTCCGTGTGATTCACGCTACTTCCTCTTTTTCATGGATAGGCTTGTGCACAGTTTTATGCGGATTCGATGGTGGAGTATTACGGCTGTCGAACGCAATCTTCAAACTAACCGGAAAGGGCCCTGCGCTCTGCATCGGTGCAACGCGTCTCAAGCCTTCAAGTTTGAGCACGGATTTCAAGATCGCGGGAACCTGTGCATCATTGATGTGTGCTCCGAAGCAGGTGTGCATGCCAACGCCGTAGTGCATATACAGGTAATCAGGGCGATCCAGCCTGAATTCATTGGGCTTGGCAACCTTGCGGCTGTCCATCATTGCCGATTGAGTGGCAACCAGTACTACAGTGTCTTTTGGTATTCGAGCGGCGTACCACGAACCTTCGTTAACGATGTAATCCCGCGAGCAGATACGTTGTACGCCGGCAGCGAAAGCGTTCAGGCGAAGACATTCCCTGACGTATTGCAGCATGAGCTTGTCGTTGTCGGCGCGTGCTGCCTGTTGTGCTTCGGCCAGCAGGTCCGGGTGTTCGAACAGGTAGTCCAGCGTCAAGGCAACACACTTGGACGTCGTGGGGATAGCGCCGATCAGCAGACCGATCAGATTGTTGCGAATATCCCTATCGCTCATCCCCGGGTGCCCACTGTCTTGCAGTACCAGGCAGCGTTCGAGTACGTCATCATGCTCGTCTCGATGAGACTTTCTTTCTTGAATAGTCTGATCAAGGTAATCACATGTGGTGCGAGCTGCGGCCAGCGCTGTATTTTCACTGGCCTCGTTGCTGGGGTAAAAAAGGTAGGCAAACATCAGAGAGGCTGCATCTGTAAATTCCTCCTGATTCCAACCGGGGGTACCAAAGTAGTCACCGATAAAGCGGGTAGGTACCACGCGTGTCAGTGCCTTGACCACATCACATTCGCCGTCCAGGGTCGAGAGTATCTGCGCACAGCTTGCGTTGACAAAGGGTAGAATTCTCTCATCAATGTCGGTTCGCCTTGCAGTGAGCCGCATGTGTGAGACGTCGCGAGTGTACGTTGGGGTGTCCTGCATGCCTAGAAAGAAGTTGCCGCCACTGGTGACCTTTTCCATCTTTTGCGCATAGGTCACATGGAAGACATCGTCCCGTGACAACACCTCATTGACCCCGTCAAAGCGGGTAATGAATGCCTGGCCATCCACCACAAAATTCGGCCTCACCCGGCGCATGATGCTGCATGCCAAATCAAGATTCTGGAAGATCCAGGTTTTGATGCGTACCGTTGTGTCTGACATTGCGTTCTCTTGGTTGAGCTATACAAACTGTGCGACGCTGTGATGGAAGCTTGTTCGTCTCAGGTTGGATCCACAATTCCAGCCGCGATCATCTTCAGTGCTGTGATGCCGGGAACGAAGAAATAGTCTCCACCGCGGCACTCAACGAAACGCGGCAGCTTGGTAAGAAAATGGGGTGGCTTGCCACTGCCTGGCTCAACTTGCAGTACCGCTTTTCCTTCACCGGTGTGATTGCCAAGCAGTATCTCTTTGTCGTTGCCCTCCTTGAAGTCATTGCCGTAGTTGACCCACTGCTGTTGCACGAACTCGAACTGTCTTTCAATGGAGGCGTTGAGGGCCATGAAGATAATGCCGTGATCATCGGCATCGTTAGTATCCGGGCCTGATTGACCATAGGGAAGCCCACGGCGCAAAATGCGGCGGCGATCGGCAAGCGCGCTGGGTGTGTTGAATGCGCCTTTCTGGCCGAATTCCAGAGAGCCCCGAGGATTCATGCGGCGTAGATGCCCACTCATGGGACAGCGTGCTCCGTCAATGTCGTCGTTGTAGTGAAAGTCGGTCAGCATGCGTCGCTTTTCAGCCGCATCAGCCGCTTCGAATCGGGCATCCCAGCACTTTTTACCGGCATCGTCCGGCGCATCGACGATCGGTGCGCCATTGTCGCGCCAGCGTCCGCAGAACTTGGCAGCCAGCATCTCTTTACTACCCTCGAACTGAGCGGCTGAATCGTCCAGATAACGCCTGAACGTGGCGACATTCTGGTGTAATTTACGATAGACCATGAACGTGCCGTTTTGCGCCAGAGACCGGGGCATCGGTGCCTTGGGGTACTCCTGTGCTTCGTCCAGGTGTCCCAAGAGAAACTCGCCGGGGGCCAGAGGTGCCCACTTGTCACCGGCCAGCAATTTGCCGCGTCCCAGCACGGTGTCAGGGGCGTTTGGCTGACCTTCGAAGACCGGATCACTGATGCCGTCACGATAACCGAAGTGTTCCTTGCCAGAGGGATTGCCGTTCTCATCTCGCAAGATGGCACCTGTCTGAAACATCAGGTCCTCCTCTCCCGCAGCCCCTCGATGACCCGATAGCAGCTCGACACCATCGCCGCTATCCTTGTTCTGCCGCAGGATCCACTGGTAGCGTTCCTCTACATCCGCATTGCTAAGACCATTGATCGAGACCCACAGATGGACTTCCTTTTGCCAGATATTGTCCCAGTGTTCCGGTGCACTCGAACCTTCATCGCCGAGTATACTCATGCGTTTTTTCATGCCGGCAGCAAATTCCTGCGGAAAACCCATCAATGAGCCGGCGGGTAATTCGATTGCCTGCAATCCTGCAAACGTGAAGGCAACGTTTGTGCTGGCTTTGGATGTTGTTTGCCGGGTGTTCCGTTTCGAATCCGCGTAAGCCGAGTTGGTGACACGTTCGGCCACTCGTGTCAGAAACGCACGCGCATTGCCCGGATCATTAATGCGGAAGAACAGGTAGCGTGCATGAAAGTAGCCTATATGGCCGTAGGCGCGCACGACGTTGCCCTGAATGTCTGAAAGGTTCAAGGTCTTTCCAGCGACCTTGGCTTGTCTTTCCATTACGCTGCTAGTCATGATGTTCGTACCGTTGATTGTCCGGGCTTCCAGCTTGGAGCTTCCAGATCTGTTGGTCTGACCCGATCGATGAAAGCGTGCCATGCTGTCTGTATCTCGCCTGCGCTTTTGCCTTGATGATTGATGGCAAAGCGTGATAATTCCTGCTTGAGATACAGGGCCTTGAGCTGCTCTTTCAGGGAATCGCCGTTCGACCCGTTAAAGAATAATGATGTATCAAGGGCGCATTTACGCATGTAGCTGACAAAATCATCTGCACTTTTTACCTTGTCATAAGCGACACAGTGTCTCCAGATATGATGAATGTCATGCCGCTTTCCGTAGTAGTCCGTGTAGTCCCAGTGTAGGTATAAATTTTTCAGATAACGGTCAAGATCCTCGTCGCTTTCACCGTGAAAGTTGCTGGAAAAAACAAGATAACGTGATTTCAGCTTGTCTGTCTTGGGGAGTCCACGCAGCCGATACTTGCCTTTGAATAGCGAAAACAAATCGTTCAGGTTGAGGATTGTGTCGTTGGCAGGCTTGGACTCGTAAAGCACATCGTTAAGCACATATAGCCGGGCAAGGTAGGTATCCGGTATCTTGGCCAAAGGGCTTTCTTCGTGGATGCGAATATTCATGCATCGCTTGAAGGTTTCGTCCGCGAAGGTGGTTTCACCAAGGTAGCCATTCTTGATGGGACTCAGAATTGTCAGCGCCTGTGCGCCGCCGCCGGTATTGGCCATGATTAGCTGTACTCCGGTGCGTCAGTGCTAGAAAGCGGAGCCGCAGGTGGTGTTCTGGATGAAGCGCTATTTTCTACCGGTTCTGCAGAATCGTTTGCCCCCTTGAAGCCTTGAACCTTTTCCGGGGTGCCCGAGTGGCGATCCTTGACCGCTTGTGCCGCCATACTCACGACAGGCGTCGGGCGCATCTCACCAAGATGCAACTGCATGGCGTTGAGTAGCGCGTGATAGTCGGTGAGGAATTCATCGGCAGGCTTCCCGGCAGATGCCTTGTCGAAATCACACAAAGCCTGCTTGAGTACTTTTGCAGACTTCACATCGTTTGATGCAGCCATGGGGTAGGCGCTGTAGTAGTGGCAGGTGTCTATCTGGTTGTGCCGTATATAGTCATGGAAAGGGGTCAGTGGTACTGACTTGGGATACCGGACATTCCATTTCCAGAACAGGTCCAGACCAGCTGGTATGGCAAATGTAAATGAGTCGACGTACTGAGCCCAGCTACCATTGAAATTGCTCTGGAAGATCATGTAATCGTAGTTCAGCTCCTCTTTTGGCTGACTCGCATCCAGATGCGGAAACGAGTTGCGCGGAATGATGACCCAGCGTGCGTAATGAATCAGGGAGAGTGTCACCAGGCCAAGTAGAGCTGCCGGGGTTTTAGTGGCCTTGCCAAATAACCAGCGATTGATGAAGCTGTATCTTGAGCGAATCGGTGTGATGACGTTCATCGCATAGGCTTTGCCTGCTATGTTGGACATGCCAGTTTTCCCTTCGATAACTGCTGAAGAAGAGAAACCATAACCTGTAAATCAGGTGGAACGGGTTGGCATATTGTCGTATCTAGCCTAATGTATAGCGTGGCTGTGTTATGCAGCCATTTCTGGTGCTTGAGTTGAGTCAAGACAAGGCACTATATATGTGTAGAGTAAAATATCCGCGTGTATGGCCCTCTCAATCGTGCAACAATAAGTAAGTAATCGTATATGGATTACAAGGCCAGGTATCGAGTCATCAGTGAAAACAATTCAGCCTGCGAGGAAATTTCGCACTTTCGGTAGAGTTGTTTACGGAATACTTTAACTGTCTGTGGACTGATCTCCAGGCAAAGGCCAATGGAAATTGTGCTGTGGCCGCGCAATATCAGTAGTGCTACTTCGCCTTGGCGTTTGCTCAGGCGAATGTCTTTATGCTGCTGAAGCTGAGCGCGTAGATGATCGACCACCAATTCATCTTTGTAGTCACCACTTGCCGTCAGATCCTTCCATTGCACCGTGATCAAACTGCAGACAATACTGCTCAGGTTGCGAGCTGTATTGAGATCGCGAGCAGTGAAATTCCTGCCAGAGCTCTTGTCCCTGCCCAGGCAAGTATGCACGGAAACACCGCCTGGCAAGGCCACATGAAAACCAATTTCATCGGTCAAGGTGGTGCGTGCATAGTAGTTTGCGAAATATTCATTCCGATGGAAGTGATCCGGCGCGATATCGCGCAGGCGATAGAGGCCGTTATCCGACTTGTTGACGTGGAGGCTGTGGAAAGGGTCTAACAGATATATTCCCGAAAGATAGTCATTCTCCATGTGCGAATGCACTTGCTTGATTCGTGAATGGGCAAAAAAGACATCCGGCTTGCTGGTTTGGTAATAGGCCAGAACAGTGCCGTTGTCTATCTCAAAGCAACGCTGCAGCCATTCATACAAACATTCGGAAAATGCAGGCGTACCCAGCGCCTCTATGGCTGCTGCCAGATGCTTGTGAGTTGAATTCGTTAGCGTGAACAAGATACCCCCTTAGGGGTATATACCCCCAGAACCAATGGTTCTAGTATAAACCCAGGTCATCACAGGGGTATATCCACAAGCGCATGGAAAGACAAGAGAATGCGATCGATGTCCGACAAGCGGTCAAGCGATACGGATCATTCACGGCACTGAAGAAAATTTCGCTGTCCATCATGGACAATGAATTCTTTACTCTTCTGGGCCCGTCCGGCTGCGGCAAGACTACGCTTCTGCGTATGATCGCCGGCTTCGAAGATGTGACTGAGGGATCGATACAGCTGTATGGACAGGAGATCGAGAGCCTGCCACCTAACAAACGCCCTGTGAACACGGTTTTCCAGAACTATGCACTTTTTCCGCATCTGGACGTTCTGGACAATGTGGCATTTGGTCTGGAAATGAAAGGGGCCAGCAAGACAGAGGCCCGCCGCAAAGCCGGCGAAATGCTCGAACTCGTCCAGCTTTCTGCTTTCTCGGCGCGCAAGCCTTCCCAGCTGTCCGGTGGACAACAGCAACGGGTTGCTCTGGCCCGCGCACTCGCCCCGCAGCCAAAGGTGCTGTTGCTTGATGAGCCGCTCTCAGCGCTGGACCTTAAATTACGCAAATCGATGCAGCTCGAACTGAAGCACCTTCAGCGTGAGACTGGCATTACCTTCATCTTTGTGACCCATGACCAGGAAGAGGCACTGACCATGTCAGACCGGATCGCCGTGATGTCAGCCGGCGAACTGCAACAATTGGGCTCACCGCGCGATATCTATGAAATTCCGCGCAACGTATTCGTTGCCGATTTCATTGGCGAGACCAATCTGCTTGATGTACAGGTTGAGGATATCCGGAACGGTCGCGCCATCTGTCACCTGGGCGGCGGCCACGAGCTGGAATGCGATGAGGTCCAAGGGGTCGGAGTTGGCTCTAAAGTTCATATTTCACTGCGTCCCGAACGCATCATCATCAGCGATGTAGCAATCGAGAAAAAGAGTCTGAAGGGCAAGGTGATCGAGAACATCTTCGCTGGTACCGATATCTCGACCATCGTTGATCTTGTGGATGGTCCGAACTTCACGGTACGCACATCCAATTCGGATCGCGGCAACAAGCGAATCTTCGAGCCTGGTAGCGATATTTTCATCAATATGGAAGAGGGAGCCGCTCGGCTCTTGATGGACTGATGGCTGCTACGACACAAAACGGCAGTAGTGCCGTCAGCAGCACTTTCGAGAAGGTTCGAACGTGGCTGCTTCTGCCTTCATGGATCGTGCTGGGTGCTCTGGCGCTGGTTCCTGTGCTTTTGATGCTGGTGTATTCCTTTTTGACCAAGGAATTTCGTGGCGGCATTATCTGGGAGTTCAGTCTGTCTGGTTACGATCAGTTTTTCTTCAATCGTGGATTATTTGGAGATGAAGCTCCCAGTATCGAATGGACCTATATCTCGATTTTCTGGCGCTCTTTCTGGCAAGCGGGTGCAGCCACACTGCTCAGCCTGGCCGTCGGCTTTCCGACTGCCTACTTCATTGCAACGCGACCGGCAGGGTCCCGCGCCATCTGGGTTTTTCTCATCACGATCCCCTACTGGGTAAACCTTCTGATTCGCACGGTATCCATGAAATTTCTGCTCCGGGATCAAGGGCCATTGAACGAATCGTTAATGGCATTGGGTATGATCGATAGTCCACTGCAACTGATCAACACCAACTTTGCGGTACAGATAGGGCTGTTTTATTCCTACTTGCCGTTCATGGTGCTACCTATCTATGCCGCCGTCGAGCGCTACGATTTTTCACTCAGTGAAGCAGCAGCTGATCTGTACGCCTCCAAGTGGGCAACACTGCGCCGGGTCTTGTTACCTGTGGTGAAGCCTGGAGTCATAGCCGGCTGTATTCTGGTATTTGTGCCTTCCCTGGGCTCCTTCCTGGCGCCAGATCTGCTCGGTGGTGCGAAGAACTTCATGATCGGTTCGCTGATAGAGGAACAATTCAAGGGCAATGCAGGCAACTGGCCCTTCGGTGCCGCCGCCTCGATGATCTTGTTATCGATCGTCCTGATCATTCTCATGCTTTTTGCGCATCAGCAAAGCCGGCGTGAAAACGAGCAGGCTTGCTGAACATGACAAATCTTTCCGCAAAACTGGATGTACGCTCTTATACCGGCTTCCGGGCGATCACTCTGCTCTGTCTGGTCATTCTCTATGCGCCTTTGCTCGTCGTGACGATCTACAGCTTCAATGCATCGCAATCCATAGCAGTATGGGAGGGCTTTTCGCTGCGCTGGTATGTGGATGTTTTTACGGGGCCGGAAAGCGCAAAGTTCAAGCTGGCCGCCTGGAACAGTTTTGTCATCGCCATCATTGCGGCAACAGTGGCGACAGCCATCGCAACACTGGCAGCCACGGGAATGATCCGTGCCGGCAAGTTCAGATTTCGTACGCTCTCCTTCGGACTGATCTCTTTGCCTTTGATGGTGCCGGAGATTGTCACCGCGGTGGCCACTTTGATCTTCTTTAATGCTATCGGTGTCGACCGAGGCCTGATGACCATCATGCTGGCACATATCGCGTTCTGCATTCCCTTTGCCTATCTGCCTATATCAGCCCGTATGCAGGGCATCGACGAAAGTGTTGAACAGGCAGCGCTGGACCTGTACGCCACACGTAGACAAGTATTCACCAGAATTCTGTTGCCATTGATGGCGCCGGGAGTCATCTCTGGATTTCTGCTGGCCTTTATCGTATCTCTGGACGATTTCATTATTACAAACTTCGTCAAGGGCGCTGGAGTGGAGACCTTGCCGACGGCCATATTCGGTGCAGTAAAACAGGGCATAAAGCCTAACATCATGGCCATTTCCACCATGCTACTCGGCGTGTCAGTGCTCATGGTTACCATTTCCTACTTCGTCAGCAAATCCGACAAGACAACCTGATTCAATTGGAGTCAAAATATGAAAAAGCACCTCATTCCAATAGCGACTGCTTCTCTGTTAGCGCTTGCCAGTGCCGCAGCACAGGCAGATGGCGAAGTGGTTGTCTACCACTGGTTCGAGTACATGCCCCAGGAGCTGATCGAGAAGTTCACGGCTGAAACGGGCATTGATGTCGTGATGGACACCTTTGATTCTAACGAGTCCATGCTTGCAACATTGAAAGCCGGTGGCATTGGGACTTACGATGTCTCCGTCCCTGGTGACTATATGGTCAAGATCATGGCTGACGAAGGCCTGCTGGACACCATTGCTGAAGGTGAGTTGAAGAACAAGGGCAATATACAGGCCCAGTGGTTGGACACACCGTTTGATCCGGGACGACAGTTTTCGATTCCCTACCAGTGGGGCAGCACCTCCTTCTCTGTCAATCGGGATGAGTTTTCCGGTGATATCAATACCACGGACATCCTCTTCGACCCACCCGAAGAAATATCCGGCAAGATCAACGTACTCGACAGCCAGGGCGATGTCATGGTGTTGGCATCACTGCACTTAGGCATGGAACAGTGCTCAACCGATCGCGACAAGCTGAAAGCTCTGAATGCGATGCTGAGCGAGGCCAAAACTCACTGGGCTTCATTCAATTCTGACACGGCGAAAGAAGTACTGGTCTCCGGCGATGCGATCGCGGGCATGATCTACAGCGGCTTTTCTTCAAAGGGGCGCGAAGAAGGTGCAAACATTGAATATGCCTTTCCAGAGCAGGGTTATATCGCCTGGATGGACAATGTCGCACTGCTGAAGGATGCACCCAATCGCGAGAATGCGTTGAAATTCATGGACTTTCTACTGGAGCCTGAAAATGCGGCAGCTGTAAGCAATTTCGCTCGATATGCAGCCGGCGTCAAAGGCGTATCCGAATTGCTGGAGGAGTCCTTGAGAACATTGCCTGAAGCGAATCCACCGGCTTCAGCGGGTCCCGCAGTTTTTGTCGAAGCCTGCGACGAACAGACACAGGATGTTTACGACCAGATCTGGACCAATTTAAAGAAATAGGCACGAAGCGAACCCTGGTCGGTTGTCGTGTTCGGGAAGCCCCTATCACGCCCGCCGATCACGGGGCCCGTTCAGCACGATAAACAATCCTGCAAACTCTAAATACAAGTCGAAACAAAGGTCCTTCCCAAATGTCTCATGCGATTGATATATCCACCGATGGGGTCCTTACCTCGGACACTCATCTCATACAGTCCTTTGCAAATCTGAATGCGCTGAAGCAGGAAGATGCCCGTACCGTTATTGTAGGAGCGGAAGGGGCTCATGTGACTGACAGCGAAGGCAATAGGCTGATCGACGGTATTGGTGGTCTATGGTGTGTCAATGCAGGCCATAAGCGACAGGAAATCATCAGTGCCATCACTGAGCAATTGAACACGTTGGATTTCTATTCCACGTTCTATAATTTCACACACCCTGCGGCAGCGGCACTGGCTAGAAAATTAGCTGAATTGGCGCCCGGAAATCTGAATGCCGTGTATTTAAGCAACTCCGGATCGGTTGCCAATGATAGCGCCATTCGCATCTTGCACCATTACTATAATCGTCTGGGACAGAGTTCCAAGAAGTTGATTCTGAGTCGCCACGGTGCCTACCATGGATCAACCTTTCTGGCCATGGCAATGACAACTCCTGCCTACTCAGAGGGTTGGAGCAAAGCGGAAGGCCTGGTGCATCATCTGCGTCTTCCGCACTACTGGCGCGAAGGCGAGGGTATGAGCGAAGCTGAATTTCTCGACGTTCTGCTGGAGGATGCCAGAACGCGTATCGAGAACCTGGGCGCTGAAAACATTGCCTGCTTCATTGCTGAACCCATTCAAGGTGCTGGCGGCGTGATTGTTGCGCCAGAGGGGTATCACGCCAGAATGAGTGAGCTGTGCCGTCGCTATGACATCAAGTACATCGCGGATGAAGTCGTGACCTCCTTTGGTCGCCTGGGGCACTTCTTTGCATCAAAAGACGTATTCGGCATGCAGCCTGACATAATCACGACGGCCAAGGGGCTGACGTCGGGCTACCAGCCTTTGGCAGCCACTATCATCAGCGATGAGATCCATGAAGTTATCTCTGAAGACGGTGCCATGTTCTTCCACGGCATGACCTACTCGGGCCACCCGGCCGCCTCTGCGGCAGCCCTGGCAAACATCGCCTTGATGGAGAACGACAAGATTCCCGAACGTGTAAGAACCACGGGTAAGCGTTTCGAGAACAACCTGCGTGGTCTGGGAGATCTGGAGCTGGTTGGCGAGGTACGTGGAAGTCATTTCATGATGGGACTGGAATTCGTCAAGGACAAGGAAAAAAGAACTCCCTTTGCAGTGACAGAGCAGGTCGGTCAGAAAGTTGCTCAAGCTGCTCAGAAACGAGGCCTTATTGCACGTCCGTTGGGTAATATCCTGATTCTCTCGCCGACACTGATCATGACCGAAGCGGAGATTGATGAAACGACAGACATCCTGCGTGAAAGTATTTGCGAGGTTCAGGGTTCTCTATAGGGTTTGTGAAATATTGAATTGAAATTTTTCACTCTGTTGCCCTCTATTGATTCAATGTTCGGTAGAGGGCGTCTCAGATCAGTTTATTGTCGGATAGAAGTAAGCATTCAAACACAGAGGTTCACAATATTTCCCTGGCACGTACAAGGTAGCGATCCACTTCTTTGTACAAAGCCTCTGACTGCTTTGATAACTCTTCTGCTGAGTTATTGACATCAGTTGCTGCATTGCCCGTCTCCTGAGCAGATTGCGATACTTGCACAATGTTCTGGGTAATTTCCTGAGTACCACTTGAAACACCTTCGATGTTCCGAGATATTTCAGATGTCGCTGAGGATTGCTGTTCAACGGCTACTGAAACAGAAGCGTATGTGTCATCAATTGACGAAATTTTTTCGGAAACGTTATGAATGCCTTCAACGGCTCGTGACATAGCCGCTTGAATCTCTGAAACATACGATTCTATTTCGGTGGTGGCACCGGAGGTCTCTTGTGCCAGGTTTTTAACTTCACTGGCAACAACGGCAAATCCCTTTCCAGCTTCACCTGCACGAGCGGCCTCGATTGTCGCATTCAGGGCCAGCAGATTGGTCTGTCCTGCAATTTTATTGATTATCACAACAGACTTGCTCACGTTCTGGGCTGCGAGCTGCAGATCCTCAATACGCTGTTTAACGTCAACTGTGATAGCCGCAGACTCTTGCGTTAAAATCGAGGCAGATAAAACCTGCCCGGAAATCTCATTGATGGAGGCTGTCAGTTGAACAGTCGCACTGGCAACTGTCTGGAATCGACTTGAGGATTTTTCAGCAGCAGTCGCAACCCGGTTTGTCTGCTCCAATGTATCAGATGAAATACTTTGCATCGTACGGGATGAAGAACTCAATTTGGATGCAGCAGCTGCGAGGGTTTGTACAACATTCTTGAGTGAGGTCTCAAATGTATCTGTAATTTCGGTAAACCCGGTGACCTTTTCAAGCATTGCATTCAGTGAGGTATTGACCGTTTTCGCCGCACGGAGAAATGATCCCTGCATACTCGTCTCTATGATTTCGCGATAGTATTTCCCGTCACTGGCATGCTCCAGGCAGGCCATTGATTCTCTGATATAGGCATCTGACCGGTCGATGACATCATTGATGGTATGTAGCAACTCACCCAACTCTCCAGTCGATTCGATACTCAGAATGCGGGCCTCGAAGTTGCCTTTTTTGACTTGCTGCAAAACCGCTAGTGCCTTGGCAATATCATTGGTGTTATTTTCCGAGTCTGACGAGGTTGTTGCTGTATTGGAGACACTCATTCTCATACACCTAAAGAAAACATGAATTCATTGAATCCCATTTTTTTATCTTGAAGAATGCTATCGATTCTCTTGCTTGATTCCGACAATGCTTCTCTGGGGCTTGAATGCGAACGTTCCACTTTCAGAAGCTCGTTGTAAAGTGGAATGATGTGGCTGTTTAGCGACTCTCTGTTAGGCGCTCTTCTGTTTGAGTGGTAGCCAATTGTCTGGCCACTCGAATTTGTACTCGGTGTGACATGAGCAAGAACCCAGTAATTGTCGCCGTTTGAAGAAAGATTGTTTATATAAGTGAACAGCTCTTCGCCATTCTTCAATGCTCTCCATAAAAGCTCAAAGACGCATCGTGGCATCTCAGGGTGTCGGATGATGTTGTGCTGTTTTCCCATGCACTCACTCTCACTCAATCCGGCAAAGCTGAAAAATGTGCGATTCCCATAAGTAAGCTTACCCGAGGTATCCGTCTTCGACACAATGATGTCGTCTTGATCCAGGCACTTTTCATTGCCTGTGAGCACCACATTTCTATCCATAGTGACAACCTCCGTGATCGAGTCAACTGATTATGGTTTCGTATTACCAGGTATAAGGTCAGGTGTCATCGTGTCGGCCTGCTGCTGGCTGAACGATAGGAAAAACCCACCTTGAATTAGTTCTGCATGAGTGTTATCGACTATATCCAATATTTTTTGAAATCGTACTGGTTACACCAGAACGCAGAGTGGGCATCAGAGGTATCGCGCAGTCCGGACTCCCTATCTGTAGAGATATGCCTAAGGGATTGTTTCACGATCCCTTTGAGGCTCGTGATGCGGTAACGGTTGAATAATGCTGCAGCTGTTATTGATGCTCATAACCACTCAATGGGTTGGTCGTACCATCTGGCATGGACGAACCAAGGTGAGGACGGAAAGATACCTATTGCTTAAATTCTCAAGTCGTTTTTGAGAAGTGGCACCAGATACTAACCTCTGAAATCGAGGTTCGATATTTTGTAACGGTATCACTAACTGCCAGTGGCCTGTGAGCTGCTACCTCCGAAACTGCATACTCCCGCCTCGTTGATGGGTATCGCGATATGGCGGCAACTTTTCATCGGAGAAACATCATGCAGTTACGTACGATTCGTCCAATCATAGCGACACTTGTTTTTTCATTTGCAAGTATGGCCCTTGCTAATGGACTCGTAGAAGGTCGCATAGAAGCCTATCTTGTATCAACTGACTCGCAAGGTAACGAGGTTATACAGGCTACCGCCGCTGCCAAGCCCGGAGAGCTCATGGAATATAGATTGACGTTCGTCAACAGCGGCGAATCTGCTGTCAGCGGGCTGAATGTCATTGATCCGATACCTGCAAATACCACATTTGTCAGCGATTCTGCCAACAGTAATGCCGATTCGCTTTTCGAAGTCAGCATTGATGGCGGACGAACGTTCGAAAAAGAACCGGTCATGCGAATAGAAACGCAAGCTGATGGTAGTCAGAAAGAGGTTGTCATTCCACCTGCGCAATACACACATGTTCGCTGGGCGGTTGAGGAAAGCCTTGATGCTGAGGGCGGTACACATGAGTACGGCTATCGAGTGGTGGTCAATTGAGTCCTGTAGCGGGACAGCTGAATTGCAATCGGGTGAATGGGCGAGGAGGTGTCCAGGAGTCATTCTGGCCGTTGATTTTGATGGTCAAAAACACAAGACAGACACCATTCAAACCTCCAATAAATGGCAGAAAATAATGATTATTCCAATTACAGAATCCCTCCGCCGACAGGCCCTCCACGACATCAAGCGCGTTTTGACCGATAGAGAGACAATCACATGAAATACAGCAGATTCCCTCTGCACCCGGTAGCGCAAGTATGCGCTGTATCGGCAGTTGCGGGAGTATTGAGCATATTCGCATCTTCGGCTTTTGCGGCAACCGCCGCGGGGACCGAGATCAAGAACCTGGCGACAGTCACCTATGAGGATGCTGCGGGAAATGTCTATAGCGCACAGTCCAATGAGGCTATCGTCACTGTTGCCCAGGTCTACTTTGCAACAGTTGGAACCGATATCGATACAACTGGTGCTCCGGGGCAAACAGTCTATTTGCCGTATGTTCTGAGTAATACGGGTAATGGTAGCGACACTTTCGATGTGAGTGCCGCGGACGGTATTACTACTGCGCCGGGTATCGATACGATTGATGCTGACGCAATTACTATTTACCACGATACCAATGGCAACGGTCAGCCAGATTCGGGAGAGCCTGAAGTCAGCGCGTTGACCCTGGCCGCCGGAGAAGATGCGAATCTGGTCGTCGCTGTTAGAATACCAACAACGGCAACGGATACCGATTCACTGGGTGTCACCATGACAGCCACGGCACAGGAAGGCACGGGTTCCGCTGTTGTTGGCAGTGTGACCGATTTGACCACTGCCAAAGGGCGAGACACGCTGGATAGTACCAACGAGTCGTTGATCACGATTACCGGTGATGCAGTACTGGTGACCAGTAAAACCTCTTCACACGATACCATCAATGATGAGATCACCTATACGATCACGGTTAGTAACAATGGTAATACAGCTGCGCAGAAAGTCATACTGTTCGACGGTATTCCAACAGGTACTACCTATGTCACCTCGTCTGCCTCCGTGTCTGGTCTGCTTACGACAAATGGCGATACGCTTGCCACCAATGTAGGGAACTTTGTAGAAAGCGTAAACCTGGATTATAACGGTGATGGTGACGTTGCCGATAGTGGTGAAGCCGGTCTGGGTATCGATCTGAATACCGATGGTGATATCGTCGATGCTACGGTTGCCGGTATCTATGCTGTTGATGCCGAGTTGGCACCCAATGCGACGGTCTCGATGACGTTTACCGTCAGCTATGATCGCGATGCATTCGGTGGTGGGTACACCGTTGATAACGTCGGTTATGTCAGTGCCGATACCGATGGTAATGGAACAGCCGACAAGCTGGTCAGCTCGAACACCACATCAAATGTCGTTTCCCAGGACTATGCGGTTACGCTTTCAGATACGGGTTCAGGTGACGCTGCAGGTGTAAATGATGGGGGGGATGACGACGCCACAGTCAATGATACGCAGGTAGTGAACACAGCCGCTTCAGGCGGTATTGTTTTGTTTGATCTGGTTGTCACTAACGATGGTAACGGTGATGATACGTTTGAACTGGCCGCAGCGTTGGGAACCTTTCCCAGCGGTACCGTGTTTACGTTTCTCGACGATACGGGTTCGGTGCAACTGACTGATACCAACGGCTTTGCCGGTGTGGATTCAGGTGTCATTGCACAGTCCGCCAGCCGTACTTTCAAGGTACGCGCCAAGCTTCCTCAGGGAATCTCAGGTGATAACGGAACAGCTGGTTTCCAGGCGACAGTCACAGCCACCTCTGCAGGTGATCCAGCGGCAACTCCAATCAGTAATCCTGCAACCATTTCATTGCTCGAAATAGTGGCGGCAACCTCTGACTTGCACAGCGCTATTGGTGGCACGCTCGGGACCGATGAAGATCCCCTCGGTACACCTGATTACACACCTGCAGTGACGCGTGAGGCCAGCGCAGGTGATACGCTCACGATTCCTTTGTACATCGATAACGTCAGTGGTGTTTCTGATTCCTTCCAGTTGTCGGTAGGCAGTAGTTGGGATGGCACTGATCTGGGCTCACTGCCAGAAGGCTGGAGCGTTGAGTTCTTTTTGAGTGACGGTTCAGGCGCAGCAACCGGGCCAGCTATATCTTCTACGCCGGTTATACCTGGCGGAACAACCGATTACGAATACATTGCAGTGGTCTCGATGCCTGCTGATGCAGCCCTGTCTGCGGCCGATTATTCGTCTGACAATGATGCCGATACGACCGTTGAAACAATCGATGCCAATGCTGATGGAGATGGTGACTACCCTTTATTCTTCCGCATCATTTCGGCCAGCTCCGGAGCAACGGATACCTTGCTTGAAGCCGTTGATGTGTTGCCAAGTCGTGCGGTCGCTTTTACGCCGAGTGCTTCAAACCAGGTCGAGCCAGGTGGTACTGTTGATTATCCTGCGACCTTGAGTAACAACGGTAACTCTGAAGAGACGCTGGAGCTGACAACGACAAACAGTCAGGCTGGTTTCAACAACACCATCACGATTGATACAGATGGTGATGGAGTGCCTGACACGGTGCTGGGTAATCTGGTGGCCGGCACGACCATTTCGGTAATGCAGGCTGATGGTGTGGTCTTGCTAATCGATGTGGTGGATGGTGACGGAGATACTATCCTTGAACTGGTTCTGCCACCGGGTGCCAACATTCCGTTATTGGCAACCGTGTTTGCACCCAGTACTGCACCTTCCGGTCAGGTGGATACAATGACTCTAGTGGCAACCAATACCGATGGAACCGCTGGCGCACCAAGCACGTCGGTGTCCTTTCAGAGTGATGTCGTCAATGGACAGATTCGATTGACCAAGTCGGTAGCGGTTGATTCAAATTGTGACGGTGTTGCCGATGTGGATTCAGCGTTCGAGACGGTTCAGACCAAAGAAGTCGAGCCAGATCAATGTGCCATCTGGCAAGTGGTTGCCGAGAATCAGGGCGATGTCGATGCACAGAACGTGACCATCACGGATAGCGTCACCGCATTTACCACATTCGAGACGGGTAACCTCATGAGGTATTGCCTGGGCAGCGGTTGTAACCCACTTCCAGTAAGTGATACAGCCAATGACGGTTCGGGCGGTATCAGTGGATCAACCATTGTCTTCTACGTGGGGACCGGAACGGATCCAGCCACCGGTCAGGGTGGAACTCTGATTCCGGGTCAGCAGGCCACGGCCCGATTCGTCGTTCGGGTGGATTGATTGTCGCAGGCTCTCGAGTCTGCTTTTCCCAAGAGCACGCCTCGCCGGCCTGTTGCCGGCGAGGGACTAGCCAAGCCTCTCGTTTACTGGAGGCTTGGCTAGTCTCGGCCTTTGCCGGTTGTTATTTCATATACCAGAGACACAATGACGGTCCCCAGTCCAGCACATATCAGACGTTTATCAATGCTATTTGCGTTGCTGACGTTGCTGCTGTCCGCTCTTTGTATCTGCAATGTTCAGGCTGCCAGTGCGCCTGGTAGTGTGCTTCGAAACCGGGCGGATATAACCTGGTTTGATCCAACAACGGGACTGGTATCACGAACACAATCGAACGCCTCGACGGCCACGGTTGCCAGTGTCTACCGGTTCGAGCTTGATGAAGGGCTTGTCACCACAGCACATGCAGGAAAATTTGTCAGTCTCTCGCGTCGGGTCTACAACACGGGGAACGCGGTTGACAGCTACAGAATCTCTGCGGCCAACCTGCCGGGTGACGATGGCGATCTGCAGGATTTGCGTATTTTCCATGATATCAATGGTAATGGGATAGCAGATCCAGGCGAGCCTCTTCTGAGTGATACCAGACTCGTGGCTCCGGGCGAATTCGTTGAGGTGGTCATCGCGGGAAGTATTCCAACTCTGTCACTCGATGGGGAGCGTTTTGATATCGAATTTGTCGCCGAATCGGTGAGTGGAAATCTCACTCCACAGATTACCGTAAACACTCTTGTCATTACGGATGGTGCTTTTATCACCTTGAGTAAATCCTCCACGTTTAGCTGCACAGCCGAGCTGCAGCCAGGTGATCTGATTGATTACAGAATTGCTTTTACCAACAGTGGTAATCGGATTCCTGACAGTCGCGACCATGACATTGAAGGCACGGTTTTCGAAGGTGTGGTGATCAGTGATCTGATTCCATCCGGTACTCTGTTTACTGCAGATGCAGAGGCCTCGCATGCACCAGCGCAGGGAATACCTCTGATTCAAATTCGCAATGACGGTGATCGCTGGACGCGACTGGAAAACTGGAACGGAATCAGCTCGGTTAGTCATATAGGGCTGTTCATTCCTGCGCAGAACATGCGGCCGGGACAAAGCGGGAGTTACGAATTTTCCCTGCGTACCGAAGACTCTAACGTTGCCGGTCTGGTGATCGAAAATGTTGCCGTTATAGACCTGGATGGTGATGGCATCAATGAGTTCGAATCAAATTCAGTCTGCAATCGGATCGTCACCGATCCTGTAGATCTGGGTGCTGCGACACCCGCTGTTTTGCAGTTCATCGAGCCTGCCAATAGTTTGCGACGTGCCGGTGAAACGCCAGATATGTCAACCGATGAGGATTTTGTCGAAGCGGGTTCTTATCGCCTGGACAACGGCCTGAGTAGTTATGACCCTGTGCGGGATGGTTTGTATATCCAGCTGAATGCCACTGATCTGGACGCTACCGTTTTCTTCAATGATGCTGGTGAGGGAGCTTTCATTATCGTGACCCTGAGTTCTCTGGCAACGGGTGACACCTTGCAGGTCGTCATGGTCGAAACAGCTCCTGGTTCTGGTGTTTATCGCAGCATTCGACCGATTGCTCTCAGTACGGACGAGAGCGGCGATGGGCGTTTTTGCCCTGGCGATACTACTCAGCCGATTGCGCCAGTTGTCGATTATGAGCTGGACGCACCCTCATGCGTCTTGAGAAGTGCACCCAATGACACGCTGCAGGTTCTGTTTGACGGTAATGGTTTGGGTGTGTCGTTAACCGATACTGTCATCATCGATCCGATTGCGACTGTGTTTGATGCCTACAATCTTGCACCGGTTGCCGGTGCCATTGTCAGTATCATGGAGCTGACAGGGGTGAGTGCATCAGCTAGCGACCCTGTTGTTGGTGATCGTCTCACAGGCGAACCCTTGGTCATGTACAGCGATATCGATGGTAACTATTCGGTTCCACAGCTTGGACCGGACCTGCGTTATTACATCAAGGTAGAGCCTCCTTCTGTCTATGTCTTTCCATCCGAGGTGCCAGCAACACAGTTTACTACCTATGGTGTCAACCAGTATTCCTATGGTGATATGGGACATGCGGTATCCGGTGGTGGCGTTTTTATCGTGCCAGAGGGTGATGCTACCCCCTTGCATGATTTGCCACTGGACCCCGCAGATAGCAGTTTCAGGCTGGTTGTCGAAAAGCGTGCCTTGCAATCTGAAGTGGAGCCCGGTGATGTCGTCGCCTATTCACTCAAAGTGCGTAATCAGAGTCCCGACATTCAATATAACGTGCGCGTGTTTGACCAACTTCCGTACGGTTTCAAATTGGTACCCGACAGCGTTGATCTAGACGGTACGGTTTTTACAGATTTTGATGGAGCGCCCGGGCCTGAGCTTGAGTTTCCAATGGGAACATTGTTGCCAGGCGTTGAGCATGAGCTGGGCTACGTGCTGGAAGCCACAGCGGGTGCAATCGATGGCGACGGAATCAACATTGCTTCGGCTACCGCACGTACGGCTTCGGGTGTGCAGCTTGATTCAGCAAAGAGCCGGGCTCGGGTGAAGCTTAACCTGACTGGTGTGCTATCGGATCGGGCTGCCTTGTTCGGCAAGGTATACATCGATGCTGATTGCAACAACCTGCAAAATGACAGCGAATGGCCAATTGGCGGTATCAAAATCTATATGGAGGACGGTACTTTCGCTATCACTGATGAGAACGGACAATACAGTCTCTATGGTCTGGAGACGGGCATGCATGCGCTGCGCGTTGATCCACTGACCGTCCCGTCAGGGCTGGCTTTCAAACCGCTGGATAATGCGAATGCTGCGAATGGCGAGAGCCGGTTTGTAGATCTCTCGGCAGGTGATTTCCATCGCGCAGATTTTGCTGCGACATGTCCGCTCAAGGATGTCGAGAAAGTATTTGATCAGATTCGTGCACGCAACGACAAGATTGATGGTGAGTGGTTGCTGGAAGAGGCAGGTTTGTTTGATTCAACGGCGGACTACGATATTGATAATCAAAGTGCGCGTGATGCAGATATTGATGGTGATCTTTCCAACGGTATTCTGAACGGACCTGATGCGGGGCGTACCCGCAGTGAGAAAAGACTTGAGGACGAGGACAATGCCGAGGCCAGAAATCGCAAACTGGTAGAGCCGCCCAAGCCTGATGTCAATGATGAATTGATTGACCCCAAGATTGCGGCGAGGAGTATTACCACTCAACAAGCCAAAACCGGCACCTGGCTCTGGCCAAAAGGGGATACCAGCCTTGATGGGCGATTTGTGGCGGTTCTCAGATCGGGTGTTGTGCCGATGCTATTCGTCAACGGCAAGCCGGTAGATCAGTCGCAGATCGGCGAACGTATCGAAAATTACAAAGCCTCGGCTCAGATTGTTGCCTGGTACGGAGTGACACTTCGTGCGGGCCTGAATCGCGTGGAAGTTAGAGGCAAGGATGGTTTTGGCAATACGCGTATTCTGGCAGGCAAGGAATTCAAACGTCCGGCAATGGGTTCGAGAATGGTGCTGCGAGCGCGCAAAGATACATTGCCGGCCGATGGTGGGCGTACGGTTCTGCCCATTGATATCAATATTCTTGACGACAATGATTATGCAGCTCAGGGCGTTCACTTTGTCACGTTGACCGCTAGCGGAGCCAGAGGCAGCAACTGGCTAGAAGAAGACATTCAGGATAATGAGCCCGGTCATCAGGTTCGTGTGGAAGATGGGCGCGGTGTTGTGCATCTCAAAAGTTCAGAGTTCACCGGCACGGTCATTGTGCGTGCTGCAGCCAATGAGATGTCTGCCGAGATGCGTGTCTATCAGGTGGCGGCGTTGCGGCCGTTGTTTGGTATTGGACTGCTTGAATTAGGTATGGCTTCGGGCAAGATCATGGGGAACGGTTTTGATCCGACGGACCAGGCCGATGGCATTGAAGATGGAACGTCAGTGGATTCGAAGTTGTCCATGTTTCTCAAAGGCCGGGTCAAGGGTAATGCGCAATTGACGCTGTCTTATAACTCTGACAAAGACAAAGAAACTGACCTGCTACGTGACATCAATCCGAATGCTCACTACCCGATTCATGGTGATGCCTCGGTGCGTGGTTATGAGGCACAGAGCCGGTCCAGGTTGTATGCAAAGCTGGAGCGCGGCAAGAACAGTGTCATGTGGGGAGACTATCTGACGGATGCGAACAGCGATGCCGACGATCTGGCTCGGGTGCAACGAGTACTGACGGGTTTCAACAGCCATTATGACAATGGGCGTACGCGCTTCCAGTTGTTTGCAGCTCGACCTGAGGATGGCCGCAGCTCCGAGGAGATTCGGGGCAATGGTACAGCCATGCTGTTTCGTCTCAGTGCGTCGCCTGTCGTACCAAACAGTGAAGTGGTGGAAAGAATCGTCCGTGATCGTAGTAATCCCGGTCTGGTGCTCTCCACCCAAAGGCTCACCCGCTTTGGTGACTATGTACTCGATTCGGTCAGCGGACAGTTGACCTTTGCCAATCCGGTTCCCAGTTTTGATAGCGAGCTGAATCCTGTCTATATCCGGGTCAGTTATGACCAGGAAAGTGGCGGTGAGGCCCATACCGTTGCTGGTGTGCGCCTGCAGCATTCACTGAGCGATGCACTGGTCGCTGGTGTCAGTCATACCGAAGATAAGAACCCGGAAGATCGCAGCACACTCAGTGGTGGTTATGTGGAGTACCGACCCAATGAGGACACCCGTGTCACTGTCGGAGTGGCGCGAATGAGCCACGGAGATGAGCGCGAAACAGGTTATGCACAACGACTTGTGGTGGAACGCAACTGGAGTAATGCGAAGCAGGAAAGGCGCACTTCAATCACGTTGGCACGTGCGGATGAGGAATTCACCAACGCAGGATCTGGTGTCGCTTCAGGGCGACAGGAGCTACGGTTCGATCACCGGCAGCAAATTAGCGAGACCTTGCGTGCCAATGTCGAAGGTACTCACAGTGAGTCCCTGACCAGTGCTGAGCAGCGTAGTTCGATAGGTGTGAGATTGAACAAGATAGTCAAGGAATGGACCTTGAGTGGCGGCAGTCGTCATATTCGGCAACGTACTTCGAGTGCGGATGAGAGCTTCAATACGGCCATCGTAGGGGCGGACCGACGACTGCGCTTTGGTACGCGAGCGGGTTCCGTCAACGTTGAGTATGAGCAGGATATCGGCCAGGCAGGTCGGAATCGAATTGCATTTGGCGGCAAACTGCAGGTACACGATCATGCGCACCTGTACGGGCGCTACGAGCGGCAGAACGGCATCTACGATTTCACCACGCTGGGCGGTGCGCAAAGTACCGAATCATTTGCCATGGGGGCGGAATCGGATGTGCTGCCCAATACCCGCCTGTATTCAGAATACCGGATGCGCGGTGCCATCGACAATCGTGATCTGGAAACCGGTACCGGTATACGTGGTAACTATGAGCTCAAGCCGGGGCTGACAGTGTCACCTTCTATCGAGGTGGTGGATACGCTCACTGGTGATGATAGTGGCGATGGTGTTGCCGTCTCGCTCGGTGCCACCGATATCCGTAATCCCAATGCAAAACTCAGTGCGCGTGCCGAATACCGGAAGGCGACGGCCAGCGACTATATCGGCTTGCGAGCCTCCTACGCGGCACGCCTTGACCTGGACTGGACCGCCTTGCTGCGTGAAGATTTTACGCTACAGGATCCGAATGTGGGACAGATGGATATCCGACATGCTTTTACAGCAGGCCTTGCGCGCCGGCCTCGCCTGGATAATCGCCATCACATGTTGTTCCAGTACAGCTGGAAAGTGGAGCGTGCGGATGGCGAGGCGAGCGATCGCGACGTGCATGTGCTGTCAACGCATCAGAATTTTCAGATCAATTCCACGCAGGTGTTCAGCGGCCGTTTCGGTGGCAAGCAGCAGGTCTCGTTCCTTGAGCGTAGTGATTACAAGACTGCGGCCTATGTCGCGGATGGCCGCTATAGCTGGGATATTGACCGACGTTGGAATCTGGACCTTCGCGCTGGGGTACTGATGACCCGAACCGGTCGCAGCAGACGCCATTCGTTTGGTGTGGGTGTGACCTATCTGCTCGATCGCGATCTGCAACTGCAGCTTGGCTACAACGTCGTCGGCTTTCGCGATGAAGATCTCGATCCGGAAGGGTATGACGCCCAGGGTATACGTTTTGGCCTTCGATACAAATTCGATGACAGCGCCTTCAAGTGGTTGCAGAACTGATGATGCAGAGTCCCATGAAAAATACTTCTCTCTTGCTGACGGCCATGTTTCTGATGACACCGTTCATCCATGGCTGTGCTTCTACCGAAGAGCTTTATGCGCAATACGACGAGCAGGCTTGTCGTGTGGCGCTGGAGCAGGCACCCAGCGGTATAACCGTCGTACGTGAATTGTCGACAGACGAAACCATGACCTGGGAGCCGGTGGTTCGCTTCGATCTGGAAATGGACGTCCTGGGCCGTCAGGCGAAAGAGCGGCTGGATCGTGATGTGGCGGTGTTGGAGCGGTATCCGGAGATGCGAGTCAGTGTACGTGGATTTACTGACGCCAGTGGTGACAAGGACTTTAATGCAGCTCTGGCAAGCAGGCGTGTCGATATGGTCGCAGCCTATCTGCTCTCAAAGGGCGTGACATCGGCGCGGATGGATAAAGTGCCTCTGGGTGAAGGGTTGCCGTTACAGATCGCCGAACCTGAAGCCAGGGTGCCTCTCAACCGCCGCGTTGAATTGTTACTGCTGGATGTGAATGGCAATCCGCTTGCCTATCAGGTGGGAAATCTGAATGATTATTGATGGGGTTTGCCTGCCTGACAAGGTGCATCGGAGACGTTGGAATCTGACTGAAAGACTGCTGAGTTGTTTGTGCCTGTCTCTGTTGCTTTGTGCTGCGGCCATCGCGGCAACACCGGTTGGTAGTGTCATTAGAAATCAGGCCAGTGCTACTTATAAAGATTCGAATGGGGTTGAACAGTTTACAACTTCGAACATTGTTGAAACAACCATCCAGCAAGTTGCTGGAGTGGAGTTGACGCAGGACCAGAATAAACTGACGGCCAGCGGTGGTGAGGTCAGCTTTCCACATGTTCTGAGCAACACCGGCAACGGTGCGGATACGTTTACGTTGATAGCAAGCAACCTGGCTGCTGGCGATGATTACGATTTCAATTCGATTGAAATATTTGCTGATATAGATCAGAACGGTGTTGCCGATGACGCAATCGCACTGACAGAATCACCCGCATTGGCAGCTGGGGAGTCGTTCCACTTCGTCATTGTCACTGGTGTGCCGGGTGTTGCCGGCGCTACGGATACCGCTGGCATGGAGGTGGTTGCCACGAGTAGCTTCGATACTGGCCAGAGTGTTTCGAACACTGACTCGGCAACGGTGACCGCTGCCGCCTTGATCGATGTCGTGAAGTCCATGAGTGCGCTGGGGGGAGATTCACCCGATGGCCCTTTTACCGTGACGTTGAGTTATCGTAACGACAGTGCATCAAGTGCTGCGGGTGTCACCTTGATAGACGCTTTGCCCGCGGGCATGAGCTACGTTGCAGGTTCAGGCCGTTGGAGTGTCACGGGCTCTCTGGTGCTCACCGATTCGAATTCTGCAGATGTGCAGGGCTCAGCACCTGCAAGCATTCTTTATTGCGCCTATGAGGCGGGCTGTACTGGCTTGCCCGAGGCGGTGCAGGATGCTGATTCGAGCAGTGCCAATCAGGTGACTGCCATTCTCAATGAAGTTGGCCCGGGGGAAAGTGGAACCCTAGAGTTCGATGTCACTATCGATTCGGACGTGACGGCCATTGATCTTGTCAATACGGCCGAGTTCGAATACGACGGTGGCGCAGGGACAACGGCTCGCGTGAATACCAACAGTGTCGCATTTGCGGTGGCTCAGGCGGTTGGCGTGGTCGCCAACGGGTCTGATTCAAGTTCTGTGGATGGAACGGACGAAGCAGTAACTGTTGCAAGCGCTTTTCAAGGTTCCACTGTTGCATTTGAGAATGTCATCTGGAATACAGGTAATGGCACTGATTCCTTTGATGTCATCGTTGACTCCGGCAGCTCGACTTTCCCGGCTGGCACGGCTTTTCAGTTGTTTCAGGGGGATGGGCTGACACCTCTGGTCGACAGTAGCGGCAATGGCATTCCTGATACAGGCCCGCTGGCACCTGCTGGCAGTTATCGGGTGGTACTCAAAGCCAGTCTGCCACCTTCGGCACTGGGTGATAACGGGGGGGCAGGTTATCAGGTGACGAAACGGGCACGGTCGACTACGGATCCGAGCATTTTCAATGATGTGACGGACAGCCTGGGCCAGATTCTACCCAGTTCGGTGGATCTGACCAATAATGCGGCGACCGGTAATGCCGGGGCTCTGGGAGAGGGCGCTGGCCCGGAAGCAAGTGCCGAGGTAAGCAATGTGGCTATCCCGGGGAATACGACACAATTCATTCTTTATGCCAGCAATATTGGCAATATCGACGATACATTCGATCTGGCTGTCAGTACAGATTCCACCTTTGCCAGTGAGACATTGCCTGCTGGCTGGAGCGTCACCTTTCGTTCCAGCGACGATACTACTGATGTGTCCAGTACCGGCAATATCGCCGTCGGCACATCGGTTCGGATTCTGGCAGATGTCAGCGTGCCAGCCGGGCAGGCTCCCGTTGAGCAAAGTCTCTATTTCAGGATTCTCTCACCGGCAACGGGTGCCGTGGATGTGTTGCATGATGCTGTTTCGGTCGTTGATGCATCGACATTGTTACTGGAGCCAGACTCGCACGGTCAGCTGGAGCCGGGCGGTGCTATCGTCTATACGCATCAGCTCAAGAATGTGGGCAATGCAACGATTACCGGAATTGATCTGTCAACGGTTGATAGTCTGGTTGCCGATGGTTGGAGCTCTGCCGTTTATGAAGATACTGATGACGATGGAGTTTTTACGGCGGCCGATCAGCTGATCAGTACGGTCGCCGCCTTGCCCGCTGGCACAACGAAAGTCTTGTTCGTCAAGGTGGTTGCGCCTGCCAATGCTGCATATGGTGCGGCAGATACTACTCTGCTGACAGCCAGCTGGAACAGTGGCGCCGACTCGGTTGAGGCCAGCAATGTGACAACCGTCGATGCTGGCGACATCGGGATTGTCAAAGAGCAGGCACTGGATCTGGGCTGTGATGGTGTGCTCGATGGGGCCTATACGCGTCAGCCATTTGCGGTTGAACCCGGTAACAACTGTGTTCAATATCGCCTCACGGCAACCAATGCCGGTGTTGAACCCGTCTTCAACGCCATTATCCAGGATGCAACTCCCGCCTTCACCGTCTACCGATCATCGGCGACATGCTCGGCTACAGTCTGCACCATCACGGAGCCGGTTGATGGTGGCACAGGCCTGGTCACCGGAGAGGTCGCAACCGTTGAGCCCGGTGAAAGCGTGGAGTTTATCTTTGCCGTGGTGATCGAATAGTGATTGGCAAGGACACTGATAACAGAGGCTATATGGGCAAGCCGATCAACAAGTCTGGACATGCTGTGCTTTCTGGTACGTCGGTTCAAGCTGGGTTTGGCAGTTGTGTGCGTATCATCTGCATGCTGGCCATCGTATTGTTGCTCTTGCCCTCAGGCAAGGTCCTGGCGGAAGGCTCCTGGCAGTTGGGGATGTTTGAAGGGCCAACGCATACACAAATAATGACAGAGACCAACACGGGCACGGGTACGAACGTGTTATACGTCGATATTCTGTCTGCGACTGAGGTTATCAACATCCATGCCTGCGGACTGGCGAATAATCATCGGATCCAAGTCGAGATATTCGATGCCTTTGGTAGTTCTCTTTACGCGCCCGCAAGCAGGACGGCGACCGCTCAGAATTTCAGCTGCTCGAGTGACCTCAACACCACATTCGATCCGGCGGTCACCAATCCTTTCCAGTTTACCGCACCGGTACCGGGTACCTATGAGATTCGTCTGTCAAACCTCGACCACTCGTATTTGAATCTTGTTGACGTTACTGTCACGAGCAGCACGTCGGACATCATTGATCCACGCGCCAATGGCGGGCGTCTCTGGTCTACAAACTGGGACTTTAATGCCAATGGCTATGGCGATGATGTTGCAACTGATGCAGATATGTATGTGGTTTCCGATGGCGGCTTCTCTGGTACCTATTATATCTGGCAGCTTGATCTGAACAACTTCGCCGGATTCGCCTATACCCTGAAAGCCAACGATCTTGGTGTCAACAGCCCCAACACGGCCGGTGATGTGGTGGCTGGTATCAGTGTGCCCAGAGGCGGTAATTCGGTTAGCGATTTATATCCGATCTATGTTGCCTATCCTGAGAAAGATTTCCCGCGACCTACCAATCAGCTCATCGTTTCCAATTTCTATTTCAGCGATGAGGAAGGTGTCGATGGCACCATCTCTCCAGGTGATACCTCAGGAAGTCAGGATTATGGCTTTTTTCACTTCACCAGCAATACGACTTCCTCTGCGGTCTACGAGATTGTCATCGATACTGGCGACGGTGCTGGCGGGGGCCCTGATGGGATCTTTGGTCTGGGTGATATATTCCTGCGCGGCAATGCGGTGTTTGGCGAGAACGAAGTTGGCTGGAATGGCACCGATAATAATGGCGTCTTGATACCGGTTGGCAGTTACTCGTCGCAAATGACATTGCGTTCCGGCGAATTCCATTTCGTTTCGGATGATGTGGAGACCAGTGGCGGCGCCGGCAATGTCGGCTTGAAAATCAATGAGGCAGTCTCGACTTTTTCGAGTATTCCCACCGTCAACTATTGGGACGACTACACCGTTCTGAACGGTACAGAGCCGAATGCGTTCAATGTGAATGGCACCTATGACGCAGATCATAACTGGGGGGACTTCACGGCTACCAGTTTTGGTGATCAAACCTATATCGATACTTACGCCTTCGGTGACAGTGTCTCGCCTGAACCTATTGCTGTCGGCATTGTTGAATCCGATGAAGCACGGCCATCGATCTCCAAGGCGTTTACGCCAGATATTGTCACTGTCGGTACAACATCCGTCATGAGTTTCGAGATCACCAATAACGGTATTACCGCCCTTACGGGCATCAACTTTACCGATGCATTGCCGACGGGGCTGGTGCTGGCAGAGGTGCCGACCCCCATCAGCATCAGTGGTACTGGTTGCACGGGCTATACAACCAGTCCAACAACCACAGCCGGCGGCTCCAGCTATGACATCATCAGTGGCACCTTGCCTGGCAGCGGTACCTGCACCATAGAGATAGATGTGCAATCGAGTGCGCCAGGTGATTACAATAATACGACCAGTGGTGTCGGATCGCTCCAGGCAGGGGTCAGTCCTGCCAGTAATACTGCAACACTGACAGTTGTGCCGGCAGCGTCAGGTCCACCCTTTGTATGCGATAGTACCTTTTATGTGGATGCGGGTGGGGCTACCTCGACCAGACTGTATACGGTTAACCGTGATGCCGGAACCTACGCCCTGGAGGAATTCACCGGCATCAACTATGCCCCGACTTCAGGTTATGCCTTCAACGCGCTCGGTTTCAACCCGGTGGACGAATATCTATATGCCATCGTGACAGACTCCACGCTGGGTAATTCGGTCGCCGGTACCTTGCTGCGCATCGATAGCGAAGGTGCGATCACTGATCTTGCCGTCGCCGAACCGGGGCCGACCCTGGCGTATATGCCGGCAGTCAATACGCGTTTCCGAGGTGGGGCCTTTGACGAGGCTGGGCTGTTCTATATCATCACCGATGCCGGCGGCACCTCTCCTCTGGACGAACGCTCGCAGATCATGACAGTGGATGTGAGCAGTTTTCCGACCCTTGTGGTGGCACGTGCCACACATGGACTTGATATTCAGGATGTCGCGGTTCATGAAAATGGCACCGTTTACGCGTATGAAACGGGTGCTGGTCTGGTGACCATTGACCCAGAGACCGGGGCTGTCACCAATATTGGCGGCAGTTTTGCCGGTGAAGTGGGCAGTCTGTTCTTTGACAGTCGCAACGATTTGTTCATGAGTGTTGACGATGGCACTTATTACCGTGTCGACCTGAGCACCGGGGCTACCAGTTTCGTTGCCAATGGTACTGCTGCAACATTGCATGATGGCGCTAGTTGCAACTACGGAGTGGACTTTGAGAAGTCGGTGGAGTTTTCACAAGTCGAGGCGGGCGGCACCGCCACCTATATCTTCAGTCTCGTTAATCAGACTGACGGTGCATTGAGTTTTGACCTGTCAGATTCTTTGACGGATGGTCGCACCTATGTCGCTGGTAGTTTGCAGAATGCCTTGGGAGGCAGTGCGAATACCTATGCTGATACCGGTAATTTTATATTGACCGGAGTTGCATTACCGGCTAATAGTGTTGAGGAGATCCGCATAGATGTACGGTTCCCCGGTGAATTTCCGCTGGGTACTGTCTACAATCAGGCGCTATTGAGCAATCTGCCTGCCAATCTGGGGACGACAATGGTCTCTGACTTGCCGGGTACGGCACCCTATGAAAGCCCGACGCCTGTCACCGTCATCGGCAGGCCGTTGATTGGTGCTGCCAAAGCGGTGGCTGTCGCCGGTTCGGTAGTGACTCTGGATTTTGTGCTGGAAAATCCGGGTGCATCTGATTTGAGTGATGTCGCGTTGACGGATGATCTGGATGCGGTGTTCGGTGCTGGCAATTACATCGTCAGTGCCGCTCCTGCCTTTATTATAGACCCTGGCACCTTGACCCTGAATGCAGGATTTACCGGCAATGGTGCCCAGACCAACTTGCTGGACAGTGCGGGTAGCAATACGCTGCTCATGGGGGCCACCGCGCGCATTCGGATCGAAGTCACCGTCATCAATGAAGCAGACCTGGGTAATGGCCCGGGTGTTTATAGCAACCAGGCAAGTGCTGCAGCTGATACCTCCCTGGGTACTCGTATAGGTGATTTGTCTGATGATGGTCCGACCCCCGATACTGATGGAGACGGGGATCCGACTGAAGATATTGCCAGCGGTGGTGACTCTGATGAAAATGATCCAAGCGTATTCACTATCTCGTTTTCTGATGCACTGTCCGGTGTGGTGTTTATCGACAATGGCAGTGGTGGTGCAACGCCACACGATGCGCTGCCAACAGGCGGTGAGCAGGGCTATGGTTCCATCACCGTGCAGGCGCTTGACCCGCTCAATGGCAATGCGGTGGTGGCTAGCACCCAGACAGCTCCGGATGGTAGTTACACCCTGGAGGTGCCGCCCAGTTTGCCGGTAACCATCAGTATGGTGCCGCCCAGTGGTTATCTGCTGATTGCGGAGAGCGTCGGCGATAGCGGAGCAAGCAATGCGAACATCACTGATGGGCAGTTGTCCTTCACGCCTGCTGCTGCAACCGATTACAGTGGTCTGAACTTTGGCCTGGTCAAACAGCCCACATTGCAGCCAGATCAGGTCGCTAGCACTACGCCAGGTTCTGCGGTTGTCCTGTCGCATGTATTTCGTGCCGAGAGCAGTGGCAATGTGACGTTTGCTTTTGCCGATATCATCAACGATCCTGCCACCGATGGCTGGACTCGCACGCTCTATCTTGATAGCGATTGTGACGGCCAGCAAGGTAGCGGGGACTCACCATTGAGTGGCACATCGTCGGTCTCTGCGGATGGAGTGTCGCTAATCTGTCTGCTGGTCAAGGTATCGGCTCCTGCCAATGCCCCACCTGGAGCACTGGCCACTCACGCACTGGTTGCAACAACCGTATTCTCGGATCCTGCTGCCACAGGCCATGGAGTCACGAGCACTCAACGAGTCAATGATTCAGTCAGAGTGGCTGGAACTGCCAGCGGTAAGCTGGTACTGCGAAAAGTCGTAGTCAACGTCACGCAGGGTAGTCCTGAAAGCACTCTGGGCGGTAACGCCCTGCCTGGTGATGTCTTGCGCTATGTGATTCGTTTCGAGAACACTGGTGTGGGGTCGATTACCGATTTGCGTATCAACGATGGCATGCCGGCATTCTCCTTCCTGGACTCAACCATTGTCTGTCCAGGATCTTTGCCCGTCACGCTCACCAGTTGCACACTTGCCTTGCCTGCGGCAGTCGATAATCAGAATGGCTATGTGGGCAATATTCAGTGGGCATTTGACGGCGCGCTGGCACCCGGTGCGTCGGGTGAGGTGCAGTACGATACGGTTGTCGAATAAGGGTTGTCGAGCGAACCAGCTGAAAGCCACAACAGCCCGTTAGATTACAGGGCGAGTCATGGCCGTGGTTCAGGCGCTGGTTCAGGCCGCTCTGGCAATCCAGTCACTGATCAATGTAAGTACCCGTTCATCCATATCCTGTTTTGCCAGGCGTACGTAGTGGCGAGTGGATGGGGCATCCGGGTCGATGCGCATGATATGCGTCATGTCAGGTATGACATGCGATTCGAAAGGGCCTTGCAGCACTGATTGCAACTGTTGCAGATCCGATGCCTGGCTTTGCAGATCTTTGGAGCCGGCAATCGCCAGCGTGGGAATATTCACCTGGGCATGAATGGCCAATGGGTCCTGCTGAATCATTTCCCTGATCCACTTGGCATTGATGGTCTGTTTGCGAATCTTCATGGTGGCTCTGGATGATTTCATGATTTTTGCAATCAGCTTTTTCTGTTTGGCGATCTGATCTCCTCCCAATCGCAGAAAGAAACGGAACAGCTTGCCTTTGAGCCCGGGAAGATCGGTAATTTCCTGCAGCGCATTTTGTGCCTGTCGCTCGATGACCGCCGCATAATTCTCGGTAGAAGGTGCCAGCATGATCAGTCCGACAATGGCCGGATAACGGGCTGCCAGTTGCGCACCAATCAGAGCGCCTTCTCCATGGCCCAGCACGAAGAGTTGTGTGTCCTTGAAGTCCACGTGAGTCTGCAGGTATCGCAGCCAGCGCGAAGCATCCTCAACCAGGTCTGTATGGCCGGCGGCATCGATGTTACCGGTACTGATGCCGCAGCCTCGTTTGTCATAGCGAACACTGGCAATGCCAGCTTGCACAAGATGCTCTGCCAGCGTGTTGAACAGGTTCAGTTGCAGGTTTGAGGAGTTCTGATTTCTATCCAGTGGACCACTACCGCCGATCAACAGAACCGTTTGTGTGGCTGGGCCACTATTAGGTCGAGTCAGCGCACCTGCGAGTGTGTGGCCCTCGTTATCGATGGATATATTGTCTTCGATCATTTTTCACAAAATTCTGGAGTTGGTGACGTTATTTTGTCACATCGGGTCAAAGTCAATTACAAAACAGAAAGCTTATGGCCCCCTAGTTCGGGAAGCGAACAAGACTACTGCCCTTGAATCACATTAAAGGCTATTGTCTACAGAGTAACCCTGCCTTGCGGCAGGCTAGTTGATGGCTGCTGAGTATCAACTTACAAATCGGAAAACAATCAGGGGACCATATGAAGATGGGTAGTTTCAAATCAACTGTATCGACACTTACCCGGATTCGACAAGTTTGCCTGTTGTCGATGCTTACTGTCAGCTTGTCGGCGTGCAGCGCCATTGGTTTGAACACTCCCTGGAGTCAAAGTGAGAGTGAGAGTGCCTCACTCGACCAGAAGCTGATAGCTGAAAACCTGGTTAATACCCTGGCGCAGTTTCCGCATCTGAACCCTTTGATGTCTACTGTGCAGGCACTCAAGCCTGCCTCATCTTTCGCTCGGGATGTCGAGGATGAGCTGCGTGAGCGTGGCTACAAGATTGAACGTATCAGCGCGCCTGAAGGGCTCTACCGGGTCAATGCAGAGATCCGGCAGGCAAGCCAGCAAGCTGATGGTGAGCCGCTTTACATGTTGACTATCGGGCAGGTGTCGGCAGAGCGTGCCTATAAGGTAATTGCTGACAAGACTGTGCCGGTCAGCGAGCAGATCATACGGGGCACTCGGCAACGCACGGTTGCTTTGAATGACGATATCTTCGAGGTCCCGCAAAGCGAATACAGCGTGGTGGCGTTCAAGGCTTACGAAGGTCCGAGCATCGAAGATTTGCTGGCTCCCCCTGCGCTGGGCGCCGCCAGTGGTAGTTGGTGGAAGCCTGAGCCAAAGACGGTGGTCAAACGCAATATCTATGAAACCATGACATCCAACTATCAGGGTGTTTTTGCCGGTTACGAAGATATTGACCAAAGCATACTGGTATTCCCCAACGACTCTTTGCGTCTGGGCGATGTGAACAAGGGAATCATCGAACGCTTCGTCGCGGAGATGGACCCGAATACCGACATACTGTCTGTTATTGGCTGTAGCCACGGCGAAACAGAAATCAGTAACGGCAATAGCTTGCTGGCACTGGGTCGGGCAAATCGTGTCAAGGAAGCTCTCATGTTCTCCGGACTGGAACACGATCAGATCCTTGATGAGGGTTGCTGGGCACCACAACTTTTCGACGAAGTCATGCCGCGCCGAGGTGTTGTACTGACGCTTAAGCGGCAGAGCAAATCATGAGTCGGCGTGGGTGCGAGGGTGAGCACCAACCCCCGGTAATATGCTCGGGTCGGTTGGAACTGGCTCTGGTGCTAGGCAGTGCTTTATTGTTTGCTGGTGCCTCGCATGCTGATACCACGACACCGTCAGAGGACGCCGCGCCTGCTGCCATCATCATCTCCGAACCAGAATTCAGTTTCTGGGTAGATGCGGCTCCCATGACGATGGTTATTGATCAGATGGCGGCTCTTGCCGGCAAAACTGCCGAGATCGAGGGGCTGGCTGAAGTGCCTGTTTCTGGACGTTTCAGTGGGTCTCTGGACAATTTGCTGAGAGTCTTGTCGAGTCAATATCCGGTTGCTTTTGATGTCGAAGGCGATGTGTTACGTGCAAACGATGCCAGCGCTCTGACCAGTGTCTCGATTGCCATGCTCAGCACCGAGCTGGATGGTGAATTGAAAGATGAGTTGCAGGTCAGTGAAGGGTCGGGAAACAAGCTTGAATTTCGAGAAGATGCAGTACGAATCTCGGGCCATCCTGCGTTCGTAAGACGCACAGCCACCTCCATTACCAAGGCATTGGTCAGGGCTCGAGGTGAGGCTTTGGCAGGGGCGCCTGAGTCTGAGCCACAGGCTGTAGATACCATTGCCGATGCGGGTTCGGTGGAAGTATTGGCAGATATTCAGGACGAAGGCAAAGCACCCACGGATCAGGCGAGTCTTTCGAAGCCGATTCGCTGGGTTACGGATATTCCCGGTTACAACACGTTCTGAACTAAGGAAGGCAAGCATTCGATGAAATTCCTCAGACCCTCAACGGGTTCAGATCGGCAGAAGTCGTCATCTGAAGCCTGGCCGCTCAAACTGAACAGAGCTTTGATTGCCCTGGGCGTCATCGCCTTCGGGTTGATCGTCACCGACCGGCTTCTGGAAGCGTTCAGGGCCGGTGATACGCCCGACGATGTCGCACAGATCGAAGGCTCTCAAGTGGCGGAAACTGAACAAGCGGTGATTGTTCCTGTGGTGGTTGATCAGCCTGAAGCGCCACAAATCAGAACCGAGTCACTACAGGAGCTGCAGAAGCTTCTGGGTAGCCGGCTGGTGTTTGTATCAGCGACTACCTCCGCGGCTGCGATTGGAACTGCTGCTGCCTCGGTGCCAGGCTATGTTGTCACTGAAGACGAGCGGCGGGTTGCCGTGGGTGAAGTGGTTGAAGGCGATATCACTCTGGCCGAGGTGACTACACATCAGGTTATTCTTGATAACGACGGCGAATTGATGATTTTTGGCTTGCCGGATCCTGCTGTCGAGTAAAGGCTCGCACCATGAGGTGATCCCCGAGGGCAAGTTAAACAGTGTTGCAGCTTGCCGGTGATCGTCTTTCATGATGGAAAGGTGACAGTGCAGTTCCTACCTGTTGGGTTGTTTGGGTCAATAGCTCCCGTATGATCCGCCTATGGGAAAAGTGCCAGACAGGCACTTAGCGGGCAGTCAGCCGCCCCCGAAAAATCACCTAAAAATTCAAGGAGCTACCCAGATGATGAAATTGCGACCATCTCTATCGTACACACTTGCCCGTTCGATCAGAATATCGACGATTGCGGTCCTCGGCTTGTTAGTTGGCGCCTGCTCCAGTAGCGACAGCTCTGATAATAATAATGGCGGTGGTGATACTGACCCGGCGACTACTGAGCCAGGTGAGGTGCCCGTGGTAGATGTGGAGGTTGTCGAGCTGGAAACTGTAGAGTTCATCCCACCTGCGACGGCTACCGAGAATCTCTACGAGACACTGGTTGCCAGTGGCGAGTTCACGCGCCTGCTTGCGTTGTATGAACGGGCCGGCATTTCCGATTCCCTGAAAGGTAGCGAGGCGATGACGTTGTTTGCGCCAACTGACGCGGCCTTCGACGCGCTGGATGTCGCCATCGGTAACGGTGTGCTTGATTCCTTTACTGCCGCCGAGCTGGCTGATCGACTGCAATACCATGCGGTGCTGGCCAATGCACTAGACAGTACGGCGCTGCGCGACATTGACGGGCAGGCGCTGGAGATGGCTAACGGATTGCCAGCGGCTTTCACAATCAATGCTGACGGTGATCTGATGATCAATAATGCAACGCTGACGATACCTGGTAGCGTGGGCAGTAACGGTATCGCATATACCATCGATACGGTCTTGACTCCACCTGTCCGGGTGACAGATCCGAACGAAAATATTCCGGCACCGACTACAGACGATATTTCCACTTTCCTGTTGCGACAGACCAACTATTCAATAATGCTGAACCTTATCGAGCAGGCGGGCATGACTGAGTTGTTGCAAGAAGACAATGGTGGTCTGGGCTGGACCTTGTTTATTGCCCCTAACGCCTCCTTTGAGCAAGGAGAGGAAGATGTATTCGAACTGGATATGAATGGTGCCATGGAGTTGGTACAGCGGCACCTGTACCCCGGAACATTGACCACAGAGCAGATGCAAGAGGGTGATCTGGTCATGAGCTCCGGCAGCGTGAGTATTGTGCGCGATGCAACCACCGGCTTGAGCGTTGGCGGAGCCACCATCGTCGGTCGAGACCGGGTAGTGGGTAACGGTATTATTCAATTTATCGACAAGCCACTGGTTTCAACAGGTAGCTAGCCTTCTGAGTGGCATGGCGGCAGGTTTATTGCTTCTCGCAGGTCTTTAACCTGACTTGAGTGTCTGCCGTCATGCCAAGAATTTGCGCAAACAGTGAATGACTTACGCATGAGGGCGATGTGTATGACGTTCCATGCCGTGTGTCTGTCCCAGCTTGTTGCCTGTGGTGGCAGTAGCGGTAGCGTCTCAGAGTCGACATTGGATGCGGATAATGCATCCAATGGTTTTGTGGTTATCGAGCAACGGTCTGAAAAGTTCGTATTCGATGCCTGGTTTACCCGTACCCCGCTGTCACTCAATCGTCCTGCACGGCTCTGGGAAAACGGCACGCAGTTTTGCGATAGCCCGGAGATACTCTCATTGAGCGAGGAGAGCCGGATTGCGGATAGCGAGTTGCGAGCTGGTACGCAATGGCGTAAGTCTCTGTTTGCAGGTGAGAGCATCGATATCAGTTCCAGAGACGGCACACTGATCAGTCTGCAGGCCCAGAGATACGGGGATGCCGTGCTTTATGCGACGGATGAGCGCTGGATTGATGCGCCACTACCCGATGATGCTCATCTAAGCGTGTCAGGCTCCGAGACCTTTCCCGCATTTGATTCTGTGGCACTGGCGCCAATGGCTGCTCTGGTTCGAGAATTACCGGTGACTGGCATACTGCAGGCACTGGCAGCCCCGATTGCCTGGCAGGCTTCTACCCATGCCGATGATCGAATCGAACTGACGTTGTCTGGCCGTGCGGGTTTTACTGACGGATCCGGCCTGCAGAGGGTCAAGTGCTCACTGGATGATAATGGCGGCTTCACGTTGCCCGATGTGGTGCAGGCGGCTTTGTCAGGTGAGTCCTCTGCGCAGGTCTCGCTGGTACGCAAGCGTGAGACACGCTTGCGCTCAGGAGAGGCAACCTTGAGTGTCGTCCAGATAAGCTACCCCTGAGGTTTCAGTCGTCGATGATGACGGCATTGCTCAGGTTCCTGAGACGGGGCGGACGTGTGGCATCGACATGATTGTCCAGAAAATGCAGACCGTCCAATAACGAGCGGCGTGAGCCTCCCAACCCTCCCGTGGATATTTCGTAGGGAATACAATTGTCTCTGGCGACTATCGTGTTGTTGCTGACGATATTTGGGCCATCCTGTACCACCAGAGAGGTGCCCTCGTTGCAGACAAAGGTATTTCCGGAGACAACGTTGCCTTCGGAGGTATCGGTAAATTTGCCGGGCAGTCCGTTGAGGGTTGCACACCACCCCAGAGAATGATTGCGGCCCTGGCGTGAGGCTATTTGCAAGCCTGTGATGCCGGTGTTGACGAAGCGATTGTCGTTGATACGGTTATTGTTCGGTGGGGTTGCACGAATGACGGGGCAGACAATCCCCAGAAGCTCGCCACAGTTCTGATACACATTGATGCCGCCTTCGCGGTTGTTGACGAACAAGGTGTTGGATATCTCGCTGTCGTACGTTGAATCAATGGCAATCGCCTCACGTGTGAGGTTGTTGCTGATGATCGAATTGGTTATGCGTACTCCATGGCTACCTGAATCCGAATAGATGGCAATACGTTCCGAGTTGTCGATGTTGACGTTGTCGATGCTGACATCCTCACTGAAATTCCCCAGATAGATGCCTGTAATGACGTCCTGAATAGTGAGATTCTTGAATGTCAGGTTGCGATGACCGATCGGTAGTGGTTCATCTTCGCCTAGCTTGCCATCGGCACCCAGCTCGCCGCCAAAGAAGCGGGTTGCCTGAATGCCCATGTGGTTGGTGCCTCGCAGTGTGCAGTTTTGCACGGTGATGTCCGATAGCGAGCGGTCATCCTGCAGGCGCACCGCAGGCTTGCGACGAGCTTCTGTAGTCGCGGTGCCGCCGGGTAGTGAGGTTCGCCCCCAGCCGTGATCGATAGTGCCGCCTGCGCAGTCCAGGGTGCGCTCACTGCGGTCGAAGTACGCTGTAATGGGAAGTGAGTCTGTAGCCGAGCAGAACGATACATCGGCATCCATGACAATACAGGTGTGCTCAGTGATATCTGCGGTAGACAGACAGCCTGGAAATTCACTGGCATGGCGAATGTTTGTGCACTCTGCCAGACGCTCATCGACATGGGGCAGGGCGCAGTTGATAGGTTCTCGTTCGGCGTGGGTGATGCCGATGCAGGCTGTCAGAGACAGTGCGGTGCCGGACAGTAGCAGTAGCAACTGGGTTTTGACCAGTCCCTGGTGCCGAGTGCCTGAGGCGATAGGGTTGAAAATATTCATGCCCATCAAGCCAGCAATTCGCGGGCCTTTTGCGGACAATAAAAAGGCCAGCACGAGGCTGGCCTTCAAATATATCCGGGGTGCGCGGCTAGTGCCGCGCCAGACGTAACGTCTTAGTTAAAGATCATGCGAGTTGCAGTGGCATCAACTTCAACGCGACGGTTCAGCTGACGACCCTCGGCAGTATCGTTGCTGGCAACAGGAGCAGTTTCGCCCATGCCAATAACATCCATGCTCAGGTCCGGGTATCTGGCAGCAATGATGTCAGCAATAGTCTGAGCTCGCTTTTTGGACAGAGCCAGGTTGTATTCCTCTTCACCGCGGCTGTCTGTGTAGCCGATAACCGTGATGCCGGTAATGCCCTTGTACTCAGACAGAGCTGAGAACATGTCATTCATGACCGCTTCACCCGCACTGGTCAGTTGTGCAGAATCTGTGTCGAATAGTGTTTGTTCGCTAAATTGACGTGTGTCGATCTTGCCCTGTGGGGCTGCCGGAGCTTCAACAACTTTAGGCTCTTCAACGACTGGAGCTTCAACTTCAGCTACTTCTTCGACAACGTCTTCAATGCCTTCGCAGACGTTGATGGCCGCATCGTCAGAAAATGTGCCGGTATGCAGGCATTCATCAAGTCCGGTCTTCAAGACCATGCCGCCAGCGGCAACATAACTGTCTCCGGAGGCTTCAACGTCGCCTTCTACTGCTACCTGGGCAGAAACGCCAAGTGAGATCAATGAAAGGCAGGCACCTAACGCAATCGCTTTACCAGTGTTCATGTTTGTTCTCCGTAGTGGTTATGTTTTTTGCTGCAAGATCTTGATAATGACAGACTCGGACAGAGCCGGTGTTCCAAAAGCATGAACACGTGCCAAGACAGTACGCTCGGACAATGGCGGGGGAGTCTGATGACTCCCCCGCCGGTAGTGCTTCTTACTCAGTAACGCTTTTCGCAGTCACTTGAACTTCAACACGACGGTTCAGCTGACGACCTTCACGGCTAGAGTTAGTCGCAACCGGGCTGTCTTCACCCATGCCGCTGCTAGAAACGTCAGCATCAGGATAAGCTGCTTTCAGGAATGCTTCAACAGAAGCTGCACGACGCTCGGACAGGCCTTGGTTGTAGCTGGCTTCGCCAGTCGCATCGGTGTGACCGATAACGCTGATAGCACTGATTTCCTGGAATTTCTCGAGCTGGTTTACCAGATCAGCCATTGCCTGTTCGCTGGCAGAGTTGAGTTGGTCAGAGTTGTTGTCGAACAACGCTTCGCCACCCAGTGTTGCTGTTGTGACGATCGGCTCTTTCTTGACAGGTTCTGGAGCTGGTGCTGGCTCAGGAGCTGCTGGTACTTCGGCAACTTCTTCCGGTGCATCTTCGATACCTTCGCAAGCATCGATTTGCGTGCCGTCAGCATGCAGGCCAGTTTGCAGGCAGTCGTTCAGACCTGTCTTGATAGCGTTGCCTTCGCCATTGACGTAACCAAGGTCGTCGCCGGCAGGAACTTCGATGGTGCGATCCAGAGCCACACCGTCTGCGAATACGACGCTGCTACCCAATAGCAAGGCCGCGATTGAACTGACTGTACCGATATTTCTATTCATAGCTAGCTCCCACTAGTTGACATTTGAATAACAGAATATTTCTAACTGTTGACGTCGGCACCCGCAAAAGACCGGAATCGGTCCAAGGCTGATACTGATTGCCATCAAATTACCTTCAAACGATAACAAGTCGTCACCCGGTGACGTTGATCTCCGGTAAAGCATGCAGACTTGTTGTATTTTTGTCTTATATAGCGGTAAATACGTTAATTGTAAACTCTCTCCACCGTATTCGTGTGTGAAAAAAACAACAACCACCGTCTGACCACTGCCAAGACTCGAAACAGAGTGTAGGCTATCCACCACGTTCCATAAGCAAAAGGACACTTGCTGATGCGTTTTTCCACGCCGGATTGGCAAGGATGGTCAAAATCTGCCTTCAAACGCCTGAATATTGACACTCAGTGCGTGATATGTGCTCGGCAGGGGCGCGATTTTCTTGATCTGTGTGATGACTGTGAAAGTCAGATGCAACATTGCCTCCATACAGACGCCTCAGGTTATACGAGCCGTCTGTGTTTGGCCTGCGGTGTTCTGTTGTCAGGTACGGGAGATCAAATCTGTGGAAACTGTAACGATTCGAGCAGCCCGTTTCTCCGCATTGTGGCGCCATATCGGTACGAATTCCCGCTCGATCGCCTGCTGCATGCATTCAAATATCGTAATCAGCGCGTTCTGGGTCGCATATTCGGCGTGTTGCTGGCCAATTCGGTCAGAGCCGTTACACCGGAGGGGATGGCGTTACCTGTTCGACTGATTCCCGTGCCGCTGCATGCTAGTCGCCATCAGGAGCGTGGTTACAACCAGTCGGCTGATATTGCCCGTTGGTGTGCTCGTGATCTGGGTCTGTGCACCGGCAATCAGGTCGTTACACGCGAATTCGATACCGGCTCACTGGCCGGTCTCAACCGAGTTGAGCGTCAACTCCGGATTCTAGGTGCATTTCGGGCCCATCATTCGGTGGCCGGTCAACATCTGGCTATCGTTGATGATGTCTTGACGACGGGCTCTACAGCCCGGGAGCTGGCCCGCGAACTCTATGACAGGGGCGCGCTCTCTGTTGAGCTATGGGTATTGGCGCGGACATCCAGAGAGCGTTGAGCCGGGCTGCTGATCTCACTGGCAAGCATGCGGCGCACGGCCTCGGGTATGTCGGCAGTCTCTGTGGGGCTTAGCGATAGCCATAGCTCCTCATACTGCTGGCGTAAACGCTGTGATTGTTCAGCCAGTCGGTTCAAGCCGGCGTTGATGGCCGTCGAGGTCTGCAGAAGTGCTTCATTCAGGCCCAGTCCGACACCGCGATAGGCGGCTTTTGCTCGTGAAGGCTTCAATTTGCGTTGTACGAATGCCGGGATTGCCCAGGCAAGGGCCAGGAGCAAGGAGCCGTTGACGGCAAAGTTGCTTCCCAGGTAGGCAGTCGGGTCAGTGCCACCTGCCGCAAAACCGTTGACGACGCGCCAGGCGATCCAACCCATGGCACTCAGCGGCAACAGCAGGCAAAGTACACCCAGCCCCGAGTGCAGTCGTCGCTGCCAGGCACTGCCGGGCAATGCCAGAGAGCGGTTGACGGCATCATCAACCGTCATGGCAAAGTCACGTCGTGCACGTGCATAGGGTTCGGCCACAGACTGCTTCAGGGCAGACAGGGGGAGTGCTGAATTTTGTGACTGTTGATTGAGAAAATCAGCCAGAACATTGTCGAGTCTGGCCAACAGTGCTGCATCGACTAGAGGACCGTTTGGCAGGCTCGTCTTTGATTCTGGTTGTTTGCGCCAGCGGCTTAACCAGGAGCCTTCCTGTTCGGCGTAATGTTCGGCCAATTGTTGGGCTTTGGTTGCCAGAGTGTCCGCCAGATTGCGCGTTGATTGTTGCCAGTGGGATTGCCAGCGTGTCTGCAACTCCTTAATCGATTCATCATTACCCAGGCTCTCAAGCCAGGGGTCGCTAGCCGATTTGAGGGATTTCAGACGTGCCAGAATGCCGAGCTCATTCAGTGAGTTGACAATGGATTGGTCGGCCAGCTGTTCCAGTGTCGTGCGCAGGGCTTCAAAATCATCCTCAGTGGCGTCTGCTTCCGGGGAGGCCACGCGGGAAGAATCGCTGCGAAAAATCATCGGTTCGCTCAGGCCGGCAGCTGCTAGTTGTTGCCGGAAATCCTCTAGCTGGACAGGGTCGCCACGATCCCAGTGGTTCATGACAAACAGCCAGGCATGTTCCTGTGCGTGCTGCAGCAGCAGGCGCCAGCCTTGATCATCACGATAGCGATCCGGGCTGACCACATACATGACAACATCCAGATGAGGTAGCCAGAGGTCGACCAGGTCACGATTGGCTGATTCGACGCTATCAAAATCGGGCATGTCGATGAACAGTACATGCCGGTAGCGGTCATTATTATGCAGCGCTGTGCGCATGCGCTCCATGGGAAAGGCGTTAGGCAGTCTGTCAACCGATTGGGACCGGTGCACGTATACGGTAATGTCGCGCGATGTCGGCCTCTCGACACTGGCCCGTGCGATTGCCTCACCTGCAATCCGATTCATCAGAGTACTCTTGCCAACGCCGGTGCCGCCGAACAGTCCGGCAACCAACGGCCGATCGCTGCTGTCGAACAGTAATCCGGGCGAGGCAGTAGTAGTGGTGCTCAATGCATCGGTGGCATTGCTGGCAAGCCAGCCGGCATCGATAGCCTGGCTGGCCCACGCTTCTAGCGCGTGTCGTTGTGCCGCAGGAAGGTCGGACATGGGAGGCGTGTCTGCAAGTAGGAATTCGGGGCTTGAACAATTCACGGTCAGCACCATTGCTGGAACCAGACCGACGTCAGTCACTAAGGATACACGGATACATCTGTGGAGAAGAGTAGCAAAATCAGGACAAGTGGAACCATGCACAGATCTCTGGAAGCTTGTGCGCGTTCGCTGGCCGATGACCCCGCGCTGGAGTTCCCCGAGCAGCCCGAGTCCCGTGGCGCCCTGGACGCAAAAGCGTTGCATCGGGCCTATCACGATGTTCAACTCCAGCGCCGCTATGCCCCCGAAAATGGGGTGGCGGCAATATTGTTCAACATTCTGGAAACCGAACGTTACGAGGCCCTGGGTGCTAATCAATATGCGGGGGTGCAGAAGAATCTGGATGCTCGTCGCCATCCGCAGGTGCTAGGTGAGACGAATCATTTTGTTTCCGAGGCGCTGACCGCCGGAGCGCCGGCCGCCGGAGCGCCGGCCGCCGAGGTGCCGGCCACGATAGAGCCGGGTTCAGGGGAGGCAGTGTTGCTTCGCTTGCAGCTGGCTTTGCGCTTTGTCTGTCGTCAGGCCTTCCGCCAGAGGGTGACAATCGGTAGTCAGTCTGATTCGCTGCCAGACTTGAATACGGAGCTGGCCCTGATCAACACGCATTTGCAACCGCATCTGTCGAGGCTGGTGGAACTGCTGGGTGAGCAGGCGTTGTTCGCCCAACTGACCCGACAGCTCTGCGTGAGTCTGGCAAATGCCAGTGCTGGCGACAGTCATGCAATGGTGTCAGGCGACACATCATCGCCAGATGACATGGTGGAGGAAGACTCTGAGGTGCCGGATGAAGATGAGGACGAGTCTGCATCAGAATCTGATGAGCCTGAAAGTGCCGAACAGTCCGAAAAATCGTCCGATGAGGTTCCGGATGATATGCAGGGCGAATCACAGCAGACGGATCAACTGGCCGAACAGGCACTGGATGAGGCGCCTGCTGCCGGGGTGGATCCAACCATCGTGCTTATGGAAGGAACTCAGCCGTATCGCGCTTTTACCACCGATTATGATGAAGTGCTGCTTGCGCGAGACTGGGCTGACCAGGCAGAGCTGCAAGGCTGGCGTGATGAGCTGGACCAGCATATCGAAGTACATGGTCGCCTGGTACGGCGCCTGGCGACACGGTTGCAGCGTGTCTTGCTGGCTCGGCAACGGCGGCATTGGGAATTTGATCTGGAAGAGGGGTTGCTGGATTCGATGCGACTGGCTCGACTGTTGACTGATCCGTTGATGCCATTGAGTTTCAAAGCGGAGAGCGAGATGCCCTTTCGCAACACCACCATGACCTTGTTGATCGATAATTCCCGCTCGATGCTGGGTCGACCCATCATGATTGCTGCGGTGTGTGCCGACATTCTGGCCCGAACCCTGGAACGCTGTGGTGTCAGCGTCGAGATTCTCGGTTTCACCACGGTTCATCTGCATGGCGGTCAATCAACCGAACGCTGGGTTGAAGCCGGAGAGCCAGAAAACCCCGGACGTCTGAATGATCTTCGCCACATCATCTACAAATCTGCCGATACTCCCTATCGCAGCGCGAAACGCAGTCTTGGTCTGATGCTCGATCGGGACATACTGAAGCAGAATATTGACGGTGAGTCCCTGCAGTGGGCTCATCAGAGATTGATGAAGCGACCGGAGGAGCGGCGTATTCTCATGACCATTTCCGATGGTGCACCCGTGGATACCAGTACGCTGGCTGCCAACCCCGGCGACTATCTGGCGCAGCATCTTCAGCAGGTTGTCGATGACATCCAGCGCTCTGGGCACGTGGAGCTGTTGGCTATCGGTATTGGGCACGATGTGAGCCGTTTTTACGAGCATGCCGTGAGCATCTTTGATGCGCGCCAATTGGGTCCCGTGATGCTCAATGAGCTGGAATCGCTGTTTCGTCAGGCAGCTTGATGTGTCAACTGTGCACAGAAACACCGTAGTTACTCCCGTAGCTGAGCTCTGCGGTATAGTCGCAAGTCGAGTGCAACCACCACCTAACCGGCAAGGAGAATGACAATGATTAAAGTAGGCGACAAGATTCCTGCGATCTCACTCAAGCAGATGACGGCTGCAGGTCCTACTGATGTGCCTTTGGCTGACTATTGTGCAGGGCGCAAGGTGGTGATTTTTGCTCTGCCGGGTGCTTTTACACCGACCTGTTCTGAAACTCACGTGCCTAGCTTCATCGATAAGGCCAAGGCGCTGCGTGACAAAGGTGTGGCTGCCGTTGCTTGTGTTTCCACCAGTGATTTCTTCGTGATGAATGCCTGGGGCAAATCACTGGGAACGGGTGACAGTGTTGATATGCTGGCAGATGGCAATCACGAATACACACGTGCAGCGGGCATGACGCTGGATCTGAGTGCGGTAGGTCTGGGTGAGCGCTCGCAACGTTACGTCATGGTGCTTGACGATGGTGTTGTCACGTATCTGGCTGTTGAAGAGGATGCAGGTTCTGCTACCGTCAGTACAGCAGACGCGGTGCTGGAACAGCTGTAGGTTCTGAAGCTGTAAAAGGCGCGTGGCCCCGTATGGGCCACGCTGCCAATACCTTAGAATTTAAGGCTGGGAATGATCTGCTTTTTGCGGCTTACCACACCCGGTAATCTGACGGTATCGCCCGTGACCGTTGCATCAAAGCTCTTCTCGGCTATCTGTTTGACCAGATCGTTGGGCACCAGCAATGTTGCCTCTTCAGCCAGAATGTCAATCACGAATAACAGTAGCTGGTCAACCTGATCTTCACTTGCCACGCTCGGCATTGTTTGCATCAGGCTCTCCTTGCGTGCAAGCACTGTGTCGGCAGAAGTGGTTTCCAATACAGAGATACGAAAACTCTTGCCACCGATATCGTACTGCTTGGAATCCATGCGCAATAACTGGGCATCGGAGAATCTGGATATATCAGATTTTGCAGCGAAAAGCTCGGCGGCATAATCAGGAATCGATAGTTCCAGCTCTGCGGCGATTTTCTCAGCCACTTCGCGATCGCGATCCGTCGTGGTCGGCGAGCGGAATCCGAGGGTATCGGACAAGATGCACGAAAGCATGGCCCCCTTGATTTGTTCTGGCATATTCGCAGCCTTGTCACCCATCAAGTCGTGCATGATCGTGGCGGTGCAGGCGACTGGACGCACGGTGATAGTGATTGGCTTGAGTGTCTTGATGCCACCCGCCAGCATGTGATGGTCGATGATCTCGAGAATGTCGGCCGAATTGATACTCGCAGGCAGCTCGGCAGGGTTATTGGTGTCGACAATCACGACTTTGTCATCTGCACTGACGTCATCGATGATCGTCGGGGTGTTGAAGCCCCAGCGCTGCAGCATGAATGCCGCTTCGGTATTGGGTTCACCCAGTAGGCAGGCCTCTGCTGGTGTGCCGCAGATTTCCGTCAGGTACCAGGCCCAGATGAGAGGCGAGCCGGTGGAGTCGGTATCGGGAGATTTGTGGCCGAATACTTTGATAGTCATGGAAAAGTTGCCGTTGCGATCGTGTTGGTAGTGCTGCAGCATTGTAATGCCAATCGAGAGTCGCTGCTGACCATAACTCTTTGACTCTGCAGGACGTAAGTGGGCATGATCGTTGGCAGAATAGATCGATGCATGGTTGAAAGCCGAGGAGAATAAAGTGCGAAGTAGACAGGCTTGGCAAGTTGAGTTCATCCGGTGAACAGGCCGATTAGATTGATGGCCAGCGGACTGATTGCGGCGGATATCACATTTCGTGTGGGTGAGATGCCGCGGCGCGCCGAAAAATATCGTGCCGAAGATGTACGCTTCAGCCTGGGCGGTGGTGGTGCGATTGCTGCGGTTGCCATGCAGAGGTTGGGGGCCGAGGTGCAGCTGGCAGGCAGACTGGGTGACGACTTGTTCGGCGATGTGCTGCGTACAGAGTTGCTTGGACGATCCGTCGGACATTCGCTGGTGGTTTGTATACGGGACAGCAAGTCGCCTATTTCCAGCGTATTCGTCGACGCTAGTGGCGATCGACAGATCGTGAATTACCGCGGCGCGGATGAAGCCTCAATCGCAAGGGAGGCAAGTACTGTGCTTGATGTCCAATTGTTGCAAGCACTGGAGATACCGGAGGCGGTGCTGGTTGATACTCGCTGGGAGGCCGCGGCCTTGCAAGTGCTGAGCTACGCGAAGCAGATGGGTATTCCAGCGGTGATCGATGCGGAGGCCCCTGTCAGCCATGCGGCCATGGCATTGGCAAGTCATCTTGCCTTCTCTCGTCAGGGCTTGCGAGATTTTGCAAGTGTGGATAGCGTGGAGCAAGGCTTGCGTATGGCACAGATGCAATTCGGCAACTGGGTTTGCGTGACCGATGGGGAGCAAGGCGTGTATTGGCTGGACGAGGGCAAGCTTGCCCATATGTCAGCTTTTGCGGTAACAGCGGTGGATACACTGGGGGCTGGCGATGTCTGGCATGCCGCCTTCACCTTGCAGTTGGCAAAGAGGTGTCCGGAGCAAGTTGCCATCGAGTTTGCGAATGCCGCTGCTGCTTTGAAATGCATGTCGCCTGATGGATTGGATGGAATACCGGACGAAGGGGAAGTACTTGCATTTATGAAGCAACGAACCGGTGCTGATTCTCAGATCTGACTACCGGATTCTGAATTGCAGCTGACTGCCATTCATGCACTGCTGGGTTTCTTGCGACGCGGTCGTTTGGGTAGAGAGACGCGATACCTGAATTCGCCTGTGACCTCGGTGATCAAATCCAGCCGGTCTGTCCTGACCGGGTGAACAGCGTACACGCTTCTCTGAATACGCTCAGCACCTCTGACCAGGAACAGTTCGCCATCCTTGATTTCATCTGCGATCTCCCGGCTGGCAAGGTAGCCTGCACCTCCGAACTCCAGCATGAACTCCAGTGCCACACTGGCATTGGCAATACGCAGGGTCGGCTCATGAGCATCGGGGTAGAGGCGTTGATACTGCAAGGCGACGCTCAGGCCCCAATCAATCCAGATGTAACCCTGGCCCATAGCCTCTTCGAGGTTGGCATCCGGATTGGTGGTCACCATGACCAGTTCCAACTGTGCCACTTCGATCAGGTTCAGAGTGTCGATCTGTGGCGGCTCCATGATGAAGCCCAAGTCCAGCTGCCCATCAAGCAGACGGCGTACCAGAGTTTCAGGAGTGTGTGATTCAAGGATCAGTGCCAGTTCCGGATACGCGCGATGAACATCATGAATCCATTCCTGCATACCGGCATCCCAGACACGGATTGTGCCGCCGACAGCCAGTTGGGCGCCGGTCTCACCCAGCGATACATCATGACGTGCCTTGCGCCATTCAGCAATCAGGCGTTCGGCGTAACGTTTGAAGCGATGGCCTTCTGGTGTCAGATCAATCTGCCTGTTCTGGCGAATGAACAGAGAGACCCCGAGGGTTTGCTCCAACAGTTTGATACGTGAGCTGACTGCCGCCTGAGTGACAAACAGTTCTTCTGATGCCTTGCGAAAATGGCGCAGCCGTTCCACTTCCAGAAAGGTACGAAGTAACTCTATGTCCATGAACTCGGGATGCCGGAAAGTTTCGTTGCAGACGGGATAGAGCGATGGCCCTGTCAAACACGATAACCGCCATCACCTATTAAAGATACCAGGCAACGGTTGCACGGCAGATTTGAACGATAATCAGACACTGTACTTCTGTTGGAATCAGGTGATGGTGGTCGTCACCACCACCTGTTCTTCCTGGTGTGTTATTTCACACGATAACGCACATTGATAATGGCTGATGTTGCCACCTCGTCGTTATCCCGATCCAGATTCGGTTTGTCGTCGGTATCTACCGCTGCCAGCGTCAGGCCCAGATCGAGTCGATTGGTCAGGTGATAAGCCATGGTGCTCGCCAGGGTATTGCTCATGAAGCGTGTCTTGTCATCGTCATCTGCTTGCTGGAAAGACAAGTCCCAGCTGTTGATCCAGTCAACCCGATCGGAAATTTCGTAGCTATAGCTCAACCGGTTGGAGAGTTTCTGCACGACGTTGTCACCGAAAACAGGCTCGTAAGTGGCGGTCTCCAGCAACTGTCCGCGCAAACCGTAGGGTTTGGCGTATTCAAGTTGGAACAGCAGTTTGGGATCGTTATCCGCGATGCCCAGAAAATCGCTGGACTGGAATCCGGCACCGCCGCGAACCAGCCAGCCATGTCGACGGGCGCTGATAGGTTCATCGAACAGAATGTCGTCCAGCTTCACCGTGCCCAGAGCGCTGAGCTCGCCTTCAGGCAACACGCCTGCAGCAGCCATGGCCTGCTCCATATCGGCATACCAGGCACCTCTGTATTCATCGGCACCGCCTTTGGAACGGTATTCATCTTCGCGTCCGATGATGGCTGCCAACGCCAGTAGATCCTCATCGCTCATGTCTTTGGACAGCAAGCCATAAACACCTAATGCTTCTTGTATACGCAGCGCCTTTGCCAGCGGTGTTGCATTCCAGACGCGTCCATAGCCCAGGCCGACAGTGACACCAATGTTGTCATCAATGGCAGAGTCCTGATGGGCATAACTACCTTCACCAAAATAGAAGAGCTTGTCATTGCGATCACTGAAATAGACATCCGAATTGACTTGAGCACTGAAACCGAAATCTGAATTCGAGCTATCTTCCGAGTTAGGTCCACGCGATGCATCTGCATTACCGTCAACACCGAAGCCCCACACTTTTCGCTCGGTGCTGGTTCGTTGCGTGTAGAACGCGTTGAGGAAAGCGTCATAGCTGGTCTGGTCCTGATTGCCTGAGTTCGCGTTGGCATTGAAGTCAACATAGGCCTCATCGAACGAGGTGTTCGGATCGCGGAAGTCTGTTAGTTCTATTGCACTGGCAACAGAGCTTGCCGAGAGTATTGCAACGCTGATGGCTGATTTCATGAACATGATTTTTAGTCTCATACTGTAAGGGGTGAGAAGTTCAACTTTGTCCTGATGGGAGTACTGACGAGCGCGGTGACTGGGAAGTCACATTTTTTGTCAGGCAGCTACGTTCTGGAAGTTGATCTTGAAGACGTCCATGGCTCTGTACAGGCGCATCTTGGTGGCGCTTTGAGTCAGGTTGAGTGCCGTCGCCATCTGTTTGATGGAGAGCTCTTCAAAGTAACGAAGCTCCAGAATTTCCCGGTTGGTACTCGTCAGACGGTCCAGGGTTGAGTGAACTTGCCCAGTGCTGTCTTCGTTGGCATCGGGAGCTGCTTCTGTGTGCCTGTCTTCTTCGGCGAGCGTCAGGCAATGGCGAAGGTGTTCGTTCAGAGTCCGGGAGGACTTCTTCTTGATCAACGTGAAGCAGTGGTTGTCCGCAATACGACTCACCCAGGTTCGTAGCGATGAACGCCCTTCAAAGCGGCTTATCGCACGTATGACCTTGAGAGTGATCTCTTGCACGGCGTCCTCGGCATCGGTGCTATTGCCAAGCAGCGCGACACAGTGACGCTGCAACCAGGCGCCATTACCACTCAGCCAGGATATCAACTGGTCTTCCCAGGCCGGGTGGTTTTGCGTACAAGCCTGTATAAGCTGTTTCTCTGCTTCTGCAGTGATGTCTGAACGGGATTGGATCTCTGTTTTCATCTTGCCCTCCGGTGTTGTGGCAAGCCTCTGCCACAGTAGAAGACAGGATGATCGGCATATTCAGATCATTAGTAAAACTATAAATAATTGTCGAATTGAATAATTATTTTTATCAATTAGCGTTTGTAACCTGAATAAGTTGTGACTTTTCGATTTTGGTCGATGTCTGTGGGTTCAAACTAGTGGTTAATGACAAGCAAGCGCGACGCTTTGCCACTGATCAACTCAATAATTTACTGAAAACATGGTGTTCCAATGAAAATATCAAGAAATATAATGCTGTTGTCGGCTCTGCTTGGCCTGTTAGCTTCAGGTTGCGCCAGCACAGGTCCCTCGTTTGGGGACACGGTCATGGCCGAAGGTAATGCGGTTGCGGACATCGGCGAGCAATGGGAAGAAGGTCAGGCGCTGATTCGCAAAGGCAACAAGAAAGTCAGTAAGGGCAACGACCAGATATCTGAAGGCAAGGAGAACCTTGCCGATGGCACATCAATGGTCAAGTCGGGTGAGAAGCTGGTGCGCGATGCCGAGAAGAAATATGAACAAAGCAGAGTTGTGCTTCCGGCAAAATAGCGCGCAGGTTGCTCGATGCGGGTAATGCAGATGCTTTGTGGCGTCTGCATTGAGAGATGACTGCAAGCGGAGCCTTGCAGTCTCTTCAGGTTGTACAGTTTCAGTTGGTGTGTAACAGACTATTCGGCTGTAGTGTCAGCATTAGGCACGTCAGTGACCAGATCAAGAACCTCTGGACGGCGGCGACGACGAGTCTTGGCTGGCACCATGCTGCGCATGGATTCCAGCTTGCCGTAACACAGCAGTTTGTCATCAGCTTCCAGCAGTCTTTCTTTCTTGGGGTTAGGGATGATCTTGCTGCCCCGGTACAGTGTCAGTACATTGATATCCTGCTCCGCCAGTTCGGTCGCTGCTATAGAGACACCAACAAAGTGTGAGCCTTCTGGTATGTATATTTCACTCACACCGTAACCCTTGCTGATGGTCAGACGCTGGCGGATATCGATTTCCGGAAAATCGACCTGGGCTGCAATGTAGTCAATGACACTGCCGGCAACATCCAGACCTGTGCAGGTCTCTATGCCCTCCAGCCCCGGGGATGAATTGACTTCCATGATTTGCGGACCATTTTTGCCTTCGAGCATATCAACACCGGCGACACGCAGACCCAGTATCTGTGCCGCACGTACCGCTGTCTCTGTATATTCTTCAGACAGTTCGACGGCTTCGGCGACGCCACCACGGTGTACATTGCTGCGAAATTCCTGGCCCTGGGCAACCCGGCGCATGGCGGCGACGACGCGATCGCCGACTACGAAGGCTCGTATATCCTTGCCTTTGCTCTCAGCGACAAATTTCTGGATCAGAACATTCTGTTTCTGGCTTTGCAGCAACTCGATGATACCTTCGGCCGCTTTGGTGGATTCTGCCAGAAGGACACCGATGCCCTGGGTACCTTCAATGAGCTTGATGACGACCGGGGCGCCGCCGACGCGTTCGATGGCTGGCAGAACATCCTTCTTGTCTCGAACAAACGTTGTTCTGGGAATGCCGACGTGATGACGACTTAGTATCTGCAGACTGCGTAATTTGTCACGCGAGTTGGTTATACCAGCGGCGGTGTTGGCGCAGAAAATATCCATTTCCTGGCATTGGCGCACCACGGCAGTTCCGTAGTAGGTGATGGAAGCTCCAATTCGGGGAAGTATCGCATCGTAGCTGCTCAGGGCTTTTTGCCGGTAATACAGGTCCGGAACGCCTTGTTGCAGGTCGATAGCGAATTTCAGGGTGTTGAGCACTCTGACGGTGTGGTTGCGCTGCTGTGCCGCTTCCACGAGTCGTCGGGTGCTGTAGGAGTTCGGACCACAAGACAAAATGCCGAGTTTCATACGCATTTCCAATTGATATTAGATGAATTTCTGGCGTAGCGACTCTCGATTCGCTTAACAGCCAGTGACGGCATAGATTACAATATGTACCGGCTCCATGATAGGACTGAATGTCAAGGTGGTGGGGCAGAAAGTAAGGTTTTCCGATTGCTCGGGTTAGACCGAACGTGTAGATCAGTGAGCGGTTACGCGTCGGGTATTTTCATGACAGAGTTCCTGCAGGTACAATTTACGTGATGTCATTCAGACAGATGGGCTGCTGGGGGCTGACTTTGTCGCTGGGTGTTGGCGGTGGGGTGCTGGCACTGCTTCTGCATTTTCCGATTCCCTGGATGCTGGGCAGCCTGATTGCCTGTGCACTGGCAATATTTGCCGGTCTGCCAGTTCAAACCTTGCCCATTGCGCTGGAGCGCTGGATGCGGATTGCCATCGGTGTGTCGTTAGGGCCATCGGTTGCATCCAGTATCCAGCTTTCTGGCGATGACTTGCCGTTTGCCATCGCGGCGGCTTTGAGTATCACGACCTTGACTGTCTTTATAGGAATGCCCTGGTTTGCAAGACAGGCCGGGCTGCCACGTCCGGCGGCTTTTCTTTGTGCGCTACCGGGAGGCTTGTCGATGCTGTTGGCACTGGCGGGGGATTCAGGCAATCGTGCCGAAGTCTTGATGGTGCATGCGGTACGCATCGTGATTGTGGTGGTCTCCATCTCGCTTCTTGCCCGCTTTCTGGGTGTGCCACCTGTGCCTGATCCATTGCTGGCGAGTCTGGAATGGCATAACGATACCTCGCCCTTTGTACTGGCTGGACTCATCGTCGCCTGTTTTATTCTGGCCGAGAAATTGAATATTGCCGGTGGTCACGTCATCGTGCCAATGGTGCTCTCCGCCATGCTTGCCGCCTTTACCGATATCAATATGGCGCCACCGACGTTGGTAAAGACCTTGGCGTTACTGGTGTTCGGGATGGTCATTGGCAGTGAGGTGGCTCACGGCCCGCGCGATCGCTATGCCCGATTTTTTGTGGCATCGTCCTTGTTCACGATTGCCATCATGTGTCTGGCGGCGGTGTTTGCCCTGATGCTGGTGCCATTGATCGATCAGCATTTTCTGGTGCTATTTCTGGCATTGGCTCCCGGTGGTATCGCGGAGGTCAGCCTGGTGGCGCTGGCACTGGGTCTGGATGCCGGCATGGTTGCGTTGGTACACAGTTGCCGGTTCATCTATATCATCGGAGTTGGACCAATCGGTTTGCGCTGGCTGCGCAAGTCCCTCGCTTCTGAAGCATAAGTCTTGAGGGGCGGCTCGTTGTCGGTTATTACACGATCAGGCCGCGTCTTGTCGTCGGTTGGGCAGCGCTTTCAGATATTGTTCGGCATCCACCACTTTCATGGGGTGGCAAATATGGAAACCCTGGACCGCATCACACTGAGCTTCGCGTAGAAACTGCAACTGCTCAATCGATTCAACGCCTTCGGCAGTCACTTGAACGTTCATTCGACCTGCCATGGCAATCACGGCATCGGCGATTGCTTGATCATTGGTATCTGACAGAATGGCACTGGTGAACGATCGGTCAATTTTGAGTCGATCGATCGGAAACTGCTTCAAATAGTTCAGGCTTGAATAACCTGTACCAAAGTCGTCAATGGCCAGTTGCACTCCAATGATTTTCAATTGCTTGAATGTGTGCACGGCGGTGTCGACCTGATGCATCAATACCGATTCTGTGAGCTCCAGCTCCAGCACCTCTGGCTCCAAGCCAGTTTCAGTAAGAATGGCTTGCACCATTTTTGGAAAATCAGGCAATGCGAACTGCACTATCGATACATTCACAGCGATGCGGTCGAGATGCAAGCCATTGTCAATCCACTGTTTTGCCTGTAGGCATGCGGTACGCAAGACCCACTCACCGATAGGTATGATCAGGCCGTTTTCCTCCGCGATCGGGATAAAGTCATCGGGTGCTACCTCGCCCAGATACGGATTATGCCAGCGTAGCAAGACCTCAAATCCGATGAGCTCATTTGAAATCAGATGTAACTGGGGTTGATAATGCAAGCTCAGCTCATCGTTGTTCAATGCCTCGCGCAAGGCATTTTCCCTTTTCAACCGGCTGACAGCTGCCTTGCTCATCGTCTCGTTGAAGTGCTGTGGTTCCTGAGAAAGTGATCGTTTGGAAAAGTACATCGCCATATCAGCACATTTGAGCAAACCGGCAGAATCACTTGCATCTCCGGGGAAACTGGCGATGCCGATACTGGGAATGGAGAACAGTTTATGCTCACCAATGATCATGGGCTGGGACAGTGTCTCGAGTACCCGCTGTGCAACACCAATGGCTTCTTCAGGTCCTGCAAGGTATTCAATCAGCACTGTGAATTCATCACCCCCCAAGCGCGCCACCGTGCCTGTTACTCTATTGGAGTCAATGCTGTCAGTGGGGTGTTCACCTGCGCGCAACACGGCGTTCAAGCGTTTTGCGGTTTCTCGCAGGACATCATCGCCGGCATCGTGGCCCAGCGTGTCGTTGATTCGCTTGAATCCGTTGAGATCAAGGAAGAGTACGGCCAGCGATTGTTCTTTTAGAGTGGACTGCTGAATAGCATCATGGAGTTGTTTCAGAAAAAGTTCACGATTGGGCAATCCGGTCAGCCCGTCGTAGTAGGCTAGTCGCCAGATCCGATCTTCGGCCTGACGTTTTTCGCCGATCGCCAGAGCCAGCTGGCGAATCTCGTGTGGATGAAAGGGTTTCTGCACATAGAACATTTTCGCTGCCGGCAGAACTTTTTGTGACAATGCCATCGGGTCCACATCCGAATAGGCGGTCGAGATGACTATATCAATGCGCTCATCGAGTTTGCGGATCTCCACGGCGGCCCAGGCGCCATCCTTGCCCGGTGGCATTCGCATGTCGAGATACACGAGTGAAAACGGTAGACCAGAGACGATACTGTCAGCAACGGCCTGCACCGCCGAAACCGCATCAGCAACGCAGGTGAGTTCGAATTGATGGCTGGCTATTGCAGGAGCTACCGTGCCGATGCTTTCGGCGGAGGCACTGAACAGGCGTGAACGCAGATCTCCGATCTCGGCATTGCACGGTGCCGTAGGTGAGCACAGAATATCCCGGTAGGCTTCCAGCACCGCCGGTTCATCATCGGCGATCAACACGCGAATCACAGCAGGCTCACTCTCTGACATAGCTCTAGTTTCCCGTGCCGGTAGCCGGGAAAACGGCACCAGTTTCTGCATCGTTCGCACTGTTACCAGCCGGAGTTGCGACAGGCAGTGTCATCTCGAAACTAGCTCCGCAATGATCATCGTCTTGTAACAGGTGCAATGAGCCGCCCAAAGCTTGTAGCGTATTAGCACTCCAGTGCAGTCCATATCCGGAACCATCACGGTTCTTTGTGCTGAAGCCGCGTTGAAAAATGTCGTTCCAGTGTGCCGCCTCAATGCCGACGCCATCGTCATCAAAGCGATAGCTGATGCAGCGTTTGCCATCACACTCTTTTGCCATAGCACTGATTCGCAAGTTTCCATCCTGTTGGTCGGGAGCTTCCATCGCCTCTGCAGCATTGATCAGGATGTTGTTGATCACTTGTTGTAATGCAGCTCTGGCACCTGAGCAGTATCCGCAATCGCTGACACTGGCATCGATAATAACCTGCAGTGTGTCATGGCCACTTTCGATCAGCGTGGATGCAGCATCACTGATCAGACTGCCGACATCGACCGGCTCAAGTACTCGTGCCGATCGACTCACTCGCTCTTGATCACTCAGGATATCGCGTATATTGCCTACCTGGCTAACGGCACGGTTTACATCGTTGAGACCGCGTTCGCACAGCTCAGCCAGTTCCACACCGGCAAGCTCTACAAAGCGTGATAAATCGACTCGGCGATCTTGCGGCGTAGTCGTATTCTCCAGTTCTGTTACTGCCTGTCTGATTTCAGCTTTGGGCGATTTCCTGATTTCGCCTGCAAGGTTTTCAAGCTTTACCATCAACGGTGTAATGGCGTTGCCGATATTGTGCAAAACGCCGCTGGCCATTTCGGCAACGCCGGAACGGTATGATTGATCGACGATCTTTCGACGAGCCAGCGCAAGGTTTTCCACCATCTGATCGAAGTTATCAGCCAAGGCGCCAATCTCGTCATGGCGGTTGAGTTTCAACTGGGTGTGAAGATCGTCACTGGCTCCCACTTGCTGTGCATGATCCGCCAGTACTTTCAGTGGTTTGAGCAGTACGCGCTGCAGCGCCAGCCACAATACGATCATGGTGAACACGCCGGTGACAAGCAGTGAGAGTAGTGCCATATTGACCGCCGAACGGCCCTGTGAAGAAATATGGCGCGGTGTACTTACCTGAACGGCAAGGATAGGCTTGCCATACAAATCGCGCAGCTGTGCACTGCCCAGCCACTCATCGGCTCGCTCTTCCAGTAATGGCATATTGTGTACCAGGCCCGTCGTGTTGATTGCCGTGGAGTCCTTGACTGCCTGAGAAAGTGTACCGAGTGTGACATCGAGTCTAGTTTGTTC